>DASTSI010000182.1:0-48813 GCA_035760745.1 Nitrospira sp. | reverse complement strand
CTACGGCCTGCTGCGGTTCACGATCCCGCTGTTTCCCGAGGCCGCTCGGGATTTTGCGCCGGTCGCCATGGGGCTTGGCGCCATCGGGATCCTCTACGGCGCGATCCTGGCTTTCGCCCAAACAGATTTCAAGCGCCTGGTCGCCTACAGCAGCATCAGCCATCTGGGGTTTGCGCTCCTGGGGATGTTTGCGATGACCGAGCTCGCCCTGCAGGGGGCGGTGATGCAGCTCGTGGCGCATGGAGTGAGCACCGGGGCGCTGTTCATGTTGGCGGGCGCCATTCAAGAACGCCTGCATACCAGGGACATGCGCCGCATGGGTGGATTGTGGTCGACGGTCCCGCGTCTGGCGTCGCTCGCGCTCTTTTTCGCGATCGCCTCGTTGGGGCTTCCCGGGCTGGCGAACTTCATCGGTGAATTCCTGGTCCTCTTCGGCTCCTTCCCCGTCCAGCCCGTCTTCACCGCCCTGGCGGCCACCGGCATGGTGGCGGCCGCGGTCTATGCCCTCGCGTTGCTGCAACGCACCTTTTTCGGCAGGCCAGCGGAGGCGCGGATCGTTCCGGACCTGTCCCGGCTGAGCTTTGTCGGGCTCCTCGTCATGGCGGCGGTGCAGGCGTGGCTCGGCTGGTATCCGCAGCCCCTGCTCTCCACCACCGAACCAGCGGTCCGCCAGTTGCTCGTGGATCGGCCGATCTTCCGACGCCAAGTCGCGGATTCGAGCCGCGCTGCCCCGGTCCCCCATCCTGAGTCCCGGTTGGATGCGCCATGACTTCGGCTGACCTGATTGCACTGTCACCGCTGATCGCGCTTGCCGGTCTCTCCATCGTCACGATGCTCGGCATCGCCGTGCATCGCGGACATGCCGTGACGGCCGGTCTCTCGGTCCTTGCCTGTGTGCTGACCTTCGCGACTCTGCCCTGGGCGGCAGGCGTGGCCCCGCGGGCCGTCACCACGCTGTTGATCATCGATCGGTATGCGCTGCTCTACATGGGACTCTTTCTGGCGGCGACGATCGCCGTGATCGCCTGGTCCTACGGCTATCTCGCGGTGCACGTCGAGGACCTTGAGGAACGTGAAGAGTTTTACCTGCTGCTGCTGCTCGGGACGCTGGGGGCGCTCGTGCTGTCGGCCTCGGCCCATTTGGTCTCGTTCTTCCTCGGCATCGAGCTGATCGGCGTTTCGTTGTACAGCCTGATCGGCTACCTTCGCGCTCGTCGGGCCCCGCTCGAAGCGGCGATGAAATACCTGCTGCTCTCGGGTTCTGCTTCCGCGTTTCTCCTGTTCGGGATGGCGCTGCTCTATTTCGACGCGGGCGGGATGAGCTTCCGCGATCTCGGCGCCGGGAGCTTCGGACGGGGAGCCGGTCCGCTGCGGACCGCCGGGGTCGTCCTCATCCTCGTGGGGGTCGGATTCAAGATCGGTCTGGTCCCCTTTCATCTGTGGATGCCCGACGTCTATCAAGGGGCGCCTGCGCCGGTGACCGCGTACGTCGCGACGGTGTCGAAAGGCGCGGTCTTCGCCCTGCTCTTGCGCTTTGTCACCGATCTCCAGGTCGGTCAATCGGCTGCGCTGGGCCATCTCCTTGCGCTGCTCGCCGCCGGCTCCATGATCGCCGGCAACCTGCTCGCGCTCCTGCAAACGAACGTGAAACGGCTGTTGGCGTACTCGTCGATCGCCCACTTCGGCTATGCGCTCGTCGCGCTGTTGGCCGGAGGGCCGGTCGCAGCCGAAGCGGTCACCTTCTATCTCACAGCCTACTTCGTCATGACGTTGGCCGCGTTCGGCGTGGTCACCCTCCAATCGGACGGGCAACGGGATGCCGATGAATTCGAAGACTACCGGGGATTGTTCTGGTCGCGGCCCTGGCTTGCGGCCGCATTCATGCTGGCCTTGCTGTCCTTGGCCGGGATTCCGGTGACCGTCGGATTCGTCGGGAAATTCTATGCTATTGCAGCGGGCGTCGATGCCGGGCTCTGGCTGTTGGTGTTCTTGCTTGTCGCCAACAGCGCCGTGGGCGTCTATTACTACCTGAGGCTTATCGTCATCCTGTTCGAGCAACCCGCACCGGTGCGAGGTCCGCTGCTCGTGACCGTCAATCCAGCGGCCTGGACTGCGGCGCTCTCATTGGGATTGGTCGTCTCGCTCTTGCTGTGGCTTGGAGGGTACCCGCAACCGTTCATCGAGGTGATCAGGGACGCCGTCACCGGAGTCGGCACGATGGTCGGGGTGAGCAGGCTGGCTCCCCCGCCTTGAAGACCGTCTCTATAAAATATACGGCAAACTGATGGATGGAGCGCCTTCGAGACGGCCCTGTCCCGCCAGAGCGAGCGCAACACGAGGATTGGCGTGATGGCTAGCGAAGCTCGTGATCGGTCAGCGCGAAATAGGCCTGCGCGAGCGAATGGACGGGGCTGACCTGCATCAGGAAGGGCGTTTGCCAATCGCTTTCCCCTGCCGCCGGTTCATCGGGCACGATGACGCGCCGAATCTGCGCGCGATCGGCCGCCGCAATTTTGTACGCGAGCCCGCCGACCGGACTGATGTGGCCGTCCGGGGCGATTCCTCCGGTGACGATCCGGTCCATCGGAATCGGCTCGCCCTTCGCGCAAGCAATGACCGAGAGTCCCACCATTGCAGAGAGGCTGTCTCCGTAGACCGTCACGCCGGGAGGGACCGACAGGGTCACCGTCCAGGAATCAGTGGAGAGGCCGGCCTCGCGGGCCGCCCGATAAATCGCCTGTTGGACCGATGTCTCGGCTTTCGGGGACAGGCGTCCGCCTCCGCTAAGGAAGGTCAACATGAGGCCTGTCTTATCGGCGCGTTGTTGAAATGAGAGCTCGAGGACGGTGAGCGTGCCGACCGGCTGCTTGTTGGAGAGGGTGACACCCAGGATCGGTATGGCTTGAACCCGATGAAGGGGGACCGGGTCGTGCGAGACCGTGGCCTGTCCCGGCAACGAAGACGCGAGCAGCCAGGCGGTCATGGCTGGGATGATCAAGAACGCATTCCGCTTCACGCGCATGAGCGGTTCTCCAAGGACGTTCGCCTCGCACGGTTGCGTGCCTGCTTGTCTGCATCGCGGTGCCCTCGTTCAGATGCGGACCGGCTGGGCAAGTGGTTTTGCAATGGACATGCCGCTGCGAGACAGCGATCTATCGGCGGCAATCGGTATCTTCTGCTCGTTCTCACCAGGAACTCCCCTAGTGTTCACTCTACCAAATTCGCGTGAGACTCGGGACAAGTTGTCTCGGAGTGCATGGGGTGTCCGGTGGGGCGATCGTTCACACCAGGATCTGTTGATATTTGCGTCGGCATCGAAGTTGCCCTCCGCCTTCACCGGACCAGCATGCCAGGAGGTGAGGAATGGAACGATCTCACAAGCCGGGAACCTCTTCCGGCGAGCAGTCCGAGGGGCCGTCACATCGAGCGATTGCTCAACCGACCGAAGAGCGAAGCCGCAATGATCAAGCCATGGGTGGGTACGACCCGGAGGACTATCCCGGATCGGGGCCGGTGCCGGTCGGCCACGGTCCGGTCCGTTCCGAGCGCGAGGGGGACAGCATCCCGACGGGGATCGAGAGCGGTGAGCACGCGATGAGTAACCCGGGCGACGTGCCGAATACCGGCTCGTCGGAATCGGCCCCCGACAAGCCGGCGAAACATGACCGGCGGCCGGACCGCCCAGCCAAGCACGGCTTGCCATGACTCGGCCCGCGCCTTCCGAAGACGAACAGGGATCCGCGCGACGAGCCAGGCATCCTCCGGCGCCGTTCGGCCAGACCGGAGGAGGATGAGCGGTGGTGGCTCGACTGGTCGAGTGGTCCTTGGCTCATCGGCACGCCGTCGTGGGCGGGGCCTTGCTGCTCGTGATCGGCGGCATTTACGCCTTCGACAAGCTGGACATCGTCGCCTATCCCGATCCCTCCGCCCCGATGGTGGAGATCATCGCGCAGAATCCCTCCTTGTCCGCCGAAGAAATGGAGCGGCAGATCACGCTCCCGATCGAATATGCCCTCGCGGCGATGCCGCGGCTCACCACCATCCGTTCCCTCTCGCTGTTCGGACTGAGCGACGTCCGGTTCTATTTTGATTTCGACAGCGATTATTTCCGTGACCGGCAGGAGGTGTTGAGCCGCCTCGCGTTGCTCGATCTGCCCGCCGGAGTCGAACCCATCATCTCACCCTGGTGGGCATTGGCCGAGGTGTTTCGCTATCAGCTCAGCGGAAAGAACTACAGTCTCACGGATCTCAAGACCATCCAGGATTGGCAGCTGAACCGGGAGTTCAAGCGCGTCGAAGGGATCATCGACGTCACGGCTTTCGGGGGGACGACCAAGCAATACCATGTCGACCTCGACCCGGGGCTGCTCTTTGCGTACAGCCTCGGCGTGCCGGAGATCATCTCCGCCATTCAGGGCAGCAACGCCAACGCCGGCGGCAACTACCTCACGCTCGGCAGCCAGAGCCTCGACGTGCGCGGTGTGGGGCTCCTCCGCAACCTGGACGACATCGAGAACGTCGTCGTGACGGCGAAGGACAATACGCCGATCCTCGCCAAGAACGTCGGCTCGGTCAAAATCGGTCATCGCGTCCGCCTCGGCAAGGTCGGCATCGACGAGGAAGACGACGTGCTCGAGGGGGTGGTGCTCCTGATGCGCGGGTACGAGTCGATGCCGGCGATCGAGCGGGTGAGGCGCAAGGTCGAGGAGCTCGACAACGGCAAACTCCCCGACGGAGTGGAGATCACGCCGATCTACGACCGCGGCCGCCTGATCCACACGACGATTGAGACGGTGGAGCACATTCTCGTGACCGGCGTGGCCCTGGTGTCCCTGTCGCTCCTGCTCTTCATCGGACACCTGCGGACGGCGTTCATCGTCGTGCTGGCGATTCCGATGGCGCTGCTCTTTACGTTCCTCATGATGGTGGTGCTCGGGGGCTCGGCCAACCTGATCTCGTTGGGCGCGATCGACTTCGGCATCATCGTGGATTCGACCCTTCTGATGGTCGAAAACATTTTCTTTCAGCTGACCCGCGGCGGCAGGCAAGAGTCGGTCGAGTCGGACGTCATGCGGGCCGCGCATGACGTGGGCAGGCCGATCTTTTACGCCACGATGATCATCATCATCGCCTTTGCCCCGCTCTTCACGATGACCGGGGTGCCCGGCCGCATCTTTGCGCCGATGTCGTTGACCTATGGGCTGGCGCTCACGGGGGCGCTGCTCACGGCCTTTACCCTTGCCCCCGTGCTGTGCGCCTGGCTGCTCAAGGGGCAACATCCGGCCACGGATACCAGGCTGGTGCGCTGGATGCGCGACCGCTACTTGCGGGCGCTGGACAAGACGCTCCGGCACGAGAAAGCCGTCATCGGCACGATGGTCGTGCTGCTGGCCGGGACCGCGGCGATGTGGTGGACCCTCGGCGGCGAGTTCATGCCGGCGCTCGAGGAGGGGAATATTTGGCTGCGCGCCACCATGCCGACCGGGATTTCCTTCGAGGAAGGGAGCCGGCTGGCTTCGGACATGCGGTCGGTGTTCCGGCAATATCCCGAGGTGCGCACGGCGGTGTCGCAACTGGGGCGTCCGGACGACGGGACGGATCCGACCGGGTTCTTCAACGTCGAGTTCTTCGTGGATCTGAAGCCGCGGGACGAGTGGCGAACAGAGTTCCGGGCCAAAGCCGACCTGGTGTCCGCCTTGGACCGCGAACTTGGCGAACGGTTTCCCGGCGTGGTGTTGAATTTCTCGCAGATCATTCAGGATAACGTCGAAGAAGCGATGACCGGGGTCAAGGGAGAAAACTCGATCAAGGTGTTCGGGCCCGACCTGGAGGTCCTCGAGAACAAGGCGACGGAGATCAAGACCATCCTGAACCGCATCCGCGGCATCTCGGACCTGGGAGTCCTCCACAGTCTCGGCCAGCCGCATCTCCTGATCGAGGTGGACCGGGCGGCGACCGCCCGTTACGGGTTGGAAGTGCGCGACGTCAATGCCGTCATTCAAGCCGCGGTGGGGGGGCAAAGCGTGACGCGCGTCTTCGAGGGCGACAAGTGGTTCGATCTCGTCGTCCGGTTTCTGCCGCAATATCGGAAGAACCCTCAGGTGATCGGCGAAATCCAGGTGACGACGTCGGAAGGAGTCCGGGTGCCGCTGAAGCAACTGGCGGTGATCAAGGAATCGCTGGGCCCCTTCATGGTGTACCGGGAGAACAGCGAGCGCTACGTCCCGATCAAGTTCAGCGTCCGGGGACGGGACCTGGAGAGCACCGTGGCGGAAGCGGCCAGGCAGATCGAGGCGAACGTGCGCCTGCCGAAAGGGTACCGCCTCGGTTGGTACGGCGAGTACATCCAGCTCAAAGGCGAAAAGCATCGCCTGATGGTCATCATCCCGATCAGCCTCGCCGCCATGCTGGTCATCGTGTCGTATTCGCTGGGCTCGCTGCGGGACGGCCTGCTCGTCCTCGCCGCCGTGCCGTTCGCGCTGGTCGGCGGATTGCTGGCCTTGGTGCTGACCGGTACGCCGTTCAGCATTTCGGCGGCCGTCGGGTTTCTCTCCGTATTCGGCGTGTCGATTCAGGGCGCCTTGGTCAGCGTGTCGCGGCTCCACGAACATCGGGGAGCGAACACGGACATGCGGAAGGCGCTTCTCGAGAATGCGGCGGTTCGCATGCGGCCCGTCATGATGACGACGCTGTCCGCCGCCATCGGCCTCATTCCGGCCTCGGTGGCGACCGGCATCGGGGCGCAATCCCAACAGCCCCTCGCCCGCGTGGTGGTGGGCGGAATGTTGAGCGCGCTCCTGCTGATCCTGTTCGTGCTGCCGGTCCTGTATGGGTGGGTGCACCGCCGCGATGGCGAGGCCGTCCCTGGGGGCGCGAAATGAGACGGCATGGCCGGCTTTTCGGCGCGCTCGTGGCGGCCCTCCTGCCGGCCTGCCAGGCGCAGGACGATTCGGCCGCGCGGCAGACGGCGGGACAGGAACGGCCTTCCGTGATCCGGGTCACCGAGAAGGCCCTCCAGGAGATCACGAGCCAGCCGGTCGTGCCGCGGCCGCTTTCCAGAGAGTTGGTCGTGCAGGGGCGCATTCAGTACGCGCCGGACCGGTACGTCAACATTACGTCTCCGTTGGCGGGCCTCGTGCAGGCCGTGCATGGAAAGCTCGGTGAGCCGGTCAAGCGCGATCAGCCGCTCTTGTCGATCCAAAGTCCGGATATCATCGCCGCCTATGCGCAGCTCACCGAAGCCGAATCGGACCGCGACCTGGCGCGCCGCACGCACGCGATGGTCCGCGACCTCTACCGCGCGAAGGCGCTCCCGCGGAAGGACGTGGAGCAAGCCGAGAACGAGCTGCGGCGGACGACGGCGGAGTACGAACGGGTCAGAGAGCGGCTCATCGCCCTCCGGGTTCCGCCCGAGGAACTCGATCAACCGCCCGCCACCCGGCACATCACCGGGCGCTTCGAGCTCCGGTCGCCGTTCGACGGCCTCGTGGTCGAGAAGAAGGTCTCGGTCGGTCAGTTGATCGATTCGAGCGAGGTCCTCTTCACCGTGGCAAACCTCGATGTCCTGCAGGCCGTCGGCGAAATCTACGAGCGCACGCTGCGTCTTGTCACGCCGGGTCTGCCCGTGGTCGTCACGGTCGAAGCCTCCCCGGACGAGCGGTTCGGCGGCGTCGTGAGCTATGTCGATGATATCGTCGATCCCACGAGCCGGACCATCAAGATCCGCTGCGAGGTGCAGAACGCCGAGCACAAATTGAAGGTGGACATGCACGCCAGGATCCACGTGGAAATTCCCTCCGAGGAGGCGGTGATCGCTGTCCCCCGCAAGGCCGTCATCCAGTTGGCCGACAAATCGTTCGTCTTCGTGCGGCGCTCGCCGGAGGAGTACGAGCGCCGCGAGGTCGTCCTCGGGCCGGCTTCAGGGGATCTGATCGAAATTCGCCACGGCGTGCAGGATGGCGAGCAGATCGCCGTCACCGGAACGTTGCTCCTGGAAGGGGCGCTGGAGCGGCAGGTGAGCTGAAGTCATGCCGCCATCCGGCGCGGGCGGCCGCCGAGGAGGCGCAAAACGGCCTGCTCTTCTGCGGAGAGCTGTAGGGAATTCCTCCGGGCCGCGGACCCCGGTGCGGCGAGCCTCCCTTCGGTGTAGGCTTCAAGCACGGCCGGATGGATGTAACATTTCCGGCAGACCGACTTCGTGTTCCCCAACCGCGCCGCGACGGCTTCGACGGCCCGCACGAGCTGCCGCTTGGCCTCAGCCGGTGAGGCGGCCGCGCTGAGCTCACACAGGGCGCGCGCGGCGAGGACCGTGCCCGCCCATGTCCGAAAGTCCTTGGCCGTAAAGTCGTCGCCGGCGATCGTGCGCAGATAGGCGTTGACGTCTCCGGCATCGATCGTCCGCCGTGCGGCCGACTCGTCGACATATTGAAAGAGCTCGTAGCCGGGCAGGTCGCGGCTCTGTCGGACGATGCGGGCCAGGCGGCGGTCCCTGAGGTCGACGGCATGGAGCACGCCGCTTTTTCCGCGGAAGGAAAAGCGGAGGGTCGAACCGTTGATCGTCACGTGCCGGTCGCGCAACGTCGAGAGGCCGAACGAGTCGTTGTGCCGCGCGTACTCGTCGTTGCCGACGCGGATCAGCGTCGTCTCGAGAAGACGGACGACGGTGGCGAGAATTTTTTCCCGCGGGAGGCCCGGGCGTGCCAGGTCGCGTTCGACGTGCCGGCGGATCCGGGGCAGCGCGTCCCCGAAGGCCGCCATGCGGTGAAACTTGGTTTCATCGCGGACGGCCCGCCAGCGCGGATGATAGCGGTATTGTTTGCGGCCCCGTGCGTCCCGCCCGGTGGCCTGCACGTGACCCTGCGGATCGGGCGAGATCCAGACGTTCTGCCAGGCCGGCGGGATCGCGAGGGCGCGGGCGCGCCTCAGGACGGCGTCATCGCGGACGGGCCGCCGGTTCTGATCGAGATAGAAGAATCCGCCGCCGCGGCGCGAGCGTGTGATGCCGGGCCGGCGGTCGTCCACATAGTGCAGCCCGGCTTTCTGGGCGACCGCCCGGCCGTCGTCCGCGTCAGGAAGCGCGCGCCGCTTGCGTGGCATGCCGGGCGCCTCAGGCCGTCTTCCGCCGCAGCTCGCGGTGGGACTTGGCCTCGGCCTTCTTGGCCGGCGCACGGCGGTCCTTGCTCTTTTCCTCGACGCTGCGCTTGAGGAGGGCCATGAGGTCGACGACCTCGCCCTTGCCCGGCCGCTCTTCTTCTTCCGGCGCCGCTTCGGTCACGACTTCGGTCTGGCCGGCCTGGATCCGTTTCTCGATCAGGGCCATCAGATCTTCATGGTAGGTGTCATGGAAGGCTTCCGGATTCCATTTGTCGCTCATGCCCTCCACGAGGCGCCGCGCCATCTCGATCTCCCTCGCCGTGATCCCGACGCTTTTGAGATTGCTCGACGGGACCTCGAACTCATCGGCCGCCCGGAGCTCGTTGGCGTACCGGACGGTATTCATGACGAGCACGTCTCCCCAGGGAATCAATGCGGCGACGCACTGCCTCGTCCGGATCACGACCTTGGCCAAGCCGATTCGTCCCGTTTGCTTCAGCGTCTCACGGAGCAGCGCGTATCCCTTGTCGCCCCGCTTGTCCGGCGCAAGGTAGTACGGCGTTTCGTAGTACATGGGGGGGATCTCGTCCTGCTTGACGAAGCTGATGATCTCGACCGTCTGCGTCGCCTCGACGTTCGCCCGTTTGAAATCCTCGTCCGTCAGCACGACATAGCGGCCCTTTTCGTATTCGTAGCCCTTGACGATCTCGTCCCAGGGCACCTCTTCGTCGGTCTCCTTGTTGTACCGTTTGAACCCGACGGGCTTCATCGTCCGGCGATCGAGCATCGTCAAGTCGAAGTCATTCCGCTTCTCGGCCGAGTAGAGCCTGACCGGGATATGCACGAGACCGAAGCTGATGGCGCCTTTCCATAATACGCGGGGCATGTTCATTCCTCCCCGAGCCGGGACGGAGACTGAGTGCGGCGGACCACGCGATGACGGCGCTCGGTGCCGGCGGTGCGATCCAGACGCCTGCTCTCAGCCTCCTCCTCGTCGCTCGATTGTTCAAGCCGCGTGCCTCTCGCCCAGGCTGTCGGCTGGAGTCTGTCCCTGGCGCTCGGCGGCGGCATGCTCGATCTCAGCGTTGATCTCCCCGCCCAACAGGAGCGTCATCCCGCTCCAGTAGAGCCAGAGCATCAGCACGATGACGCCCGCGATGGACCCGTACACCTTGTTGTAGTCGCCGAAGTTGTCCACATAGAACTTGAACCCCAGCGAGACGAGCAGCCACATCGACACGGCGAACACCGAGCCGGGCGAGACCCATCGCCAGTTCTGCTCGATGTCCGGGCACACATAGTAGACCGCCGCGACGGCGACGAGCATGAGCGCGACCACGAGGGGCCACTGCAAGATCTTCCAGGTCCAGGTGAACGCCTGGCCCAAGCCGACAAATCCGGCGATCCATTCGCCGAGCGGTCCGCCGTAGAGCACCAACGTCATCGAGAGGATCACGAAGGTCGCCAGGCCGATGGTCAGCAGCATGGCGGTCAGCCGGACGCGCCAGAAGGGCCGCGAGTCCTCGTTGACGTCGTAGACGACGTTCAACGCTTCCATGATGGCCGTGATGCCGCTTGAGGACGCCCAGAGGGCGCCGAGCCCGCCGAGCGAGAGGACATTGGCGCCGCTGCCCTCCGCGACCTGGTTCAGAAAACGCTCGACCATCGACAAGGCGTCGCCGGGCAGGACGTTGCGAAGGTAGCCCATCAACTCCGGCATGTAGTTCTGCACCGAGAAGAGTCCCATGGCGGCCGTCAGCACGATGAGCGCCGGAAACAGCGCGAGCAGGATGTAGTAGGACAGCTGTGCGGCCCGTCCGAGGAGTTCGTCTTCGCGGCTCTCGCGCCAGAGCCGGCGTCCCAGTTCCGTGAGCGAGAGCCCGCCAAGCTTCCAGGGGTTGTAGGCCGGGGACGAGCTTCGAAGCGAGGACGCGCTCGAGGTGCGTGTCATGGGCGACGCCGGCTCACGGCACCTTCTGCAGGCGGGGCCGGCGGGCCGAACGTGAGGAGGCGCCCAACTGTTCGACGACGAAATCCCCCGCAAGGCGGGTCAAATCACGGATGAAGGAGCGCGCGACCAGCAAGGCCGTCTCTTCCAAGCGCGCCCGTTCTTGGGCCCATTCGGCGGTCAAGTCCTGCCACAAATTCGACAGGGCCGCCGAGGGCCGGGCCTGACCGTCGTCGGCGGCGGGGACGTGGGCCGGTTCCCGCTCCCGCATCGTGAACGGTCGTGTTTCGAGTTCCGGAGAGGGGCGGCCCATCGAGTCCGCCGCCCGCGGCGGCATCACGTCCGCGCCCCGAGCCTCGGGAGGATAATAGGGATACACCCCGGACCGCCGTGTTCCGCGTCGGCCTGCAAGCCCGACGAAGAGGCCGACCGCCACGGCCGTTCCCAGCAGCACCCAGGGTCGGCGCGCCGCCTGCCGTGAGGGGTCGAGGCACTGAGCCGTTGATTCCACCCAGCGCGCGGCGTGATCTCTGGCGCGGTCGATTGCGTCCAGGGTCGCCGTCTTCGTCGTGCGCACCGTCTCTTCCACCCGCTGCTCGAGCGACTGGATTTTGTCGCCGAGCGCCATGCGGGTCCGCAGAATATTTTTCAGGTCTTCCTCAACGTCATGCGCTCTTTGATCCATTGGACGTTTTCCTTCATGGCGACCATCGTCCTCCGCGGCAGCGCTTCGACGCTCCCGGCGAGGGAGCGCGCCCGCGCGAGGAGCGCGATGCCGATGCCGCTCAGGACGACGCCGACGATGCCATAGCTGGCCCAGAGCGGCAGGCCCAGGCCTTCATGGAGCGAGTGGACGATCGCCAGCAACAAAAACAATCCTCCCACCGCCGCCAAGCCAATGCCGACTCCGAAGTCCGAGGCGGCACGACCGGCTTTCGAGACTTCGAGCTTGACCTCATCGCGCAGCAGTTGCACCTCCTGACGCAGGAGGGACTTGAAATCATCGAGGATGCCGGTGAGGAGGTCCATCAATCCGATGCGCCCGGTCTGTGCCATGGTCACCTCAGGCGACGAGCCAGCAGATACCCCGCTGCGATTCCCAAGAGGAGCGTGGGCCAGGGATGCTGCTGAATTACCGATTCAAGGTGCGAACGCAGAAAAAGCGAGCGGGTCCGAGGCGCTTCGACGACGCCCGCTTCAGCGGCGGGCGGTCCGGGCGAAGACCATCCGACCCGCTGGGCGATCGGGTCCCCAGCCGCGGTCATGCCGACGGGACGATCGACCGGTTCCAGCATCGGTTGTGAATCCATGGCCCTCCTTGGCGTCTCCCCGGCAGGCGAACACGCTCGTCCGGCAGGCTCGGACCGCCAACCGTCGTCGTTCGGGCCGATCGAGGCCACCAGCGACAGGATTCCGGCCAGGAGCGTCAGGCCGGCGGCGGCTTTCCATTGACGCTCGCGATCGTCGAGCCACGAGCCGCTTCCATGCCGGTGCTTTGCGAATCGTACCTTATGCCGCAAGGCGAGAATCCACCTCTTGCTTCATGCGATGGAGGTCGTCCGCCAGTTGCATCAATTCCTGTTCGTCCAGGAGTGCTCGCGCCATCGGGAACAGGGAGCGCTCCTCCTCTTCCACGTGCCGCCTGACTTCCTCCATCAAATCATCGATCTGGGCCTGATAGCCCTCGTCATGGGCAAGGATGTCGCGCACTTTGCCCATGCGTTTCTGCAGCGTTTGGTGCTCCCGCAGCGCCGCCCGCACCAACTCCTCGCCCTCCCTCTGCCCGCGCCTGGCCGCCTTCGCGTGGATGACGGGATAGAACAGCTCTTCTTCGAGTCTGGCGTGCTGGTCCAGGCTCCGGAGAATGCGGCTGGCGAGAAAATACAGGTCGTCGCCCCCGGCCGTCTGAAATCCCTCGTACAAACTCTGCGCCTGTTCGTGATCCCGCCGCAGGAGCGACAAGGCGTCTTCCTTTCGCTTGACGCGCGCCTCCCGCGGCTGTTGCTGTGCCATTGCTGACGTCTTTCCTGCGAGCGGCGGGCTGTCCGGGACACTCGGCAGCTCTTTACGCGACCTTACCATGCAACGAAGGGCCACCAACTCGGATGTTCCCTAGCGTTGGAACGGGCGATGGAGTCACTGAGAAAGTGCCGGCTGCGGGCTGTCGAGAGCCGAGTCGCCGGAGACCATTCGCGAACCGGAGTTGCACGACGCCGGGCCGTCGCGCGGCAGTCCGGACTCCGCGCATTACGAGATCCGTTCGAGGAGCGCGATCGGGCAATGCAGGAACACGCGGGCTAGTGGAAGCACGCGTCGTCCGCCGACCGATTCCGCCTTCACGATCTCCCCGGTCATCAGGTTGCGGAACTCGCCCAACGTCGGCCAGGGGGGAGCGGAGACCCAGCTGTCCTCCCAAACCGCGTGACCGACGGGCGGCTGCTTGCTGTCGGGGATCAGCGTGGCGAGGAGACGGGGCACGACCGTCACCACCGCCTGATGCTCATGGACGCGGGCAAACGCACAGACGTGCTGCTTCCGGCTGCCGCCGCACTCCAATCCGAGATGGTCGCCTCGCTGAAACACGTCGCGATGGCGCGCCCGGGCCTCGAGCGCGATCATCATCGTGTACAGCTTCACCCGACCGTCCGAAGGCTGCTCGAACAGGCTTTTCGTGAATTCCACGCGATCCGCTCCCAGCCGCTCGATCGTCGCGCGCAGGTCGGTGGCCATGGCTTCGCGGGCTCGGTAATCGACCGGACCCCGGTTGTCGGGATCGACGAGATAGAAATGCCACAGCTCGGTCCCCTGGTAAAAATCGGGCACGCCGGGCGCGGTGGTCTTCAGGAGCAGTTGCGCCAGTGAATTGTAGAGACCGTAACGGGCGACCCGTTCCTGGAACGGGAGGAAATCCTGCAGGAACCGGTTGACCGGGGTCCGGGCGAGCACGGCATCCACGAAATCCTGCACCGCCTGGTCGTACGCCGGGCTGGGATTGACCCAACTCGTATGGACTTTCGCCTCATGCACGGCCTTTTCCATGTACTGCTTGATCCGGCCGACGAAGGCCGCATAGTGCTCGTCTCCCATCGGTTCGGGGGGCCACGCGCCGATCAGGGTCTGATAGAAAAAATACTCGTCGTTGGCGTCGGGCATCCGCTCGCCCTCGGCCTCGCGGCGGTGGGGCCTATTCAGGCGGCTCCATCGGCCGACGTGGGCTTTCCAGTCCTGCGGCAGTTCCGAGAGGACGTTGATGCGGGCACGGACGTCCTCGCTCCGCTTCGTGTCGTGCGTGGACGACGCGGAGAGGGCGTGGGGCCACCGCGCCTGCCGTTCGCGCATCCGCTTGTGAAATTCCTCGACCGGCACTCCGAACTGATCCGGCTCGCCGCCGACTTCGTTGAGCGACACCAGTCGGTTGAAGCGGTAAAACACCGTGTCTTCGACGCCCTTCGCCGTGACGGGGCTGGTCGTCTGCTGAAACTTCATCACGAAACGAATCTGTTCGTCCTGGTCCTCTTTGGTCCGCGCCTCGCGCTGCTTCAACAGGATGGAGCGGATAAAGTCGAAGACCTGCCCGCTGATGGCGGGATTCCGACGCTTGGCCCGGGCCACCGCCATGTGGATGTAGGCCCGATCGCGGTCGGAGACCGGCTCCGGCCCTTCGGTGATGTACGTCCGGTACACGGGAAAACAGGCGATGATCTCCCGGATGGCATGCGTCAGGTTGTTCAACGTGAAGTCGCGCGACCGGCGGTCCCGTTCCGAGATCCCGTTGAGCTGATGACCCAGGACGTTGAGCTCGCTGGACATGGACGCGCGCATGATCAGCTGCTTGGAGGCGTACACCAAGTCGAGATAGTGCGCCTCACGGTCGATGAAGCGCGCGTAGAAATCGGTGAAGAATTTCTCGTGGCCGGCGGCGACGAAGAGTCCGTTCACCTGATTGAGAAAGTCGTAGCCCGTGGTGCCGTGCACGGGCCAGGCATCCGGGAGGGGCTCGTCTTTGCCCAGGATTTTTTCTACGACGAAGTACAGCGGATCGTGGGAGTCGCGCCCCTCAGGATTCGTCAGCGCCCGCAATTGGCGGAGATAGCGTCCCGGATCGTACAATCCGTCCACGTGGTCGATCCGGATGCCTCGCACGGCGCCTTGCTGCACGAGCCGCACCACGAGCTGATGCGATTCGCGGAAGACGTTCTCGTCCTCCATGCGGATGGCGGCAAGATCGTTGATGTCGAAGAAGCGGCGGTAGTTGATCTCTTCCGACGCTACCTTCCAGGACGCAAGCCGGTAGGCTTGCTCGTTGAGCAGCGCGTCGAGGAGGTCGAAGCTCTCGGACCGGCCGCGTTCGCCGTTGAAGAGCCGCACATTGTCGAGAACCAAGACTCGGACCGTCTCGCTCTCGTCCATGAGCGTGGAGAGCCGCTTCTTGATGACTTCCTGCTCCCGATCGCGCTCGGCGATCCGCTCGGGGTCCCGCTCCTCGCGTCCTGGGAGATTCTTCAAAGCGGTCACGATGCTCTGTAGCTCCAGGACCGGCATCCGCTGATCGCCCTCGGCCACCAGCCGCTCGAGGCCGTAGGACAAGAGATGCGTCCACGTCTTGGGGGCGAGGGGCAGGACATGGTCGGCATAGCGGAGATGGAAGGCGCCGCCTTCGTACGCCACCTGGATCTCCTGGCTCTCCAGCACCGCGCCGTATTGGTCGGGCAGGATCGGGAGCAACACTTTGTTCTCCAGTTCCCGCTTGATCGGATGCCAGTCGATGTCGAACGCCGCGGCGTACCGAGAGCTGGGCCCGTTCTCGAGCACGTCACGCCACCACCGGTTCAGGGCCTTGCCGATGCCCATGTGGTTCGGCACGACGTCCAGCACCAGTCCCATGCCCGACGAACGGACGACGCGCGCGAATTCCTGGAACTCCTCTTCGGTGCCCAGTTCCGGATTGATGACGGTCGGGTCGATGACGTCGTAGCCGTGCTCGCTGCCGGGAGCGGCCTGGCTGATCGGGGACAAGTAGCAGTCGGTGATGCCGAGTGCACGCAGGTAGGGCACGACGTTCCGCGCGTCGCGGAAGGTGAAGGCGTGATGGAGCTGCAGCCGATAGGTCGCCAGCGGCAGCGAAGACCGCGCCGCTGGAGGTCGAACTTCCGTCATGATGCTTGTCTCAGGAGTCGGGAGTTGGACGCCGACGGATGGGGCACCACGACCAGGCCCAGGCCGGTTGGCGAAACGTGAAACCTGTCCCGGTCCTGCGCCGCGTCGAATCCGATTCGGCTGCGCGGCGGAATGACGCTGCGTCGGTCCGCGATGACCCGGCGGAGGGACGCCTGAGTCCCGATGTGAACGTCGTCAAGGATGACGCACTCTTCCAGGCGGACGCCCGCCTCGATCCGGACGCCGCGACCCACGATGGAGCGTCTGATCTCGGCGCCCACGCAATGACTGCCCTGCCCGACCATCGCATCATCGATCTGCGTCCGAACCAGCGACGCCATCGGGCCGTCGTAGGAGGACGACATGATGGGCCATCCGGGATTGCGAAGGTCGAAGGCCGGCGTTTCGCCGAGCAGATCCATATTCGCGTTCCAGTACGCCTCCAACGTGCCGACGTCCCGCCAATAGGCCCGTTCCTCATACGGGTGAAGCCCGGGGATCTCGTTGGTGTGCAGGTCGTAAATATGGACGGCATGATCGGCGAGGAGCTCGGGGACGATGTTGCGGCCGAAATCATGGGTCCCCGGTCTCGCGGCGTCGCGTTGGAGAATCGGCACGAGCGTTTCGGTCTTGAAAAGATAGTTGCCCATCGACGACAGGGCGTAGCCGGCGCGTCCCGGCATGGCTTTGGGGGCGGCCGGCTTTTCTTCGAATCCGATCATTCGGCCCGTCGGGTCCGCTTCGACGATTCCGAACCCGCGCGCGGCTTCGATGGCGACCGGCAGGACGGCGACCGTCACATCGGCGTCGCGCTCGATGTGCTGGCGGACCATTTGACGGATGTCCATCCGGTAGACGTGATCGGCGCCGAATACGGCGATGGTATCCGGCTGAAAATCTTCGATGAGATTCAGATTTTGAAAGACGGCGTCCGCCGTGCCCTCGTACCAACCTTCCCGGGTGCGCATCTGGGGCGGCACGATGCTGACGAATTCGCTCTTGATGTGCCCGCCCACCTGCCAGGCTTCGCGCAAGTGCTCGATGAGCGATTGAGAACGGTACTGCACGAGGACATAGAGCGCGGTGATCCCCGAATTGATGAAATTGCTGAGGACGAAATCGATGATGCGGTAGGCGCCGCCGAAGGGAACCGCCGGCTTGCTGCGGACCTCCGTGAGCGGCAGGAGGCGCTCGCCTTTGCCCCCCGCCATGATGATTCCCAGGACCCGATGCGGCTTCATTCAGTGTGCGGTTGCCTTATACCATGGCGAGGTGCTCGCGGATCGCCGGCTGTGAGGGACAAACACGGCACGATAGCAAGCCGCGGGAACACTCCTAACTAGGCGATTCCCTCACCTGCGCGCCCTCCGGCCCTGGGATCGGACGGTCGTCCGTTGAAGCGCCTGGGGAATCTCCCAGTACGCTTTGCGGGCCGCGCCGTCCAAGATGGGGTCGTTTGCTTAGGCATCGGATTAGGGGCGCGCTGTCCGCGCCGTAAGCCAATGATTGTCCGCCGGCTCAGCGCGTTGCTCGCCTCGTTGTCGTTCTGCGTCCCGGCCGGCTTCGCAGCGGACGACGCTCCGAAGGAGCCGTCGCAAGTCGAGTCGACGAAGAAGAAGCCCAACGGGGATGGGAAACAGGAGGGAGGCAAGCCGGGGGAGGAGAAGCCGGCGAAAGCGGAGGAACCGCCGGCGCCGAAACCGGAGGAACAGGCCAAGAAGGCGGTCACGTCACCCAATCTCACCATTAAGCTGGCCTTGATGGCCGAGCCGACGCTCTTCCCGTATGAGATCGAAGTCGAAATGGACAACCGGAAAGCCGTCCTCACCGGGACGGTCTCGACGGAAGAAGAGAAGGCGAAGGCGGCCGAGGTGGTCCGCAGGGTCGATGGCGTGGAATCCGTGGTCAACAAGCTCACCGTTTCGCCTGCACTCCGCGCCTCCCTCACCAAGAAGCAGGACGAGATGATCGCGCATTTCGTCCGGGACCGACTGGCGCGCAGCGAGACGCTGAAAGCCGTGGGCTTCGATGTGAAGGCGGAGAACGGCGTCGTGCGCCTGAGCGGCAAGACCCGTTTTCAGGTCATCGCGCTCGAGGCGGCGGAGGCGGCCCGTCAGGTGCCCGGCGTTCGAGCCGTGGATACGACGGCCGTGCAGATCGTCGCGAAGGATTAGGACGGGGGTGTTCTCACGCGTGTCATCAAAGGCTCATCCTCCCCGTCGCGCAAGCATCCCCGCGTCCCCGCAGCCACCAGGCGCTGGCTGCTCACCGGCGACTTCGCGCTCGTCTGGTGGGGCCAAGTCGTCTCGCAGGTGGGCGACGGCGTCTCGAAACTCGCGCTGCTCTGGTTCGTCTATTCCGTCACCGGCTCGCCGCTGAAGACCAGCATCATCGGCGTCCTCCAAACCGCCCCCGCAATCGCGCTCGCGCCGCTCATCGGCGTGGCGGTGGACCGGCTCCCGAAAAAGACGCTCCTGATCGTCTCGGATCTCGTCCGGGCGGTGGTGCTCGGCCTGATTCCCTGCTGGATGACGGTGGATTCCTTCACCGTCTCCTCGCTGTACGTGCTCGTCACCCTGCACGCCGTGGCCACCGCCGTCTTCGGACCCGCGCTGACGGCGGCCGTGCCGTCCCTCGTCCCCCGGCAGGACTACACGGCGGCCAACGCGCTACTCCAAATCACGACCAGCTTCGGGATCATCATGGGCCCGGCCATCAGCGGGCTGGGAATCGCCGCGTTGAGTTCGCAGGAGGTGCTCTGCCTCAATGCCGCCACGTATGTGATTTCTGCCGCCTGCTTCGTGCCGGTCCGGTTCGCGCCACCGACGCTGCGCCTCGTCGCGCGTCCCCCGCTCGTGTCCGCCTGGCGCGACATCGTCGAAGGATTTGTGTACGTCGTGAAGGGACGGCCCATTGTGCTCTTCTTGACGGCGACGGCCGCGCTCTATACGTTCGCGACCAGCGCCTTCACGACCCTGTTTCCTGTGTTTGCGAGAAAGCTCCTCGATTTGGGGCCCGTCGAAGTCGGGTATCTCTGGTCCATGCTCGGTGTCGGGTTGCTGAGCG
Organism: Nitrospira sp.; assembly: GCA_035760745.1. GTDB lineage: Bacteria > Nitrospirota > Nitrospiria > Nitrospirales > Nitrospiraceae > Nitrospira_C. The sequence continues at coordinate 29,549 of DASTSI010000182.1, read as the reverse complement.
TCTCGGTGGGACTGACGGCGATCAGTGCGTGGAACATCAAGCGCCGGGTCCACGTGATCGCCGTCGCGAGCGCCGAGAGCGCGGTGATACTGGTCGCGTTGGTGTTGACGAGTCACGCCACGTCGGCCGCGTTTCTGCTGATTCTGCTGGGCGCCGGCGTGGGAGTCTTGACTCCGGTGGCATGGGGGGTGCTGCAGGAGGTGACTCCGCCTCATATGCTCGGTCGTGCGCTGGCCTTCTACACCTTGGGCGCGATGGCCGCCGCGTTGGGTGGCATCACGTTCTTCGGCTGGACGACCGGCCGGCTCGGCGTCCCGCCGACCGTGGTCGCCATCGGCGCCGTCATGGGCATTGCCGCCGTCACGGCTTGGATGTTCTGGCGTCGGATGCCCTCGGTGCGCGAAGCGCCGATCCCGCCGCCATCCGGCTCAGGACCATGACCCCGACTCCCTGCCCGTCTCCGACTAGGGGCTGTACCAGTCGACTGACAGACCCTCTGTAGGCTATTTCCGATGATGTGTAGGGGCGCGGAACTAGGAGGTTGTCTAGCGCGATCCGGGAGAGGTCCGATTTGAGCAAGACAGGCTGTCCCGCCCGGCCGAACATGTCGGGAACGTGGAAGATTCGACTCTCGCCGCGCCGAAGCCTACCGTGCGCATTGGACGAAATCTCGAGGCTTTCCCGCGGCAAGGTCCATGCATGTTTGGAGCGCCGTGCGGTATACATCATGAACGATGATCTTGCGAGGATACACGAATGACGGCCGTGACTAATGTGGCTGGCTCCCTGGATGTCGAATCGTCGCCGGCGGCGTCGCGGGCGCCGGGATGGCAGTTGCTGAAGACCCGGGATTTCAGCCTCCTCTTCTGGGGACAGATGACCTCCCAGGTCGGAGACAGCCTCAATCGTGTGGCGCTCCTGTGGTTCGTCTACCAGTTGACCGGGTCGGCGATGAAAATGGTGATGATCGGCCTGCTCCAGACGATCCCACCTCTCGTCTTGAGCCCCTTGATCGGGGTCTTTTTGGACCGGGCCAACAAGAAGACCGTCATGGTGTGGGTGGACCTGGTCCGTACGGTCCTCGTCCTGCTGATCCCCCTGCTGTACGCGTTCGGCGAACTGACGCTCGAACGGCTGTACGCGGCGGTGTTTCTGCTCGCGATCGTCTCGACGATCTTCGGGCCGGCGCTCGCTTCCGCCGTTCCTCAGATCGTCCGTCGCGACGAATTCACGGCGGCCAATGCCCTCCTGCAGACCACTACCAACATCGGCCTTCTCATCGGGCCGCTCGCGAGCGGGATCGGGATCGCGCTCATCGGCTCGCAAAACGTGCTGTACTTGGACGCGGCCACCTTTTTCGTCTCGGCACTCTGTCTGATCACGGTCCGCATGCGGCCTGTCGAGGCCGCGGTGCAGACCGAACAGGCCAGCGGGAGTTGGAGGCAGGAATGGATGGCCGGAGTCCGCTTTGTCTGCTTCGAGCAGACCGTGCTCGTCCTGATGCTCGTCGCCGCCTTGTATAGTCTGGCGGCCAGCGCGTTCGCGTTCATGCTCCCCGTGTTCGCCGAGCAGAATCTCAGCGCCGGCGCGGTGGAGCTCGGCGTCTTGTGGTCGGCGCTCGGCGCCGGGATGCTGGCGACCTCGACCTGGCTGGCGTCGTTGGCGCAGGGCGACTTACGCGGCCGGTTCACGCTGATCTTTCGCTCGATGGCGGTCGGCGGCCTGGCGATGTGCGGGTTGAGCCTGTTGAGCGCGCCGCTCATCGCGGGGGCATTCATTCTCGTGATCGGCGGAAGCACGGCGCTGTTCATGCCGGTGGTCTGGGGCGTGCTCCAGGAAGTCACGCCTGCTCACTTGCTGGGCCGCGTCTTCTCCACGTTCAGCACCGGCTCCATGGCCAGTGCGATGGCCGGGATGGCAGGATTCGGATGGGCCGCAGATACGATGGGACCCCACGTGAGCCTGCTGGGAATCGGCTTGGTCCTGCTGAGCACGGCCTGTGTCGCCGCGATCTCGAGAAGCAAGGTGGGCCGCCTCTCCGTCGGAGGCGCGCCCCCAGTCCTGCAGACCGAGGGAGCATAGACGGACGACGAGACGGGATTACGCCGCTCGCTTCATTTCGGCCCCGGTTCCTTCCACCCGTTGATCCACCGCCCGCCAATCGATGTTGGAGAAAAAGGCGTCGATGTATTGGCCGCGCTGCGAGGGCGCGTAGTCCAGCAGGAACGCGTGCTCCCAGACGTCCATCACGAGCACGGGCCGATAGCCGGCGACATTGCCGTGCTCGTGCAGCGTGATCCAATGGTCTGAAAGCCTGCCGCTCGCCGGATCCTGAAAGCAAATCGCCCATCCGACTCCGCGCATCTTCCCGACGCTGATGAAGTCGGTCTTCCACAGGTCGAAGGACCCGAACGACGCCTCGGCCTGGCGCAAAAAGGCCGAGGAGCGGTCCGGCTTCCGGGAGGCCTTCGGCGTGAGGTTGCCGAAATAGTATTCATGGAGCACCATGCCGTTGTATTCGAAGCCAAGGCGGCGGGTGAGTTCGGAATAGGCCGGCATCTCCTCTTGGTCCACTTGCCCGTCCTTCAAAATCTCGGCGATGCGCTCCTGCAAATTGTTCGTGGCCTTTACATAGCCCTCATAGAGCGACAGATGCATGTCGACGGTCTTGTCCGAGATACCTTCGAGGCCGTGAATCTCGAATGACTTCACCTGGTATGGCTGGTAATGCAGCATGCTGTCCCTCATTTGCGGTTATCGGGCTCACGCGGTGGTCCGGCTCAGATCGAGGCGTCGTTCACCTGACGCCGGCGGGCCGTCCCGTCGTTGCTTTCGTCGTCCTGCCGCGAGACGTTCAAGATCTTGACGTCGATGATCACGTGCTTCCCAGCGAGCGGATGATTGAAATCGACGGCGGCAAAGGAACCGGAGATTTCCGTCACGACGAAAGGCACGCCATCCTCGGTCGCGAGCACGGTTCCCGGTTGCGTATCCGGCGGGAGGCTCTCCGTGCTGATGATGCCCTTTTTGTTTTCATCATACGGGCCGAAGGCCTCGTCCGACGACAAGTCGACCCGCTTGGCCTCCCCTTTTTTCATGCCGGTGAGTTCCTTCTCCAAGTTCGGCAGCAGGTCGTGGTTACCCGGTACGAATTGGCTCACGTTGTGCGGAATCACGATGCGGGATTCGGGCACGGTGATCGTGAATTCGATCAAGACGACGGTGCCTTCCGACACCGGAGGATCGTTCTCCGCCCATACGAGAAACAACGGAGGAAGCAACATGCCGATCAGCGACCCCGTCACGAGGAACCATTTGATCCGCGGCATAGAATGCTCCTTTCATGATTGCTGCTGAGGTTCGGCCGAACGCCGCCAGGGCGGTTCGATCGCCGCACGGAACCTCCCGCTATTGATGCGGAGGGATGCGTTCCAATTCGTCTTTGTCGCGGTCGCCCGGGTCGTGCGGCATGCTGCTTCGGGCGACTTGCGCCGCGTGGCCTTGACGCCAGTGGCTGTACTGCTCGGGGCGCAACACGTCACGAGCTTCCCGCAAGGCTCGAATGCCGGCCATCCGCAGTTTCGTATGCTCCTGATCCGCTTTCTGAACCGCGCTCTCGACGGAGGTCAGGGAGCTGTGGCTGTCGTGAATCAGCTTCAACGCGTCCATTTCGCTCTGCTTGTAGGCCGCCTCACGATCCCGTCCCGTGCGTTCGTACTGCTCGGTGATCGTCTTGATTTTGTCCGTCTGCTCTTGCGACAGACCCAGGTCCTTCGCCTGGTGCAGCATGGATTTCAGGCTGTTGGACACATAGTCATGATCGGGACGATCGGTCGCGCGAGCCGCCGTCGCCATCAACCGCTCGAGTTGAGATTCCGACGGTGGATCCGCGGCCTCTGCCTGCTGTGGTATCAAAACCCATACTCCGGCCGCGGCCAGCACGGCCACCCCGTGAGCGACACTGCCGAGCACCTGCGCCATAACGGTCCTCCTTCCAGATGGATCATGGCAGAAGTGAGCAAGGGATGTGCCTTTGGCAGACGCAGGTCCTATGTTCCCGGCCCTCGGGCAGCGGCCCTTCGTGTCGTGGGAAATCAGCCGGCGTGAAGTAACGTTTCAGAACTGCCATTCTGTCCGGCGCAGGACAGCTTGTCCGACGATGGGCGGAGGCAGGGACCTGAAGCGCGGCCTGTCCACCAAAACGAGCCGGCGCGGGCCGCCGAGTGGCGACAACTCGCGCGGTCCCATGAGAGGCAAGTCTCGGACAGGCAAGATCAATCTTGGAGTCGCAGTCGGCCTGATGGTCTTTTCTTTGCATCTGGGCGAATATGACCAATCGGCAGTTTGCGAGTCTCGCCGGTGCCGTGTATCTCGTCATCGGGGGGCTTGGCGCGCTCGTCTATGTCTTTCCCATCGGGGCGTTCGATCAAACGCTGCATCTTGCGGTCGGGATCTGGGGAGTGACAGCGGCCTCGAGCGTCGCCACGGCATTGTCCTTCGCGAGGAAGACTGCCGTCCTGTTCGCGGCGGTGGCGGTGCTCGAACTGGCTCCGATCGTGAGATCGCAGTTCGACGGGTGGCTGCTGCCCGGTCCCCTCCTGCCCCTGCTGCACCTCCTCACCGCGTGGGGAGCCGGGTACTACGGCTATTACTGGACCGACGCCGTGGCCGAGGGCCAAGGCGAGCGCGCGGAGGAACTGAGAAAAGCCGCGTAGCCGTCCGACAGACGTCACGCCGCCGCGCGCTTCGCCGAGGCCTGAAACGCGTGCGTCTCGCCCCGTTGGAGGTACTGGACCCGCTCCTTCAGTCCCGCCGCCTCCACGGCCTGTTGGAAATCGGACAGCGATGAGGTGAACACGTCGTAGTCGTCGTAATGAATCGGAATGGCGCGACGCGGACCCACCATGCGGATGAGCTCCACTCCTTGGGCCGCATCCATCGTCACCAGCACCCCGAGCACTCTCGTGCCCCCGAGGTGAAGCAGCGCGAGATCGATGTCGGGATATCGCCGGGGGATGTGGCGCAGGTCGTCCATGACCAGCGTGTCCCCAGTAATGTAGAGACGGAAGCTCCTGCCGGTGGGCGAATCGAATTCCAGCATGCTGCCCATGACGTCCGGCATGGCAAAATGTACCAGCGGCGGCCCATGGCGTCCCGGCATCGCGGTGATGCGCAGCCGCATCTCGCCCTTCTCGACGGAGACCGAGGACCAGGTCTCCAGCGGCTTCACCTGACGGAATCCCCGTCGGTGGAGCGCATCGGCGGCCTCGCGGGTTGTGACGATCGGCAAAGACTTGTCCAGGTCCCGCTCGGCGACTTGGTCGAAATGATCCCCGTGGAAATGGGACAGGACTACGAGATCGACCGGGGGCAGTTGCTCGATGTCGAGGGCCGGATCCGTCAATCTCGTGCTGTGCATTCCGTAGCCGATCGATACCTGTTCGTGACGATGGATGAAGGTCGGGTCCGTGAGGATGGTGAAGCCGCCGAAACGGATCACCACGGTGGCGTTCCCAATGAACAAAATCGAGCCGGTGTCGCTCTGCGGGGATCGGTCTTTCGTCGGCAGGATCATCAGGATATTGGTCTGCACGGCTCGTCCCTCGTGTCCTCACACGCGGGCGGGAAAGGCGCCGCTCGCTCTTGGGCCGATACAGCACGTCGATCGCTCGCTCCAATCGGGGCTCCGCGAGGGTGCCGGTTGTTTCCGCATCATGCCATGTCGCAAAAAACCGCGGAATGCCGACCTCGTGAAACAGCGACTCGTAGCTTTCAGTCAGGGCCGCCCATACCAGCCGACGCGTTTTGCCGGCGGGCGCTGCTCGTTGTACGAACTGAGCCAGTCGACGAACCGCGCCACCTTGGTGCTACTGCTCCAGGCGGCTGTCGTCCGACAGCCGCCTGCCGTTCAGGAAGAACGTGGGAGTCCCGTTCACACCGTTGCGCCGACTTCACGTCCGGGATGACCCGCGAGGAGAACGCACGGCCGTCCAGCTCGTCTTTGAACCGTACGGCGTTGAAGCCTGCGAGGTCGGCGGCCGGAGGGTGATGTCTGATGGGTCGCCGTTCATGCCGCTTCCCCGAGGGTGGATGCCAGAGCCCCTGCAGCGCGATCGTCTCCCGGGGGCTTGATCTCGTCCGGACTGCCGGACAATTCGGTTCCCCGTACTCTCATCCCGTGGTGGTACACCAAGTGGCCGCCGTACCAGGCTGAAACGAACAAGCCCGCGGTGCCGACGAGAGACAGCAACAGCGGAAGCGAGCCGGGCGAGCGACCGCGGCGTTGCCGCATCAGCAGGTTCAGGCCGGTCAAGGCCAGGAGGCCCACGTTCATCATCCCGTGCATACGGCCGACGCGTTTGGCCGCGTTCCCTTCCGGAATGGTGGTGAAATCCGCCGCCCCCGCCACGCCGGCCATGAGACCGCCGACAAAACCGCCCATCATGGTGTAGTACGCCGCGTCCGCGTACGAATGGTCGCGCGTCTTGGCATGCAGCAAATCCAACACGAGGCTGAACGGCAGCAGTCCCGCCGGCATGACGATCAACTGCGGGTGTAAGGGATGTCCGGCGAACGTCGCTTGCGGCATCGGTGTTCTCCTTTTTCGGTCGTGACGTGCCTCGGTCCCATTTACCTGCCGGAATAGACTCCCGCTTCCATGCTTTCTTTGAATCGCTGAAGGTCCTGCGCGATCTTGGAGTCGGGATCTTCGCTCACCATTTTCGCAACCGCGGCGCCGAGCCGGCCGGCCGGTGGCGCATACTGGAGCATGACGGTCAGCCGCGTCCCATGCCCTTCATGGATCGGTTCGAACTCCACGGATCCGGTGTTGTCGACGTCGGCGCCGCTCAAGGAGCGCCATCCGATGCGTTCGTTCTCGACGTCGTTGATGATCTCGGCATCCCACTCGACCGCCGGGACACCGGGCAGGGTCTTGACCCTCCAGTGGGAGAGACGGTCGTTGATGATCTCGATGGATTCCAGGTGGCTCATGATGCGCGGCAGATTGTCGAGCGAACGCCAGAAGCGGTACAACTCCCCGGGCGGCCGTCTGATCTCAATGTGTCTCCTGATTTTCACGGCCTCGCCGGTGTGGACTTTCCGCCTGCCCAGCCGGTTCGTCTCCCGGTTCGCATCGCTCGTGTCGATGCCCAGCGCGTCGAACGCCGCACAGTATCCGCTGATGCCACGGTGAAGAAGGCTCGCGCCGATGGCTGCCGACAATCCGCCCGACCAGGACCGGCGAGGCAATCCGGTGGCCAGGAGACCCAGGCCGATGACGACCGATGCCAGGCGCCCGATGTTTCCGACGTTCCTCCCTGCGTCTTCCGCGGCGGCTCGTTCCTCGTCCCAATCAAGATCCTGCGTGTTCGTGTGATATCGCGCTGCTCCGGTCGATGTCGCCATCGAACCACCTCCTCTTGGATTACTTGGCGACGAGCACTTCCGTCGCCTTGATGGCCACCGTGACCCGATCGTTGGCGGCAAGCCGCATGGCACGAACCGACTCGGCGGTGATGGCCGCGACAAACGAAATGCCTTGAACCATCACGGTCACTTCCGCCATGACGGTGCCTTCTTTGATGTTCGAGACGGTTCCCGAAAACTGATTCCTGGCGCTGAGTTGCTGGGCGGTCTGCGTTGGCATGACGGGTTCTCCTTTCTGAGACCTCCGGTTGAGAGGCGCTGCAAGACGCAGACCTTTTCCACTCTGCAGGTCGAGTCCCCCAGCGAGGTCGGGCGGCCGGACACATTGCGTGAAGCTTGCGCCGTACGGCGGGAAATGCAGGTTTCGCGAGCGCGGCGAGCCGCGCCGCGGGCCGGACCAAGACAGACTGTCCGAAGTCGGACAGGTTTTCCGCGGCATTCGAGTCCGACCGGCCCGGCGTTGCACCCGCTGTCGGCGCGCCTTGGCATGCTTGTTAGGGCTCCGCCGAGTCTCGCGGCGGCGCCGTTGTTCGTATGCTGTAGCGAGGGCGTCAATGGCGGGCCTCACGTGGCTCGTTCGGCACGCCTCATTGTTCGCCGTGCGGCCCTTGTGGCTCCTCGCCGGCTTCACCGACTACTGGCTGCACAAACGCACGCGATTCGGAGAGCGCACGGGTACGAAGAGGCGCTGCTGCATCTGTTGCAGTTGAGCAACGCGGGCGTCCGGGTGATGCTGCGCCTCTTGCTCGGTCATCCTCATCGCGTTGGCCGCGCACGAGGCGGACGGCGCTCTACGGCGTCTCGGATGCCTTGCATCGCCGCGACGTCGGGGCGCTGGAGGTGCACCGCTTCATGGAAGTCCTGCCCTTCACGGCGGTGACGCTCGTGGTGGGCCTTCACTGGGATCAATGGTCTCGCGCTCTTTGGTCTCGGGCTGGAGCCTGTCAGCCTCGAGTGGCGGATGAAGCCCGTGCCTCCGCCGGACTTCCCGGGCTGTTCTCCGCGATCGGGCTCTTCATCGTGCTGCCGTACGGAGAAGAGGCGGCCCGGTGCATCAGAGCGGCACCGGGGCCTTAGGCGCGCCGAGGACGGCATGCCGCGGCCGGTGTGACGGGAAACGGGCGCGTTTCGAAAGTGGTGCTTCAACGTCAGTCAACACGAGGAGGTCGTATGCGATCGATCAACACTGTGATGGCTCTCTGTGCCGTGACGGTCATGCTCTCGGCCTGCGCGATGGCCGAGCGTGCCATGCCGGGCATGACACTGTCGGATGCCAATGTCCTCGGGGTGCTCAATACGATTGATGCCGGAGAAATGGAAGCCGCGCAGCTCGCGAAGGAGAAAGCTTCGTCGGAAGACGTGCGGGCCTATGCCAGCCGCATCGTGAACGACCATATTACGTCGATGCAGGAGACCCGTCAGCTCGGTCAGCGAATGGGCGTGCAGGCGGACAAGCCCCAGCTCGCGTCGTCCCTCGAGAAGACCCATCGCGAGGCCATGGATCAGCTCCGGCAAAAATCAGGCAAGGACTTCGACAAGGCTTACGTCCAATATCAGATCCGAATGCACGAACAGGCGGTGAATCTCGTGGAGGATACGGCGGATTCGGCGAAGCACTCCCGGCTCAGGGAGCATCTGAGGCAGCTGCGACCCGATTTGCAAAGCCACCTCTCGGCGGCTCGCACGCTGGAGCGGCAGCTCGTCGCGAAAGGGTAAACCGGGACGGACGGAGGACTGAGGGAAGGCAGGAGCCGCCTGCTCCTTTCTCAGTCCTCGCGTCCTCATCTAGGCCGCTCGACGGTAGCGCTCCGCCGACTCCAGCAGCTCCGCGCGACGGCCGAATCCAAAGTAGGCCGCGCCCGCGGCGGTGAGCGCATGCAACCAGATATCGTGCCCGTAGATCGGGATCAGCCCGAAGGTCACGTTGAGCACCGGAAACAGACCCATCACCGCAAGCACGCCATAGAACCAGGTGAGCCCCCGCGCGAATTGGCGGGAACTCGCCATGCTCCTGGCCGAATAGAGGGCCGTCACGCCGACGCCCAGATGCACCAGGTTGTGGACCCAATTCACCGGGAAGAGTCCGAACAAATGCCCGAACCCCTGCTCCACGACGAGGCCCGGAGCCGAACCGACGGGAGGAATGGATTTGACCCCCGGAACGAACCCCAGGAGACCGACGGCGATGAACAGGATGCCCACGAATTGGGCGAAGCCACGGCTCGTCATAAATCACTCCTTTCCTTACCGTTCATGAAACACCTCGCAAAGGCCGGGCCAGGCCGCCGGCGCGTCTTCGAGAATCACGGAAACGAAGAGGCTTGCTCGGACTGTCAGTTCTGGCGAGCGGCGGCGGGCCCTTCTTTGCGCGACAGGTTGTAGGCGGTGTTCACCAACGACAGGTGAGAAAGGGCCTGCGGGAAGTTGCCGAGCATCCGGCGGGCCTGCGGCTCATACTCCTCGGACAAGAGCCCGACGTCGTTACGCAGCCCCACGAGCCGCTCGAAAAGCCGCCGGGCCTTGTCCATTTCGCCGAGCAGGACGTAGGTATCGGCCAACCAGAAGGAACAGGCGAGAAACACGCCTTCGCCCGGGGGAAGCCCGTCCGGCGTGTCGGGCGAATACCGGAGCAGAAAGCCCTCTTGCATGAGTTCGCGCTCGATCGCCTGCACGGTGCCGCGGATTCGCTCGTCGGAGGGCGGGAGGAATCCGACCAGCGGCATCAGCAACAGGCTGGAGTCGAGGTGGCGCGACCCGTAGGATTGGACGAACGTCCGCCTCGACGCATCATAGCCTTTGGCGCACACCTCCGCGTGGATCAGGGCGCGCAGGCGGCTCCAGCGGTCCCGGTCTCCGGGAAGGCCGTAGCGCTCGCTGTCTCGAACGGCTCGATCGACGGCAACCCAGGCCATGACTTTCGAGTGGACAAACTGTTGCTTGGGTCCTCTCGTCTCCCAAATGCCTTCGTCCGGCTGGTCCCAGGCGTGCTCAAGGTAATCCAAGAAATGGCGCTGAACGGCCCAAGCGTGCTCGCTCGTCTCCACGCCGACGCGGCGCGCCGTGTGCAGGGTGTCCATCAGCTCTCCGAATACATCCAGCTGGGATTGGCGCCAGGCGGCGTTTCCGACGCGAACCGGCGACGAGCCTTCGTACCCCGGCAGCCAGGATAACTCGAGCTCCGTCAGCCGTCGCTCGCCCGACACGCCGTACATGATCTGCAGTTTGGACGGGTCCCCCGCCACGGCGCGGAGCAGCCAGTCTCTCCAGGCCACCGCTTCCTTTTTATAGCCGGAGGTGAGAAGCGCGTAGAGGGCAAAGGTCGAGTCGCGGATCCAACAATACCGGTAGTCCCAATTTCGCCGCCCGCCGAGGCGTTCGGGCAGCGAGGTCGTGGGCGCGGCCACGATTCCCCCCGTCGGCTCGTAGGTCAGAGCTTTCAACGTCACCAGCGAGCGAATCACCACGTCGTGCCAGGGGCCGCTGTGCGTGCAGTGATTCGACCAGTCTTGCCACCAACCGGTCGTCGCCTCCAGGGCGCGGTCGGCGTCCACCCGCGGCGGCAACGGGTCGTGGGATGGATGCCACTGTAGGACGAAGGGCACGCGCTCGCCCGCATCCACCGTGAATTCGGCCACCGTCCTTCGTTGCTCGCCGTCGACGCGCCCCTCGGTCCTCACCGGTGTGCGGAGACACAGCGCGTCCGGGCCGGCCACGGCGTGCAGGACGCCCTCGATGTTTCGTACCCATGGGACCACGGCTCCGTAGTCGAAGCGCATGATGAGCTCCATGCGCATCCGCATGCTTCCGCGGAGACCCTCCACCACCCGGATCACTTCGGGCAGACGGCCGCGAATCGGCATGCAGTCGATCAGCCTCGCGGCGCCGTCCTCAGTGAAGTAGTCGGTTTCGAGCACGAGCGTGCCCGCTCGGTAGCGTCGTTCGCGTCCTGTGACATGAGCCGCCGGGGCGATGAGCCAGCGGCCGTGCTGGTGACCGCCGAGCAACGACGCGAAGCAGGCGGCGGAATCGAACCGCGGAAGGCAGAGCCAATCGATCGACCCGTTGTTGCCGACCAGGGCCGCCGTGTGGGTGTCACCGATCAGCGCATAATCCTCAAGCCACATAGGCCCCGCCCGGCGATCGCTCAGCCGCGGTTGGTTCCGTACCGGACAGGGCTACTGCGGCAAACCCGGTCGCTGCATCGAGACGATCGGGACCCCGTATTGCGCCATGCATTTCTCGAGTTGAAACCGTTCTTGATCGGTCCCCGAGAATTTCACGGCTCCTTCGTCGACGTAGGCGTCCACATGGCTCTCGGCGCTCGCCCGCCTGAGCGATTCCACGCAGCCGCCGTGCACCCGCTGTCCTTCGGCTCCGAGATTCGCCTGATATTTCGGATCGACCGGGATCGTGCCGTAGGCGGCGGTCCGATCGGTTGCGGCGGCGCCGACCGACAGCATGCAGAGGCAACAACCGACCACGGCTGCACCCGTCTGAAGGGATCTCATGCTGGTCCTCCGTGCATGATTGGCTGGCCGGCAGACCCTGTGTGTTTGCGGGATGTCCGCTTGTCCCCGGTTCACGCGGCACGCTTCACTCGACCCCCGCTTGGCTCAGCGAAATCTGCTCCATCCATTGTCGGAGAGAGGCGAGGTGACGGTCCTCTTCCTCGAGCGCCTTCCGGAATTGAGCGACCATCTCGTCCTGTCCCATCTCCTTCGCGAGGTTGATGAGATGCACCCAGCCGTCGTTGTCGGCGAGCTCGGCGATGTGAATCGCGTGGAGACTCTGGGCGATCGTCATGCGGGGATCGGCGATGATCTGCATTAGCCCGATCGAGGCGACCGCGTTGGTGTCCGCGTTCGGCGTCACGCACGTGGGGTCTGCTCCCAACCGGCGCAGCGCGTCCCAGCAGAGCCCGATGTGCGAGGCTTCCTCGGCCCGGAATTGATTCAGCTGGTCCGGGGGAACGACCGTCGCTTCATCCGTCCGTGCCCCGAATTTTCCGATCAACGCGTCGTAGAGCCGGGTACCCGTGCGCTCGAAGGCGAGCCGGCCGCCGAGCTTGTCGATCAGCACCTCGGCATGGCGCCCCATGAGCTTCTGCATGCCGGCCTTGGCCGCGCCCTTCACCGTGCCGGGCAGCGGAACCGTCTCGATCGGATCCGCCTGGGCCACGTAGGTACGTCGGTAGCTCGTGAGCGTTTCCGTCCCGCCCTGTGAAGTAGGCGGGAATTCCCGCACGGCATCGATCATGGCGCGGGCGGCTTGCGGCGACATGTCGATTCCGCTGCGGTTCATGCCCATGGTCTGCGGACTATCCATGTGCTGCCTCCTCGCGCCTCTCCGGCGCGCGTGTTCGTGATTCGTGAATCGTCTTTTGAACGCCAACCGGCGGTCTCGACTCCCCCGAGCCTTCGTGTCACGCCGCTTTCTTCATGCCTTCTTCCAACAAGCTTCGCTGGGCCAGGAGCTCGCCGCCCGGCGTCCACTGCCAGCCCGCCGCCACCGTCTGCGTGGGGGAGCCGTCTTCGTTCATTTGCCGCCGGTAGGCAAGCGAGCGCTCCGGCTCCTGGCTCCGATCGACGAATCGCGGCCCGTCCGCACGGAGCTGGACCTCGTCGCGCAAGACCTGACGGACGTATTCGCGGTTGCTCCGGTACGCGATCGGCTCGGGCAGCTGCTCGGGGAGAAACTCGGCCGGGTCGCGGCGCTCGATGTCCTTGCACACGTCCCTCGCGAGGCGGAGATGGCCCAGCTCGTAGTCGAGGAACCGCTCCCAGATCGCTTTGACGTGGGGATGCTCTTCCTGCACCAGACAGCTGTAGTAATTGTAGACTTCGTTCGCTTCATGCAGCAGCCACTTTTCGATCCAGCTTTCCGTCGGGTCGATGATCGACTCGTATTGGGTCACATGCTGTTCCTCGATGGAGGCGATTTCCGCGTACAACTGGCGCGCGAGCGGGTCCGAAAACCAGGGGCCATAGTGCATGTAATAGTCGTGCGTTTGATGCTCGCCGGCCATGATCGTATAGGCGTGGAGCTTCGTGAGGGGTCGCGCCGTCTTCTTATCGTAATGGTCGCGCAGATCGTCGATCGGGTCGCGATGCTCGTCCACGGTCGCCCGGCCCGGCACGATGTCCGTGTAGCCCTGCGTGATCGTATTGGCATCGATGCCCTGCAGCCGGTCGAGCAAGGCCGCGTAGCGATACAGATGGTCGAAATCCTCCAGCAGTCCGAAACGGAGAACCTGGGCGATGTAGGGATCGGGTTCGACCCGAGCCAGGGAGGCGGTGACTTCAATGGCGACTTGCTCGTACCCAATCGTCGTTTCGAGCGGCGACTGGTCGGCGGGCAGGAGCCAATTCACCAGAGTCTGTTGGTGCTGCTCTTTTCGCCTGACGCGGGCCAAGGGTTCTTGAAGCGCCCGGTTCATGCGCGCGCAGGAATGGCCGAACCGGACCGATTCGGACTCGATGCCGTTCATGAGGATGATGCGCACGCGGGTGAAGGCATCCACGTTCAACTTGCTGATCGGTTTCTGGACCAGATCCCTCCAGGTGAACCGTTGCTGATCGATCGGAGTGCCGCTGTCGGTCAAAAGATTGATCGCCATGAAACCTCCTTGGAAACGCAGTGGGGGGTATCGTCGTATGGATGATTTCCGGCCGGCCGCGCACGTCACCACGGTGGTTTCACGCCGAGCGCCGGCCGGGACCGCAGCGTCCGCACGTCCACCGTTCGGTATGCCGCTCCGGTTCGGCAATTGTCGCACCGGCCGCAGTCGTGCTGAATTTCGCAGCCGAAGTACCTGGTGAGGAAGCGCACGCGGCATTCCGTCGTCTGTCCGTACTTCATCATAGCGTCGAGGCGATCTCGGTCGGACTGGTGGCGTCCCTCGTATTCGGCGAGATAGGCCCCGAATTCGTCTTCATCCGCGAAGCGCCGCACCATCGTGATGCGACGGCCCCGCTCGATGATGCCGCTCGATTCGAGCAGCGCGACGATCACGCGGAGTTTCTTGTTCGACACGCCGGTGGCGGACGCGAGTTCCTTCACCGTGCGGCGGGATGCGCCGTCGTCCTGTCGGATCAAGGTCCGATAAACGGCCGCGCAGTCTTCGCGGCGCGGATACTTGCCGCCGAGAAAATAGGATTGGACGCGGCGGTCTTCCAGCCTCGGTCAGATGGCGTACCTTGTCGTCGTTCACCGTGCGGACCTCGTACACCAGGTTCTCGCGGTGGCTCCCGAGGTTCACCACGAGCGCTTCCGGCACGTCGAGTTGGCGCACGATGTCGTCGGCGACGGACGGCGTCGCTGTGGCGGTCAGCGCGAGCACGGGGGGCCGGCCCACTTCCCGCACCGCCCGCCGGATGGCGAGATAGGCCGGGCGAAAGTCATGGCCCCATTGCGACACGCAATGCGCTTCGTCGACGACGACGAGCGAGACGCCGGTGTTCCGCAGCATCTGCAGGCAGGCGTCCTGTTCGAGACGTTCGGGCGTCAGGTAGATCAATTCCGGCTCGCCTTCCCGGATGTCGCTCACGGTTTCCCGTTCGTCGCGGGCCGAGAGCGTGCTGTCGAGTTTCGCCACCGGGATCGCGCGGTCTCCATCTTGTCCTGCTGGTCCTTCATCAGCGAGATGAGCGGCGAGACCACGACGACCGCATGAGGAAGGAACAAGGCGGGCAACTGGTAACAGAGCGACTGTTCTCCGCCCGTCGGAAGAATCCCGAGCGCGTCACGCCCTTCCATGACGGCATCAATCAGTTCTTTTTGGCCCGCCCGGAACGAGGTGACGCCCAGACGCGCCTTGGCCTTGCGGAGATTCTCCGCGGACCAGCGAAGCGCTTGGTTCACGGATCACGAACGGGTGAGCGACGAGCAACGTGTTCGGCCCTCGTCATCGGCGGCTGTCTTCCACTTCGAGCTGATTGTCGATGTCCGTCACGCCGGGCACGATGGCCAGGAAGGACGCATGGGTCTTTTCAAAGGCCGAGCGCACGCGCCCGCGGAGCGTGACGTGGCCCTGTCGCACGTCCACCTCGATCGGACGTTTCCCCAGCGCATCATGGCTCTTCAATCGTTCCATGATCCTCTGCTGAAGGTCCGCGTCGCCGGGCCGCGCGTCCGCCACGCGCGGCGCTTCCCGTACGTGAAACGCCGCGCTCGTGGATGGAACCAGTCCTCCCGCGTCCGGAACGAGCCCCCAGGCCGGCAAAGTGATGATGATCGGCAGGGCGTTCACCGGGTGCCTCGTTCGTCATTTCCTGCTGCCGAGGTCCGGCGCGGCGATTTCCAACACGTATCCCTCGTCGTCCATCAGCAGCACCACTTCCTGGCCGGCATGGAGGCGGTCCAATTTTTCGAGCGGCGGACGATACGGCACCTGGCGCTCCTTCCCCTGCTCGACGATCGTCAATCGCCCCACGCCCTCCGGACCGCTGACGGACGGTTCCTTGGCCTCGCGGAACACCGCGCGCACTTGCCGGTGTGCGCCCTTGATGCGCGCCTTGTTGTTCTCCGCCGATTCCCGGACGGCGGCGGGACCGGCCAACTGCGCGTCGACCAAGAGTCCGGTCTCGTCGGTGAGGAACCAAATATCGGGTCCGACCGGCATCGCCGTCAGTTTGCCTTTGGCCCGTTCGGCGACGAGGAGGCTTTCCGTGGCGCCCTTGTCCGTGTGGATGACGGCCTTGTCCAGCCCGACGGTCAGGGGCGTGACCAATCTGCCGCGCATCACGTGGTGGTGCGACGGCTCGTTCGGATGATGGTAATCGACCACGGCATTGTGGTCGTTGAGCGTCACGACGATCGGGTCCCCGGGCTTGAACGTCTGCCCTTTCATCTGCGCCGGCTTGGCCGGGATGTACAGCATCTGCGGATTGCCGATGTCGACTTCGTATTGCCCGCCGCGGAATTCGGTAATGCGGCCCAGCACGAGGCGATCGCCGGGCAACAGGTTCTTGGTCGCTTCGCTGATCGCGCGCTCCGTTCCGTCGGCGGCCGGCTCGCGTTCTTGGCTCATCGTGTCAGGGACAGCCGAGCGGGCGCCGGCATCGGCAGTCGCCGCCATGACGGCGCCGGCGTTCGCCACCGAGATGAACGCTGCGATGATCATGGTCGTGAACGGTCTCATGTCCACCCTCTTGTTTGTCGCTCGTTCAACGGGCCTCCGCGCCACGGACGATTCTCCGGCGGGACTCGACCCGTCCCCGACGGGTTTTGCAAGAGCTTCGCCATTGAGTTCGGCGGCTCAAGTGGGTGGAATTCGTCCCGCACCGGCCAGGCGCTGCCCTAGTCTTTCGACAGGCTGTCCCGGAAGCGGACAAAGGGCGCCCGAGGCGACGGAGCCGGTCGGTGCACGCGAGGAGCGGCTCAGGCGTGCTCGAAGGTGAGCTTCTGTCCGTAGGCGGGCAGCGTAAAGGCTTCGATCGCCTGGCGAAGCGTGAGCCCGCGAAATTCCATCCGATCGAGCGCGCTCTCCCCGACGCCGAGGCGAGCCGCTTCCCAGAGGTGCCGGACCGCCTGCGGCGTGAAGCCGAGCAAGCGGGCGCCGACCACATCCGCCGCCAGGGCGTCCCGACTCGCGACGACCAGCCCGGTCTCCACCGGATGGCCCCCGAGCGGGCCCGTGCCGATCATCGCCGGATGGCCGACGGTCACGGCGAGGTCGATGGGGAAACGCTTCGCCATTGCGGCGATGAAGGAGTGCATGTCCTCGAAAAAATGCTGGCGGTGGCGTTGACGAGCGCGTGGATGACCGTAGTAATCAGCTGCGGGAAACGACATCGCGATGTTCTTCAGCGCGAGCGTGACGGTCGCCGTGTCATGAAGCTTGAGTTGGTTCACGGCGATCAGGGTTTCATATTCCAGGAGCCGAGGATTGACCATGATCGACCGCTGCGGTCCCGCGACTTCGGCCGAGCGGCCGTACTCCAAGTCGACCTCCACGAAGGGCGGCCGATTGTGATCGAAGAAGCAGGCGCCTTCCGCCTCGACCACCGGCATCAGTCCGGCAATGCGGAAGACCTCGTCGGTTTCCGCGGCTCCCGCTCCGCCCGTCACGATGAGCTCGCGCGGGCCGTAGCGGTTGACGTGCCGGAGCACCGCGCGCAACGTGTCGGGTTGGGTCACGCCGGTACAGTCATTCATTGGCGGAGGCCCAGGTCTCGTTCGGCTTCACCGCGACCACGCGTCCGGCGAGGAGCGGCCCAAGCTCGAACGACTGAAGTGCCTCCTCGATGGCCCGTCCGATGTCGTCGTGGCGAGCAAGGGCGACCACGGTCATCCCTGTCGTCTCCTTTGGTGTCGGGCGCCTGGCGCGACGCGCGTCAGAGGCTGACCGGCATGCAGTCGGCCCGCCGTTCTCCCCGCTATTCCCCAGAGGCGCTCGGAGACGCGCCGGCTTCCGCGGCTCGCCGGCCCTTCGTCAGACGGCTCAGCGGCCGGGACAGGATGTCGAGCCTGCGTTTCGGCTCGGGATACGGAAATCGAAACGACACCGGCTGAGGCTGGGGAGGCAGATGCTCGAGGTCGCGGTAGACCTCCACCGGCTCGTCGTCGGTCGGGAGGTGGAACATCGACCGGTACCCGAGTCCGGCCATCAGCGTGTTCGCGAACTCTCCCATGCCATGCTGCGCGGCGCGCCGCACGCTCCGTTCGCCGATCGAGCGGTAGGAGTAGAATTGCCGCTTGGCCCACTTGTGCCCCCAATAGAGCTCTTCCACCGACATTTTCGCGGGTCGGTACACCACGTGCTCGCCGCTGTAGTAGGTCCAGTTCGTTGTGAGCAGCCGGCCGGCGCTTTTCAGCTCTTCGAACAGGCGCGTCCCGGGATAGGGGGTGAGGATGCGCCAGAGGGCACCCGTCAGACCCATGCGGTTCACCCATTCGGCGGTGCGCTCGAAGCTGAACACGTCCTCGTGATCGAGGCCGGCGATCAACCCCGCGTGGATGTCGATGCCGTAATCATGGATGCGCCGGATCAACTCCTCATACATCTTCGAGGTGTTCTGCTTGTTCACGGACTTGAGCGAGTCCTGGTTGATGGATTCGATCCCCATGAACATGGCGCGGCATCCGGCTTCCGCAAGATGCCGAAGCATGTCCGGGTGATGGGCCACGTACGTCGCGCTCATCTGGCTCATCCATTTCTTCTTCAGCGGCTTCAGGGCGAGGCAGAGGTCCTTGGTGTAGCCGGGATCGGAGAGGAGATCGTCGTCCCAGAACATGACCATCGGCCCGTTCATGCGTTCCACGATGCGCGCCACGTCGGCGGGTGCTTTCTTGCGGTATCCGTATTGGCCGCCTCCCAGCGCGAGGTGGATCGAGCAGAACGAGCATCGGTAATTGCAGCCCCGGGTCACCGTGATCGATTCCCTCATGAGGTAGCCTTTGGGCAGCAGGTCCCAACGGGGCAGCTTTCGGTCCCAGGCCTCGACCATATGAGGCATGCGGTAGAATCGCTCCAGCCGGTTGTTCTTGAAGTCGCCGAGCAGTTTGGGCAGCGTGAGCTCCGCCTCCCCGCTCACCACCGCGTCGGCGTGGCGGCCGGCCTCCTCCGGCACGGCGGACGGATGGATCCCGCCCAACACGACGGCGGCGCCTTGCTCACGGAATCGCCGCGCCACTTCATACGCGCGGAACGCGACGGACGTGGTGACCGTAATCAGGACCACGTCGTAAGGACGCGTGAAGTCGATCGGACCCACCAGCTCGTCTTGGATTTCAATGTCCCACTCGTCTTCGGGAATCAGCGCCGCGAGGGTCGGAAGGTTGAGGTTCGGGGTGCGGAAGACTTTCCACACGGAATCCCATTTCTGATCTTCCGGGTGGGGAATGATCAAGCCGACTCTGTGCCGTTCCATCGTTGTTTTTCAAGCGCCGCATCTTGATTCCGGCGCCGTGCCGCCGTCGGGCGCAGGAATACCGGCCTGGTGAGGTACGGTACGGCAGTCTGCGACATGCCGCTCCTGGGATGCTCACCAGATGATCCGAGAAATCGCGCTAGCCGAGCGCGGGCTGCTGCCGGCTCGACAAGGTGTCTGATGAATGGACAGGAAGCGCCCCGGCGGTGCACCCGTTGCGACTTACGGAGAAGACTCGGCGGCATTTTGCTTGCAGCCCTCAGCCCATTGGTCCTCCGGGCTTCAACGAGGGAGGTGTCGAATGAGCCGGACGCGCGACAGCATCGGCGATGTCTGGGGCCCCCGCACTCCGTACCGGGGAGAGTGGCCCGTGCGAGTGGACGAGCAGATGACCGAGCAGCCGGATCGCTGGGTGCCGTCCGCTTGCGTGCTGTGCTCCTACGGCTGCGGCATCGACATCGGAGTGAAGAGCGGACGGATCGTCGGTGTGCGGGGCCGGGCCTCGGACCGGACCAACCATGGAAGGCTTGGCCCGAAAGGCCTCCACGGTTGGGTCGCGAACCATTCGCAGGACCGGCTCACGGTGCCCCTGATCCGGCGCAAAGGCGAGCTCGAACCCGCGACCTGGGACGAGGCGATGGATCTGATCGTGCGCCGATCCAAGGAACTCATCGACCGGCACACCGCGAATTCGATCGCGTTCTACACTTCCGGCCAGTTGTATGTCGAGGAGTACTACACGCTGGCACTCATCGGAAAGGCCGGCATCGGCACGCCGCACATGGACGGCAACACCAGACTCTGTACCGCGACGGCGGACAACGCGTTGAGGGAGTCGTTCGGCACCGACGGCCAGCCGGGGTCCTATGACGACATCGACGTCACCGACGCGCTGATGCTGGTCGGGCATCACGTCGCCTCGCAGCAGACGGTCATGTGGATGCGGATCTTGGACCGGCGGGGAGGACCGAATCCGCCGAAGTTGCTCGTCATCGACCCGCGCCGGACGGAGACGGCGAAGGAAGCCGACATCCATCTTGCGCTCCGCGCGGGGACGAACGTGGCGCTGCTCAACGGATTACAGCACCTTGTGATCAAGCACGGCTGGATCGACCGGACCTTCGTCGAGGGGCACACGGTGGGTTTCGACACGTTGGCCCGGTTGGTGTCGGCCTGGACACCCGATCGCGTGGAACGCGTGACGGGCGTACCCGAACGAAGCTTGATCAAGGCCGCGGCACTCATCGGGGAGAGTCCCACGCTGCTCTCGACGGTCCTCCAGGGCGTCTATCAGTCGATGCAGGCGACGGCGGCGGCGGTGCAGGTCAATAACATCCATCTCCTCCGCGGGATGATCGGCAAGCCGGGAGCCGGCATCCTCCAGATGAACGGGCAGCCGACATCGGAGAATACGCGCGAGTGCGGAGCGGATGGGGACATGCCCGGGTTCCGGAACTGGGAGAACGAAGCGCACATGGAGGAGATCGCCCGGATCTGGAACGTCGAACGCCGCACGCTGCCCACCTATGCGCCGCCGACCCATGCGATGCAAATCTACCGCTATGCGGAAGAGGGTACGATCCGGATGTTGTGGATCAGCGCGACGAATCCGGCCGTGTCCCTGCCCGAGCTCGCCCGCATCCGACGAATCCTGAACATGAGCAGCCTTTTCGTCGTGGTGCAGGACGCCTTTCGCACCGAAACGACGGAATACGCGGACGTCGTGCTCCCCGCCGCGATCTGGGCGGAAAAGACGGGGACCTATACCAACGTCGATCGGACGGTCCATCTTTCGGAAAAGGCGATCGACCCGCCCGGCCAGGCGAAGTCGGATTTCCACATCTTCCTGGATTACGCCCGCCGCATGCAGTTCGCCGACAAAGACGGGGCCCCGCTGGTGAAGTGGACGACGCCCGAGGAATGCTTCGAGGCCTGGAAGCTGTGCTCGAAGGGCAGGCCCTGCGACTACAGCGGCATGAGCTACGCGAAGCTCCGCGGATCGAACGGCATCCAGTGGCCCTGCACCGAACAGGCGCCGGACGGCACGGCGCGGCTCTACACCGACCGGCGCTTCAACACCCATGCCGATTACTGCGAGACGTACGGCCACGACTTCACGACCGGCGCGGTCAATACGCCGGAGGAATATCGGGCGCGCGATCCGCAGGGAAAGGCTTTCCTCCATGCGGTCGAATATCAGCCGCCGCACGAGGAGCCGGACGACGACTATCCCTTCTGGCTCACCACCGGACGCCTCGTGTACCACTGGCACACCAGAACGAAGACCGCTCGGTCGCGGGAGTTGAACGAGGCCGCGCCGGACGCCTTTGTGCAGATGCATGAGGACGACGCCGCCAAGCTCGGCGTCGCGGAAGGCGAGTTCGTGGAGGTGGAGTCCAGGCGCGGCCGCGTCACGGTCCAAGCCAAACTGGGGGACATTCTGCCTGGCCATCTCTTCATTCCCTTTCACTACGGCTATTGGGATGATCCGGACCGAGCGAGGGCGGCGAACGAGCTGACGATCACCGAATGGGACCCGGTCAGCAAGCAGCCTTATTTCAAGTTTGCCGCCGTGCGGGCCAGGAAGGTTTCCGGCTCTCCGACCGCGGCCAAGGCGTCGCAGTTCACGGAGTCGCTGGCGGGGCAGTTGAAGACGGCAGCGACCGAAATGGCCGACGTGCCCGGAAAGATCGCGGAGACGTTTGCGACGGCCGGCGATGAACGGCCGGTCAGCGTGTTTCTCGGCATGACCTTCCAAAGCGAAGAGCTCCTGGCCGACGCCTTTCGGCAAGTCGCCCAACAGCATGTGGCGGAACCGGATATTCATGCGATCTGCATGCTGATGGCCTCTTGGAGCGCCGAGCAGGCCGAACGATTGAAGCGCTTCATCGCCGCGTATCACAAAGACCGAAGGGAAGATCCGGACGGATCGGCCAAGAAACTTTTCGAAGGACCGAGGAGCGGCGGGCTCGGGCTCTTGCGCGATCTGCACGATCTCTGGCTCGCGGCGAACGAGGTGCATCTGGGGTACGAAGCGGTGAAGCAGGCGGCCAAGGCCCTGCACGACCAGGCCCTCGTGGAGCGGTGCGAAGATTCGTTGAATAAGGCCGACAGGCAGATCGCATGGCTCAGGACGAGAATCGATCAGGCGGCTCCGCAGGCCCTGGCGGTTTCATGACAGCGCGTGCAAAGGCACGGACGACTGATTGGCCAGAGCCCGGCGACGGATTCCGCACGACCGGCCGCGGCGGTCCGGGATTCACGAGCCCGGCAAGGAGGGCGGATGATGGGCGAGTTGTTCCTGCAAGAAGAGATTCAGATCCTGCGTCATGAGATGAATGTCGGCTTCGAGCAGGCTCAACATCGCCGCCCGTGCCCGAAGATCCCCGATGTGGTACGGCCCGCCATCCCCAAAGAAGAGCGCTAGGCGCAGTCGCTCCTGATCGGATCCCGGCTCCCCCAGCCGGCCGTCGTCTCGCCAGCGGCGGACCATCGTTTCGCGCAGCGAGCGATGGAGCTCTTCTTCTTCCAACGGCTGGTTGAGAAACCGCCAGACGATTTCCGGCAATGCGGCGTCTGAGGCGCGCCCTTGCCAGACTTCGCGGAGGATATTTCTGCTGTGGCGCAGCATCTGGGTTCGGTCCTGCGCCAACCCGAACCCTGCCAGGACTGTCTCCACCACGCCGCCGGACAGGCTGACCGCCGTGCCCGCCGTGGAAGCCCCGGCCAGGAATAAGCCTCCGGACGCGAACCCGAAGACGGCGCCCGCGAGAATCGCCGACAGCGTGAGCGCCCGCACCTCGCGGTTCAGGCTCGCCTGCAGCCGGTCGGCCAGCTGATCCGCCCGCTCTTTTTCGCAA
Source organism: Nitrospira sp. (assembly GCA_035760745.1). GTDB lineage: Bacteria > Nitrospirota > Nitrospiria > Nitrospirales > Nitrospiraceae > Nitrospira_C. The sequence goes on along the minus strand of DASTSI010000182.1, from coordinate 6,391 downwards.
CGGGCCTCCGCGGCCGCGCTTTGGACCTCCGACAGCGCCCATCCGATCTGTATCCAGAGATATTGCCGGGCCGCAACGAGACCAAGGAATGATTCCGGATTGTCCGGGGCCCGCCGCTCCAACTCCGCGATGGTGCCCACCACGCTCAGGACGCCGAGGATCTCCGCGATCGTCCGGCTCGTCCGGGATAACGTAGACGGCGGCACCACTCCACCGCTCGTGCCCCGGAAAGCATCGCCCGGAGGCCGAACCGAGGGTTTGGCCGAGAGGGCACAACGGCCTTCAAAATCATCGGCCGCCGTCTCCGAGGCCGCTCCGCCGCCATGGGATCCCGCGCAGCCCAGACTGACGGCGAACACAAGGAGGAGCAAGTGACGGCCCACCGAGGATGGAGACCAGTTCGCAGGAGGTGCCATAGAGGGGAAGCCGCCGCATGCCATGCCGACCAGCCGGGACTGACGGTCGAGCGTGAGCGCCGGCATGTGCTTCCACCAGACATGATCCGGCTTGAGTCCGCATGCATCCCGGTGTGTCCCTAGGGGGATCGACGAGATGGTATGACCGCGAGTGAATCAACGGTTGCGCCCGGTGCTCCGGTGCGGGACGGTCATCCCGGCAGGCCCATGGAGGTAAGGATGGGCGGTGTCAGCAGGCGTTCTGGGGCTCCTGAGGAACCAGAATCACGGCGACCCAACGATCTATTCTCCTTGAACGACCACGCATTCCTGTCCACAACCCATGAACGTCCGCTCCCAGTACTCGGCGCTATGGACTCTCCTGATGCCGCCTTTTCGCATGACGGGCTCGATATCGTGAGAATGTCCGGGCAGACCGAACACGACGACTCGGCAGGTCTGACTTTGTGTGCGGTCCGCGACCGTCGGGTTCACAGGCTGTAACGGGATCGAAACCCAGGTGCAGCTTTGAAGGATCAAGGAGGCGCCGACGAACCAGGACGAAAGGGGCCATGCCGAGCGGCCCCGCGGTATCCGCTGGTTGGCCGAGGCAAGCCGGAAGCGTCCGTGCATCCGAATCATCAACATACGATACGCGCTACACCAAGGAGTGGACACTCTGCGCGCGCGGCCCACGGTTGCTCCGCGAGCAGACCGTTTCACTACCTGAACTGGGCCATCATCCGGTCATCCCCCGCGACGCGATAGACCCGTCCGCCGTGCAAGATCGTCTGCACGATCGCCAGCTCGTGCAGGTCTTCGTCCGTCGGGCGCTGTTCGTCATGGAGCTCGGTGACATGACTTTCCGGGTCGAATCGGCCCCAGGCATAGCGGCGCACGGGCGCGGTCAGGACATCGACTCGCCCTTGCACGGCGGCGGGGACGACGTCGGTGAGACGATCCGAGCCTCGACCGGCAGCCAGGTTCTCGCGCAGACGGTGCAGGACCTCCCGTCTCGCACGCGCGAGTTCCGTTGCCAGGATCCGCCAGGCCTCGGCCGCCAACTCCTGATCACGGCGTCCTTCAGGGTTTCCGCAGAGACCCTCCTCGGTGATCGCGGGGTAGGAGCTGATCTCCCGGTACAGCGCGACGAGATGGCCGGCACCGGCCAGCATGAGTCGTTCGCGCCGGTCGCGCAACACCTCGCACAGCGCCCGATCCACGGCCCTGAAACACGTTGCCGCGTCAGCTGCCGCCCCCTCGGAGTCAGAATGCGGTTGATCTCCCGGAAGGTCGATCATGCTGAAGGGCGCACCGGGCAAGCCGACCGCGGCGGCGCCCTCTTCCGAGCATCGCAGGAGCCGGCATCCCCGCCTGCTGAGCGCGAGCACATAGCACCGCTCGTCGTTCATCAGAAAGGATAAGAGGGGCGCGATGTGAAACCGCTCGGTCACCACGACCGATTCTTCGAAGCGGAGCGGCAATCGGTAGCATCGGAAAAACCCGGGCGCGACGAACAGAGCGAGGCCCTCGCTTTGCCGGCGCCAGAAGCCGGCATCCTCCATGAGGGCCTCAACCGGACTCAGCCACGAGCGGACGTCCGTCGTTCGATGGCCGCGCTCGAGGAAACTCGTCTCGGCCGCGCGGTAGAGATACGCGATCCGGCTGTGGTCCTGCCTGCCCGCTGGGCCGGTCGGGACAGCGGACATGAACAGCGAAGCGCAGGGCTCGTTGCGGCGGCAGACCAGGACTCGGAAATCCTCGAGGTCCAGCCGGTCTTCGCAGCCGAGCGCCGGATGCGCGAGTTCGAATGACGCGGTGCGCTCGGTCATGGTCGAACCCGCTCAGCGTTCGGAATCCGTGCCCTTGGCCCGATGCCGATCGATCGCCGAGCTCCCTTGGTTCAGTTCGGCGATCCCCTTCGTTTGCTCCTCGAAGGGTGCGGTCTTCAGTTCCTGAAGCGCGAGCGGAACGGTTTGGTTCCCTTCGGCCGTTTGGAACGTGGTTTCAAGCTTCATCTTCCCCACGTAGATCAGGTTCCCGGTAACGAAGTGGTGCCGGCCTTCTTCGCCTTTCGGATCGACGTCCGCCGGCCTCCGCGTCCGTTCCGACCATTGCCGCAGTCCGGTTTCTCAGCGCGTTTCCTGGAGCATGGCGGTCGTCTTGCCGTCGAAGTGATCGCTGTGATCGTTCTGCGCATCCTGCTTGGTCCGGTGGATCGTTCCGTCGCGGTGCTCCGGAGGGCTATAGACGGTGTAGAACTTCAGCGGCTCGGTCCCTACGTTGACGATGTTGTGCGTGGTGCCGGCCGGAATCACGAGGGCGCTCCCGTCCTGAAGGCTATGCTGCTTGTCGTTCAGGCGGGCCATTCCTCGTCCCGACTCGATCCGGATGAATTGATCCAAGTCATGCGTCTCCGTCCCGATGTCCTCGCCGGCGTTGAGGCTCATCAGGACGAGTTGACTCTGCCTCGAGGTGAAGAGCACCTTGCGGAAATTCTCGTTTGTGGCTGCCGCATCTTCGATATTGATCAGAAAATGGTCCATGGTTGTTCCCTTCGTCCTGTTGCTTGAACCGTCCGTCTCTCGGCCCGTCGGTGCCCCGCCCGCCGTCCAGTCCGCGGCCGGGCTCGTCACGGGATAGGACGCAGCTCGGCTCAGCCACACGATGGCCGACTGGAGGTATTCCCGTCCTTCCGTCGGATGTCCTTGGAGATCTTGCACCGATGCTTCCCGCAATAAATGGATGGCTTCAGCGAGGCGGTGCCCGGGCTTCTGCGCGCCGGCTTCCAGCGCTGCCTGGAACGACCGGTCCAGCTCCGCCGTAAAGCGGTCCCGATTCAGCGCCGCCGCGGCGGCCTCCGCCTGCTTGGCGAACCGGAGGGCGTCCATGACCGCCGGCTGCGGCTCGTCCGCGGCACTCGCCGTTTCGATGCCGATGCACAGCATCGCCGCGCATAGAACTTTGTCAGGCCACTGTCGCACGAGATGGTCCTCCTCGCCCGTCGCTAGGGCGTCATCACGACCTTGATGCACCCGTCCATCTTGCCGGCGAAGAGCTGAAACCCATTCGGAGCCTCCTCCAAGCTCAGTCGATGGGTGACGACGAAGCTCGGATCGATCTCCCCGCCGGCGATGCGTTTCAGCAACGGTTCGAAGTACCGCTGCACGTGCGTCTGCCCCGTCTTGATCGTGAGCGCCTTGTTCATCACCGCGCCCATGGGCATCTTGTCGATGAATCCGCCATAGACGCCCGGGACGGACACGGTTCCGCCGTTGCGGCAGGCCATGATCGCTTGGCGGAGCGCGATGGGCCGGTCGGACTCCAGCATGAGCGCCTGCTTCACCCGGTCGTAGTAATACAACGGCCCGGGCATGTGGGACTCGAGTCCCACCGCGTCGATGCAGGCGTCCGGCCCGCGGCCCCCGGTCCATTGCATGAGCACGTCGTACACGTCCGCATGCTCGTAGTCGATCGTGTCGGCCCCCCCTTCGCGGGCCATCGCCAATCGCTCCGGCGCGCGATCGACGGCGATCACGCGTTCGGCTCCCAGCAGAAAGGCGCTCCGGATCGCAAATTGGCCGACCGGACCGCAGCCCCACACCGCGACCGTGTCGCCGGGAGCGAGATAGCAGTTCTCCGCCGCCATGTAGCCGGTCGGAAAGATGTCGCTGAGAAACAGGACCTGTTCGTCCGTGAAGCCGTTTTCGATCTTCACCGTGCCGTGATCGGCGAACGGCACCCGGACGTATTCCGCCTGGCCTCCCGCGAAGCCGCCGGTCAGGTGCGAGTAGCCGTAGATCCCGGCCGGGGAATGCCCGAAGAGTTTCTCGGCCATCCAGGCGTTGGGATTGCTGTTCTCACAGAGCGAATACATCGCCTGCGTACAGAAGAAGCACTTGCCGCAGGAAATCGGAAAGGCGACGACGACCCGATCGCCGGCGCGAAGGCGCTTCACCTCCGGTCCCACCTCGACGATTTCTCCCATGAATTCGTGCCCCATGATGTCGCCCGGCTCCATCGCCGGCACGAAGTCGTTGTAGAGATGAAGATCCGAGCCGCAGATGGCGGTGGACGAGACCTTCACGATCGCGTCGTGCCGGTTGAGGATTTTGGGATCCGGCACGTCCACGACCCTCACGTCCTGCTTGCCGTACCAGCAGTTCGCCTTCATGCGTCCCTCCGTGTTTCGCGTTGCATGAGTTCACGCGCCGAGGTGTTCGGTACCTGCCGGCCCCGCGTCGCCTCTTGTGCTACCTACCCGCACGCCGCGCCGTCGTATTTCCATGACGTGTTCTGTGCGCGTCCCGCCGGCTGCCCTTGAGTGGTGATCACTTCTCCGGTCTCCATGACCTGCTTGAAGCGGCGCAAATCCATTCTCACTTGCTGCCCGGGATCCTTGCCGAACCAGGCCGCAAGCCCTGCTCCCAATGTGCCGAGAGGCGGGCGGTAACGCATCTCGACGGTGACGAACGTTCCGCGGTTTCCCGGCGCCGGCTCGAAACGGATCTGTCCGGCATGCCCGATGTCCGATCCTTCGACCGAACGCCAGGCGATGAGCTCGTCTTGCCGGTCCTCCGTGATCTCGGCCTCCCACTCGACTGTTGTGCCGGCCGGCCCTCTCGCCTTCCAGCGCGAACGGCCGTCTCCGGTGGTCTCGACCGATTGCAGGTGCGCCATGAAGCGGGGAAGATTCGAGAAGTCGCGCCAGTACCGATACAAATCCTGAGGACTCCGGTTGATCACCAGGGTTGCGGTGATCGGCATGACCCCATTCCTGGTCTCGGTGCCGCGGGTGAGTTGTTGCGCGCAGAGCAGATCCAGCATGGCTGCTCCCGCCGCCGCGGCCGTGGCCGCCGTGAGCCTGCCTCGGTTGGCGTGCGGCGCGGCGAAGGCCGCCGCCAAGCAGCCGAGATCGAGGGCGTCTCCGAGGACGCGCGACCACATCCCCGTCGAGGGGGCGCGATGGGTCAGGATCCCGATGCCGCTCGCGATCTCACGCAGTCCCATCACTCGAATGAGGCCCGGATACTGGGGACGGACGCCGATCATTCTCGAAAACCGGCCGGGCGCCGCGAGCTCGAAGAGGCCGAGCCCGATGCTGAACAAGCCGAGACCGTACGCCAACCGTTCTTCCTGCGTCATCGCTCCATCTCCGGACGGCTGCTGCCATGGCCGTCCTTGTCGGTTCGCCCCCCCGTCTGCTTCTTGGCGTGCGCTCCGGCTCATTGGTTCCGCCTGACGTGTGGTCATGTTGCTCCTGTGTGCGTAGAAAGATCGTCGCATCGCTCGCCTGCGACGCGCGGTTAGTGATCGGGCCTCGGTGCCTTCTGCACCACCACGGCCCGACCCTGCGGCGTCAGGATGCCCGTGATCACGTCTCCGGGGTGCAGGTCCGTATCGCCTCTCGTCCGATCATCGACGACGAGCGTGGTATCCCCGCCCGTCGCCTGACGGACGGTATGGGTGTTGTGCTCCGATTTGATGATGCGGCCCTGTACGCTTTTCATTCCGGCAGACTGGCCGGGATTCACGCTCGGGTCGGCGAGTCCTGTGTCCTGACGCGCGAACCCCGGGGGATCGCCGACGGTCTCTTGATCATGGCCCCCTTGAAGTTCCCCCTCGATCCGATAGTTCGGCCCTTGTCCCTGCTGCTTAAGGCGGCTGTCCCGGATTTCGTCTTGGCGGGCTTGCTCCTCTTCGGAATTCTTCAGCCGGGGATCCCCGTGGGGAAGGATGGCATCCTCCGCGACGGAAGACGCCGGGAGCGCGATGCACGAGAGAAGGGCGCACGAAATCATGGCTTGTTTCATCGCGAATCTCCTGTCTTCGGTCAGGCAGTCGCCGGCCTCCCGGCCGGGCACCGCCCTACTGTTCATATTTCTCCACGAGGTCCGCCGGACGGACTTGTGCCTTGTCGGGATCCTGACCGACGCTGCGCAGGGCCCGTCGTTGGCGAAGCAGGTCCCAGCATTGGTCCAGTTCCACTTCAACTC
>DASTSI010000181.1:0-10135 GCA_035760745.1 Nitrospira sp. | reverse complement strand
CACGGGAATCTGGTTCCAGAGCCACCAGTCGCCGACGGTCACGTGTCCGCCCAGCAGGATGCCCACGGGGATGACAAACATGTTGACGACGGCGTGCTCGAAGCCTTGAGAGAAGAACAGCAGGGTCGGACCCCAGATTGCGAGCATCTTTCCGGAAAGCGAGGTCGTGGCAAACGCGAAGACGACTGCCAGGCTGACCATCCAGTTGCAGAGAATGCCTTTGGTGAACACGGTCACCAAGCCGGCGCCGCCGTGCGAGGCGTAGTAGTTGGTCTTGGCCTCTGCGATGGCGATCAGCTTCATGCCCGCCGCAGGGACCATACCGTCGCCGGCGGTCGTCAGAACAATGGCGAGCAAGCCGGCATAGAGCGTGCTGCCGATGAGATTGCCGAGAAACACCAATCCCCAGTTCTGCAGCACGCGGCCGACGCCGGCGTTCGACCGACCGTCCGCCGTCGCGCAAGGCAGTAGGGCGAAGCTGCCCGTGATGAGCTCCGTCCGAAGCAGGATCGCCAAACAGAGCCCGAAAGGAAAGAGCAGGGACGCGACGAGCCAGCTGCCGGTTTCCACCGCCGCGGTCACCGCCATGCTGGTTGCGACGCCGAGATACGCTCCGGCAAGCGCGCCGCGAATCAGCAGGTGACGAACCGGCACATCGAGCTTCAACGCGCCGGCTGCCACCATGTCGGTCACCATGTCGTGCGGCTTCACGTAATCCATGCGGGAACCCCGATTGTGTGGTGATGTCGTAACGTCCAACTGACCGTGATGAGACGCACAGCAACTTCGAGGCCAGGTGTCACGTATGGTACCCGGCAATGGATGAGGCTCAGCGTGAGCGCATGAGCAGAGGAGAATACGAAGTTATGCGGACCGACGCTTCTCTCGCCTTCTCACGTCTTCGAATCGCGTTGTGTGGATGGAGGCTGAGCGGGTCGTGCGAATTCGCTCTCTCAGTGCCGACCCAGGCGGTGCTATTTGGGGATATAGGCGTGCGTCCTGTCCCAGTCGTACCAGGAGAGCAAATAGAAGACGAAGCCGAGCAGCCAGAGAATCGGGATGCCAACGAGGATGAGCAGGACAAGTTTCATGATGCCAACCGTAGGTCTTTCCGCAATCGAACGGACAGGAATCGAGTGAGTTCGGTCTTGAGATCGGGTCGAAGGTCGGCGAGCGGAAATCGTTCGTTGTCGATGAATTTCCTGCGGGCCGAGGTGCTCTCGACATAGAACGAGCGGGTCAAGATCTCTGCCGAGATGTCGTCGTAGTAATAGCGCACGAGCTTCAACCGGTCATCGGGACCGTTCGGCATCGCGTCTTCATGGAAGAAGTAGGTGGCCATGCGCATGTCCTGCCGGTCAAATGGAGGCGACCTTGTCGTAGAACTGATGATCTTCCCGGTAGCCACCATGCCCCAACCCGACCTCATCCAATGAGGCGACCAACTCGATTCCACGCAGATATTTCACCATCTTATACCCGACTTTCGTCTCGAGCCTGAGACGGCAGGGGGCGCCGTGTTCATGGGGCAGCGGCCGGCCGTTCATCTCGTACGCGACAATCGTCTGCGGGTCATTCATCTCCGGCAGTGTAAAGGCTTCGTAGTAATGATCCGGCGCATATTCCTCCTGGACGAACGCGTGGAACACGATCCACTTGGCTCCCGGCTTCGGCCTGCACACTTCGAGGAGGTCCCGGACCCGGGCACCGCCCCATTTCGCGATGCCGGTCCAGCCTTGTATGCAGTTGTGCATGACGGTCTGTTCCTGCTTCGGCATGCGCTTCAAGTCGTCCAACGAAAACTCGAGCGGTCGGTCGACTAAGCCCGTGACCCGTAACCGCCAGTCGCGAAAGCCCTGCTCAGCCAAACGATGATAGTCGCCGTCTTCCGGCGGATATCCGTTGACATGGTGCATGGTGGTGATGGAGTCGGCTGCATAGTGCTGGTGTGATCTCAGTTGGCCGAAAAACAGCCGCATGAGGGGTTCGACGATCTTCGTGGCCTGCTCTTGGAAACCGCGTTGGTTCCAGCGTGTGTACAACGTGGCAGCGATGTGCGAACCGATGAGGAACGTCAGTGCCGCCGACGCGGTGAGAAACGCGACCACCGACGACGAACCCGGTGGACCGAACATGGAAAACATGCCCTCCAAATCGTTTGGGAAGTGAACGAGCACGACCATGGCCAAGTGCGTGAGGACGTACAGGACAAGGAGCATGAGCCCGATGAAATGGAGGCTTCTTGCACCCTGACGTCCCCCCAGCAGGCGCACATACCAGGGATAGCGCGCGATGAAGGCGGGGGACTGTGCGAGCCCGGTGATGATCATTAACGGGCCGAGCAGGAAGACCACGGCCGCGTACACCAGTTGCTGCAGCGGATCGTAGGGACGGAACACGCTCTCAGGGGGAACGTCGAGACTGGCGAACGTGAGCGCGCTCTGCCAGGCTTCGGGAAAGATGGACCAGCTGGTCGGGATCAGTCGTCGCCACTGGCCAGTGGCAAACAGGAGCGCGACGTACGAGAGCCCGTTCACGATCCACAGGGGTACGATCAAAAAATGCCAGTTTCGTCCCGCGCCGAGGTTGTGATGTCCCCCGGGAATGGCAAAGACCGGCGACACGTCCTCGGCTTCGTCCAAGGACGTGAAGAGCCGGTTGATCGGCATCTTCTTCTTGCCGAACTTCAACCATTCACTGCCGGGTCGACAATGATCGTTCCAGTACAGCTTGGGGTGATCGGCCAGAATCTGGAGGCCGCTCCGCATCAAGAAAAAAATGCAGAAGAGGTTGATGAAATGATTGACCCGCAGCCAGATGGGAAAGCCCAGTTCGTCCATTGCGGTTCCTCTTCTGATGCAGATGGTGTGATGCGGATGGTGCAAGCGTTGACACAGTTGCAAGCGATGGGCCTTTCTCATCCCACGGAATATCACCCGGTTTCGCGACCTGGTTCAGGACAGGTTGCGCACTCAACGGACAAGTCTTTCTCGCCGCGCATCATCGCCGCGCGCAACTGTGGCCTTCGAATGGGCGGGCCGGTGGTACGGAGTATGCGAGACAATCCTTTGACTGGAAGAATCCCGGGATGATCACCGACTCCGTCAGGCAGCACCATCGCAGTCCCTTGGATCGGCCGCGTCATGTGGACGTGCCGATCAGCCGCGTCGACGTGTCAGCCTACCTGATCCCAACCGACGGGCCTGAATCCGACGGAACGCTGGAATGGCACCAGACGGTCATGGTCCTGGTCGAAGCCCAAGGCGGCAACCTTTCCGGATGCGGCTACAGCTACGCGAGCTATGGAACCGCGCAGATCATCAAGGAGTTATTAGCGGATGTCGTCACCGGCCACGATGCGCTGGCGGTGGAAGACTCGTGGCGCGCCATGACCCATGCCGTGAGGAATGTGGGCCGGCCCGGGGCAGCCGCCATGGCGATTTCGGCGGTCGATGCCGCGCTCTGGGATCTGAAAGCCAAGCTCCTGAACCTGCCGCTGGTGACCTTGCTCGGCTCCGTCCGCGATGCCGTTCCCGTATACGGGAGCGGCGGGTTCATCACTTACGACGCGGCCCGATTGGAGCGGCAGCTCGGCGGGTGGGCCGCGGAAGGCATCCCCCGGGTCAAGATGAAAATCGGCCGCGATGCGGCGGAGGACGTGACGCGCGTGGCCGCGGCCCGTCGGGCGATCGGCGACCGTGCGGAGCTGTTCGTCGATGCGAACGGCGGTTACTCGGCAAAAGAAGCGTTGCGAGTCGCCGAAGCGATCGTCGACTACGGGGTGACGTGGCTCGAAGAGCCGGTCTCCTCGGATGATTTGGACGGGCTGCACCTCCTGCGGGACCGGGTGCCCGCGCCGATCGACGTGGCGGCCGGAGAATACGGGTTCGATCCCTTCTATTTCCGGAAAATGCTGGACGCTCAAGCGGTCGATGTCCTCCAAGCGGACGCCACCAGGTGCGGAGGCGTCACTGGATTTCTCAAAGCGGCTGCGCTGTGCGAGGCGCAGCCCTTGCCGCTGTCGGCGCATTGCGCGCCGTCGCTGCACCTGCATCCCTGCTGCGCGGCCGGGCCTGTGCGCCACATCGAATACTTCTACGACCACGTGCGGATTGAACAGATGCTGTTCGACGGAGCCATTCGTCCGGTCAACGGTCTCTTGCAACCCGACCGGTCACGTCCGGGGCTGGGGCTCGAATTCAAACAGTCCGATGCCCAACGTTATGCCGTGTGAGGAACCATGCCGCAATTCATCGATGTCGGAGAGGTGGTGGGCACGCATCGGCGGACCCAACGCCTCACGGAGGAGAGGCGCGAGGTCCATGTGGCGGCGCTCGAGGCCGCTCTGCGTCGGGTCGTCCAGGGGGAGGTCCGATTCGACCGGGGCAGCCGCGCCCTGTATGCCACGGATGGGTCGAATTACCGCCAGGTGCCGATCGGAGTCGTGATACCTCGCTCGGTCGAGGATGCAGTCCATACGGTGGCCACGGCACGGCGCCACGGCGCACCGGTCTTGTCTCGCGGCGGTGGCACGAGCCTCGCGGGACAGTGCTGTAACGTCGCCGTTGTCCTGGACTGGTCGAAATACCTGCACCATATCCTTGAGCTCGACCCCGAGCGCCGGCGGGCGCGGGTGCAGCCGGGCCTCGTGCTCGACGATCTGCGGAACGCCGCCGAGCGCCATCATCTCACGTTCGGCCCGGACCCCTCCACGCACAACCACTGCACGCTCGGCGGCATGATCGGAAACAATTCATGCGGCGTGCACTCGGTCATGGCGGGAGAGACTGCGGACAACGTCGAGTCATTGGAAGTGCTCACCTATGACGGACTGAGGCTAAAGGTCGGCCCCACCGACGACGAACAGTATCAACGTATCGTTGCCGAGGGCGGGCGGCGCGCGGAGATCTACCGCGGGCTGCGGAGTCTGCGTGACCGGTACGCCGACCAGATCCGCGCCCACTTTCCCCCGATCCCCCGCCGGGTCTCCGGCTACAACCTCCCGGCCCTTCTGCCGGAGAACGGCTTCAATGTGGCGCGGGCGCTGGTCGGCTCCGAGTGCACCTGTGTGACGATCCTCGAAGCTGCGGTTCGCCTGGTGCCCAGTCCCCCGGTCCGGTCACTCGCCGTGCTCGGCTATCCCGATGTGTACCAGGCGGGAGACCATATTCCCGACATCCTCCGCTATGCCCCGATCGGCCTGGAGGGCATGGATGACCGGCTCGTGGACGACATGGTGAAGATGCGCATCCATCCCAAGGACGTGAAGCTCTTGCCGGAAGGCAGGGGCTGGCTGCTGGTCGAATTCGGCGGCGACTCCAAGGAGGAGTCGGACGGAAAGGCGCGTCGCATGATGGAGGCGCTGCGCGGCGTGAACAACCCGCCGCACATGAAACTCTACGATGATCCGCCGGCTGAGGACGTGCTCTGGACCGTTCGCAAGTCCGGGCTCGGCGCGACCGCCCACGTGCCCTGCGAGCCGCCGACCTGGGAAGGATGGGAGGACTCCTCGGTGCCGGTGGAGCGGCTGGGCGAGTATCTGCGCGAACTCCGCCAACTGTTCAACCGGTACGAGTACGGCTGCTCGCTGTACGGCCACTTCGGGCAGGGATGTGTCCATACGAGAATCGATTTTGATCTGGAAACCGCGGACGGCATCAAGAAATTCCGATCCTTCCTGTTCGATGCCGCGGACCTCGTGCTCAGTCTCGGCGGCTCGATCTCCGGCGAGCATGGCGACGGCCAGTCGAAGGCGGAACTGCTCCCCAAAATGTTCGGGTCCGAGCTGATGCAGGCGTTCGAGGAATTCAAATCGATCTGGGATCCGCAGTGGAAAATGAACCCGGGGAAAATCGTCCGCCCGTATCGTGTGGATGAGAACCTTCGACTCGGCACCGCGTATCATCCGCCGGACCCGCCGACTCACTTTGCGTTTCCCTCCGATGAGTACAGCTTCGCCCGCGCCTCCATCCGCTGTGTCGGCGTCGGCGAGTGCCGGCGGGAAGAAGGCAAGACGATGTGTCCGAGCTATCGGGTCACGAGGGAAGAGATGCATTCGACGCGGGGGCGGGCGCACCTGCTCTTCGAGATGCTTCAGGGAGATCCGCTGAACGGCGGTTGGCGCGACGAGCACGTGAAAGAGTCGTTGACGCTCTGCCTGGCGTGCAAGGGATGCAAGAGCGACTGTCCCGTGAACGTGGACATGGCCAGCTACAAGGCGGAATTTCTCTCCCACTACTATGCAGGCCGGATCAGGCCGCCGCAGGCCTATTCGATGGGCCTGATCTACTGGTGGGCGCGTCTCGCATCGTACGTGCCCGATCTGGCGAATTTTCTGACCCAAACACCGGGACTCAGCACGGTCGCCAAAGCGGTCGGCGGCATCGCGCAAGAACGGGACATGCCCGCCTTCGCTTCCCCGACGTTCACGGAATGGTTTCGGCGGCGACCGCCCCGGCGCGACGGCGTCAAGGTTATGCTCTGGCCCGACACCTTCAACAATTATTTTTTCCCGAGGACCGCACGTGCGGCGGTCGAAGTCTTGGAAGCCGCCGGATGCCGGGTCGTGATTCCCCTACGGCCGCTCTGCTGCGGCCGGCCGCTCTACGATTTCGGCATGCTCGATCTGGCCAAGCGGCAGCTTCGACAAATCCTCTCCGGTCTGCGGGGCGACATCGCGGCCGGCACGCCCATCGTCGGCCTGGAACCCAGTTGCGTCGCCGTGTTTCGGGACGAGCTCGTGAATCTGTTTCCTCACGACGAAATGGCGAAGCGGCTTTCGCATCAGATGCTCACGCTCGGCGAATTCTTGAAGCAGCGGCGACCCGACTGGCGGCCGCCCCGGCTTGAGAAACGCGCGCTCGTGCACGGTCATTGCCACCACAAGGCCGTGATGGGATTCGCGGCTGAGCCCGAAGTTCTGAAGCGGGCGGGCCTCGACGTGCAGGTGCTCGATTCCGGTTGCTGCGGGATGGCGGGCTCCTTCGGATTCAAGCAGGAGCATTACGAGGTGTCCCAGCGGATCGGAGACCTCGTCTTGTTGCCGGCCGTCAGGCAGGCGCCGGCCGACAGCATCATCGTCGCGGACGGATTCAGCTGCCGGGAACAAATCGCCCAGGCGACGAACCGACGAGCCTTGCACGCCGCCGAAGTCCTTCATTTCGCGATGCAACAGGCCGAGCGACGTCGTGCCGACGGCACATTCCCTGAGACCGGCTATCTGGCGCGCCAAGCGCCGCTGGGCCGGCCCCGAAGGGTGATGCCGCTGTTGCTCGCCGGTGCGCTGCTCGCATTCGGCCTGCTGAGGACCTTGCAACGCCGGACGAGTCCGGGCACTCGCCACCGGAGAAGGGAGACTGGTCATGGCTCTTATGCGATTTGGTGACGGCCGAAAGGCACCCACCTTTCATTGGTCGGCGGTCGCGGCCGGGCTGTTTGTCGCCTTGGGGATTCATATCGTACTCACGTCGTTCGGGTTGGGCATTGCCTTTCTTGGCGCGGAAACGTCGGAAGGAGGCAACATGGCGCTCGGACTTCTGATTTGGAGCGGGGCCGCATGGATCGTGGGGTCATTCCTGGGCGGATACATCACCGCCTGGGTGGCCGATGCGTCCCGCTACATCGAGGGGCTCTTCCACGGCTTGGTCCTGTGGGGGACGTTGACCTTCGTCATCATGTTCCTGCCGCCGAGTACGATGGGGCTCGGGACCATGGGAGCGGACACGTTCTTGTCGACCGCCGTGATTTCCTCGGTCTCCTGGTTTGTGGCCATCGGCGGTCTGCTTTCGCTGGGCACCACCATCTGGGGAGCCCTGGTGGGATCGCGGGTCGTGGAACGAGTCGAGACCAAGGCGGCGGAAGCGGCTCGGGCGGCATGAGGGGTGGCGGGCACGACAAGCGGGAACTCAATGGAACTCAATAAGGGGGGCGAACCATGGAACCTGGGACATCGATGGATCAGGCCGACAAGGTTGCGACGATCAAGAAGTGGGTCGATCCGGAAGAGCGCGTCACGGTGCAGTTTGACGATGAGCGTGACATCAGCGCGGAGATCCGAGCTTGTACTGAGCAACTTGTCGATCTCGCGCTCGATACGAGGATCCCGCACATGCGTCAGCACATTTCCGTCCCGCTCAGCGACGTTGAGCTTTCCGAAGACCTGTCTCACTACACCCGTGACCCGGATCGCCCCTTGAAGCACAGGCGGCTGATGTTGATCATCAGAGGGCGGCGCCCACCGGTGATCTACTAAGGCCTACGCTTCGGTGATCCCGTCGCTGGCGCAGCGAACGTCTGACTGTCACGGAGCGGGGGAGGCGACGAGGAGGCTTGAGCCGGCGCGGCCGTCATGGGTTTAGGGTCAACGTGCCGGAAGTGCTGAGCTGCCGGGGGCGAAATGCACGAGTCCACGATGACGGCCCGGCAGGCGACGTCGGGGAGAAGGTTCTGGACCACGCGCCGTACATGCTCCGCGGACATTCCCCCCGCGTCGATCAACAGGTGACCCGGCATCGTGGTGAAATCCACGCGCTGCACACCGGACAGGGCCGACAAGCTTGCGAACATCGCCTGACGATGGCCGGCGCAGGACGGCCCTTCCAGCTCAAACACCATCCTTTCCAAGGAGCCGGAGAGGGCAGACGACTGTGCGGATATCGCGCACAACCATGCCGTCGCCGCCAGGACCATGAGAGATCGATCGATCATCATCTCACAGGGACGACGAGCCCCGCCCAGTGCGAGGCTCGCCGCAGATTCTCTTATTGCGCGGGGACGGGAGTGATCTCGGTCTGCGGAATAGTGACTTTCCATGGGACCATGGGCATCAGCGGCTGCGGCTTGGCCTCTGGGGAGGCTACGAGCACCGCGATCGCGCCCCGGAGCGCGCCGGTCAGCGAGTGGGTCACCAAGGGATACGCGCCGGCCGATTCGACTACGACATCGAAGGTTGCGGCGCTGCCGGGTCCGACCACATAGGTCTGGACACCGGTGAGCTTGTTGGCGGGATTGCCGCTCTCATACACGTTGTCCCAGATTTCGCCGATCGGGTGAAACGCCGAGAACTCATTCGGTCCCGCGTTGACGAAGTACAGCCGGACACGCTCGCCTGGCTTCGCATCCAGCTTTCCTCCCCCGGTGACGAAGGGGTGATACTTGAAGACGCCGCCGTTGAACATGATGTGATCGAATTTGCGGTCGAACATCGATTGCACATCGTCGGCGTTTTTGTAGAACTCGGACTGCACGAGGACGTACTCGCGGTCGGCCTTCGGCCAGGCTTTCGCGTTCTTGGGATCGACGATGATGGCGCCGAACATGCCGCGGGCTAGGTGTTGGATCATGGGCGGCGCGCCGCAGTGATAGAAAAAGACGCCGGGCTTTTTCGCCACGTACGTGTAGCTGATCGTCTCGCCGGGATTGATGGCCCTATAGTTCTTGAGGAAGTCGATTTCCGCCGCATGGAAATCCATCGCGTGCGGATACTTGTTCGTCGCCGGATTCGTCAACGTGAATTTCACGGTGTCGCCCTCGGTCACGCGGACGACAGGGCCGGGAACCGTACCCTCAAACGTCCATGCGGCATATTTCTCGCCGCTTCCGTCGATCACGATATCGGTTTCGACGGCGTTCATGGTGACGTCATGAGTCTTCGCGAGGGCGGCAGTGGACCAGCCGACGAGACCCGCGACGATCACCGCGGCGGCTGCCACTCCGGTAAACGGACGCGCACAAGGCCGTTTCATTCTCATGTTCCTCCCACCTCCTTTACGCACGATCAATACCATAGGCGTACACACATCGGATGGTGGCGAGGATACCGAAAGGCCTGACAATAAAACATGAGCAATGTCATGTTTTTGAAAAAATCCGCCCGGAGGAGTTTCAACTGGCTGCGAGGGCTTTGAGCTTGGGCAGGTCGCGTATGACGAGTCGGTTGGCGGTGCCGGCGACGAGGCGGTCTCGCTTAAACCGGCCCATGATGCGGATGGCGGTTTCCGTCGTCGTGCCCACCATGTTGGCCATGTCCTGGCGGGTCAGGCGAACGTTCAGCTTGATGCCTTGCGGATCTTGGATGCCGCTTCGTTCGGCCATGTCTACGAGCAGGGCGGCGAGGCGCTGGTCGGCGCGATCGAGC
>DASTSI010000180.1:0-24753 GCA_035760745.1 Nitrospira sp. | reverse complement strand
CATGTCTGGCTCGTCGTCAAGTTCCTTGAAGAGCCATCTCCTTTGGGGCGATCTCGACCATTCATCATAATTGTCCGAGCCGATTCACCATCGCCTCCGTCTTCTCTCCAATAATGGAATCTTGTTGCTCGGCATGTCCCTGCCTGAAGGTCCTTGGAGGCCTGCCTTTCAAATCACACATCTCGTTGGACGAAACCCCTGTCAATGCTATAGTCCTACGTGTCAGGACGTACAAAAGGGTTGCTGATGCATTACGTTCGCATTGGAAAAAAGACGGTAAACCTCGACAGCGTGGCGTATTGCGAAGTGCAAGCCTGGCAGGATGAAATGACGGTGAAGGTGTACTTTACCGGATCTGCACACAATACGCCGCTGGTGTTTGGTGAAAACGAGGCAAAGGAATTTTGGAAATATCTCGAGTATATTGCCGAGAAACCCGTCTGATCCGGCCTGCCCTTCGAATTGACTGACCAACATTCGTCATCGTCCGGCCAGCGCTCCTCACTCAAAATCTGTGACGCTTCAATCAACGCCCCGTTCCTCCAGGCGCTGACGAGAACTATGCCGGGTAAAATTCCCGTGAGTCGTCTTGTGCCAAGACGCCAACTCATCTCTGAAAATCCTTCCCTCTTTGGTAGGGCAGACAGGGAGACCCCGGTAGATCTATTGTTCGTCTGTTCGTTGCAATCGCTCGTTTGCCGAGGATCGGAGAAAACCGATGAAACTTCGGTACTGCACCAGGGTCAGCACCGACCTGCCCGTGATGTTTGCGCACGAATCGTTTGTCGGAGAAGGAACGACCACGAACCTTTCAGTCCCGGGTTGCGCGGTGGTGTCGAAAAAGGCCCCTCCAACCGGCTCGTATTTGGAGATGAGGTTGTTCTTGCCGGGGGCGTCTCCGCCCCTGACCGTCGGCCTAGCAAAGGTTCGCTGGTCAGAAGGGCGGCGTTTTGGCGTTGAATTCATCCGTATGCCGGGCGACGACCAGCTTCGGCTAGGGCGCCTGGTCAAGGGACATGCGTCAGAAATCGGCTCTCCGCGTGCCAAATGCCGATGACGTAGGTTCCGTCTAGTCTGCTAGAATGGTCGCATGGTCTCCCGGAACCAGTCTTTCCTACTCATGCTTTTGTTCGTTGCTGGGTGCGCCGAACCATTTACGGTCTTCCATAGCACGACCGGCGAACCAATCATTGTCGGAAGGAGAGCCTATTCTTATGAGGGCTGCTTAAATACCATGCGAGAAGAAGCGGCTCGGCTCGGGGTTACTTTCCGGTACGTGCACGTGCGAGGCTCCGCGGTGGGTCGATCATTGCTTTGGCCGATCGAGCCTGGCTATGCCTGTGAAGGGATGGTCGGTCCGGAACGACCACCCAGCGGATCCTATCCTGACGTCCCGCCTCTCGTACCTCACGGGTGATCGCAGGCCTCTCTGCGGCCGCCCCCACTTCTTCTCCGGCATGGTCATGTAAATTTTTTGATTCGCCCCAGACAACTGTTGACAAGTGCATCACAGGAACAGTAAGAACACGCTCAATCACTCAATGAAGCCGCCGTCGGACGGTTCAACGATTTCACTCCTCACATCCCACCCGTCGAGAAGGAGGTGACTGCCGCCAACCGGTGCAGTGCTCCTGATCTGGCGCTGCAACGAAGGCGAAGAGCAAACCCCGGTGTTCTGCTGGAATTAACTCGGTCTACAACCCCCATTTGTTCTGAGGAGCACATCATGGAAGATTTGGTTATCGAAGAAGAAGGTGCTTCATCGGCCCTGAAGATCACGCTGGGTGACTTTCTCGTCTTCATCAATTGGATGAATCAAACTGATAAGGCCCTGGAACGGGGGGAGGCTCTCCCCGCGGCGCCGGAGTTGGATTCCGGTAAGGTCAGGGATTGGATTCAATTGGTGCAACGGCTTGAGGAGCGGTACAGAAGAAGCGAGGAAAAAAAGATCGCCCTAGAGGCGAACGTCATCGCACAGGAGGCCCAACTGGGTCAACTCTTGTCTCACCTGCACTCGAATATTGCCTCTCTCTATGAGAATCTCGGGCAGTCGCAGAAGGCGGAGGAGGTTAGACGAAGGGCTGAAGCGTTGCATGTCGGCTGATGCGTTGTAGACGCTCAGCCCGTCCCAATTGAGCGATTCGCTGCGCTTTTCACGGTGAACGATCCCGCTGTATCGAGGCGGGAGGGGTTTGCCCTGTTCTGTGTGCCAACCCGTCCCCGATTCCCCTTCCCCGAGTGCCATTCATACTTTTGATTGTCCTTGAACCCGTGTCCGATATAATCATGCCGTGGCAGGAGGGAATGGCAGGACCACCGAGTAACGAGCCGGGCCTCGATGATTACAGTTTTATTGATAGAAGACAATGACGTTGACGCGCAACTTACCCAAGATCTCCTCGCCGAGTGGAGCGTCGAAGAGTTCCATATCACGCATGTCAAGACGCTGTCGGAGGGACTAGCTCGGCTAAGCCAGGCGCGCTTTGACGCGATTCTTCTCGATCTGTCGCTTCCTGATGCGTTCGGTCTTCCCACCGTACGCCAAGTCCATGCGACCAATCCCTCCATTCCGCTAGTCGTTTTAAGTGGCGTGAGCGATCAAACGCTCGCCCTTCAAGCGGTTCAGCAGGGCGCCCAAGATTATCTCGTCAAAGGACAAGGGCACCCGGAGCTTCTCGCCCGGGCGGTGCGGTATGCCATCGAGCGGAAACGGACTGAAGAGCGGCTGACCTATCTGGCTCAGTATGATCATCTTACGGGGCTCGTCAACCGTAGCCTATTCCGAGACCGATTGATTCAGGCGATGGCACGCAGCAAACGGCTTCAACAGCCGATTGCGCTCATGCTGCTCGATCTGGATCGGTTCAAAGCCGTCAACGACACGATGGGCCACGATATGGGAGACGAACTCTTGAAGGCGGTCGCTGAGCGGTTGAAGAGCTGCGTGCGGGAAGTCGATACTGTGGCACGTATGGGGGGGGATGAATTCACCATTATCCTAGAAGGCGTCAGTTCAGAATCGGGCATCGTGATCGTCGCCAGACGTATTGCCGAATCGATTGCCTCAAACTTCGAGCTGAAGGGCCACTGCGTGTCGGTCGGCGTGAGTATCGGGATTACGGTATACCCCCATGATGATCAGGGCGTGGACGAACTGCTGAAACATGCCGACGCCGCGATGTATCGTGCGAAGCATGAAGGGGGCAGCGGCTTTCGATTCCACGAAGCTTCGGGGTTCAACATCCCGTCCCTTTTTACAACCTCGTAACCGCTTCACGATTGTCGTCGGTCACCGGCCAATCTCCGACAGCGGATTCTCAGTAACCCAGATTGTCCCGCGAGAGTTGGGGGAAAGGATGTTCGACGCTTCCAATGCGTCCACCGCGGGACTGCAGGCGCAGTCGGGCGTGGTCACGATGCCCCAGCCGCTATTGTCGACACAGCGATTGTCTCCAAAGAACGCTCCGGCCTGATGAAACAGCAGGATACCGCTGAGCATATTCCGCTCGCAGCGATTCCGAACCAGCTCGGGATGGCTGCCGCAGTCGCGGACGGCTATTCCGAAATGGTCGTTGCGGTGACAGAGATTCTCGGCCAAGCGGGGCTGCGCGCCGGCGAAGACGAAAATGCCCGATTCCCGGTTGTCGCAGATCTCATTCTTGAGAAACGCCATTCTGGAGGCCGGCCCGTAAATGAGGACGCCCGACAGAATGCCGTTCATCGCCCGGCACTCGGTGATCGTGCAGCTCGAGTCGAGCAGGTTCATTGCGGCATGCTGATCGCTCCCCACGTAACGAAAGGTAATGCCGGCGATCCTCCCGGTCTTTACTCCCTGCAGGTAGAGTGGTCCACCGCGTCGGGAAAAGATTTGTACAACGTCTCGTCCTTCTCCGATGAGCAACACCGGTCTTTCCGACAGAAAAAGTTTGTCTTCATAAATGCCAGCGCGGACGAATACTTGATCCGTCTCCCCCGCCTCTTCCAGAGCATCGCTCGGGCGGGCATATGCCCTCTCGTCCTTCGGGTCGACGATGAGGGTCCTCCCGCCTAGCGGGTTCAGCGGCGTCGTTACCACAACCTCCTTCACTTGCCTGGAATTTAGGGATACGAGACGTTCTCCGGTATCGGAACTCTCGCTCTCTTCCAAAACAGGAACATGTACAAAACTGTTGATGCCGGGGCCTAGCGATTGGTCCCCAGTGGTACCAAAAGTGCTGAAGCAGCCGGTTTTCCTTCAGTTTTTCGCAATGTCTCAGCGTCTCCCGTGGCATGGCGATTGCGACCGGCCTCGGCAAATCTTCGGAGGAACCGACAATGATCAAGGTCACGTGCCGTGCCGCCGCCGCTTGGATCCTGGCCTGCTCCCTCTCGGTACCAACGGCGATGTCCCAAGCCGCGCCGGGTCAGGTTCAGGACACCTCGCGGCATCTTTATGACCGAGTCATGGAAGAATTTAAACATCGTGATTACGAGGCAGCGCTTGCCGGCTTTCGGTTGTTCCTCGAACTCCACGGGCAAACGGCATTGGCCGCCAATGCGCAGTACTGGGTGGGAGAGTGCCAATACCGCATGGGGCGCTATCGAGAAGCCTTAAAATCGTTTTACAACGTCATCTCATACTTTCCGTTGAGTCCTAAGTTGGCGGCATCGACGCTGAAGATCGGCCAGATCTACACCAAGCTCAAGGACTATGAAAAGGCCCGGATGATGTATGAGCGGGTCGTCGATGAATACCCCGATAGTCCGGAGGCCGAACTGGCAAGGAAGGCCGTGGAATTGGACTCGTTGCGAACTGAGGCGCAGACTGCTCCCACGGAATAGTGCTCAATCCGACTCAGTGATGCCCAGGATCCCTGCCAACTGTTGGACCGTATAACTAGCCTCGAGCGGCAGCGTGGTGAGTTTCAATCCGGCCGCCTGGACCATTGTCCTGATGTCGCGCTGCGTTTCCCGATCCTCCCGTCCATTCCCGCCATCGTCCTCCAGCTGGATGACCTGTTCCGCCGTTCGTGAGCCCGGATGGACCAGTAGAAAGTCGACTTGCCTCAGCGCCATTCGCCTCAGCAGTTGCAACCTCCAGCGGCCCTGCGCCTCGAGATGCAGGATCGACCATAGCGGGACCCGAGCGAAAACCAAATAATGATCTTCAACGGCTAAACGTATCAAGTTGTACAGCAACAGTTGACGATCCGTGAGGATCGGCTGTGGCTGAAGGGCGACTTCCGGGGGAAGGGCGAACAAGGGGCTCGTATCCTGCCTTGTCCGCCATTTGCGTGTCAGGATCCAAGCGAGAAAGAGAGCGAGCGCCCCGCTCCCGGTCCAGATCATGATCTGTTCCATTTCGCCCATTCATCTCCGGAAACGCTTGAGCCATTGAGGGCCAGCGGGGACAATGGTGCCGAGAAGGACAGGGTGCATCGCTCCGGTAACGGCAGGAAGGTTACCGCACCGTCCCATCGCGGTCTCGTAGGCGAGAACAGCAAAGGCCACGGCTTCGAAAGCCTTGCTGTCCCATCCGAGCGCATCGAAGGTCCTCACGGGCACCGGGGCAAAAACAGATGACAGATACGCCATCAGGGCCCTGTTGCGTACGCCGCCGCCGCCCACTACCACTTCATCGATTCGGCCCTTGATCCATCGCCGGCACGTGCCAACGGACTTCGCGGTCCACATACTGCATGTCGCCAGGAGATCCTCTGCCGACAACCCCTGTTGTTGGTGAACGCTCAGAAGCTCATCGACCAATGCCGGTCCGAACTCTTCCCTGCCGGTGGATTTGGGTGGACGCTTCGAGAGGAATGGATGGGCGAGTAATTTGCTGAGGAGCCGGCTTTCCACCGTTCCTTTCAGGGCCATTTTCCCGTCCCGGTCCATCTGGAGCCGTCCGTTGGTCAGATGAGACGCAAGGCTATCGAGCACCATGTTCGCGGGCCCGGTATCGAACGCGATCACGCCGTCGCGATTTCCGGCCGGCGGGAGATACGTGACGTTGCTGATGCCTCCCAGGTTCACAACCAGCCTCGCTCGGCGAGGATGGCTCAGCAGCCTGGCATGAGCGATCGGGGTCAGCGGAGCTCCCTGGCCACCGGCCGCGATGTCCCGCGCTCGAAAGTTGGCAATCGTCGTGATGCCGGTCCGCTCCGCGATCACCGCCGGTTCGGCGATTTGCAGTGTGGAACGGATGGCGCCGACTCCGGGTGCCTGTATGCCATGCGGGAGATGATGGACGGTCTGTCCGTGCGAACCGATCAAGGCCACGTCGGTAGGCCGGAGCCTGGCTTGGCGAATCACTTGCAACGCCGCATCGGCGAACCATTCACCGAGCAGGGCGTTCAGATGGCAAATTTCGCCGACTGTTCCTGATACCGAGGCTGCGAGGATGCGCTGCTGCAGCGATCGAGGGAAGGTGAGAGTTTGTGCCGCCAGCGTCCGCGCCTTGACGGTGCCTTTCCGGCCGCCAAACTCGACCAGCGCCGCGTCAACCCCGTCACCCGACGTCCCGGACATGAGGCCGATGACTTTCATGCAAGTGCTCCTCCGGTCTGATCAATGCGACGCTACGCTAATCGAAGTCCTCCTGGGGGTCAAGCGCGGCTTCCGTTGACATCGATAGACCCGGGTGATACCGTCGCGGCCCCATGACAGCCCGATGTCTTCGTCCTACCAGCCTCGTGGTCCTGGTTGCGTCCATCGTCTTCCTGTGGACTTCTTGCCTGCATGCAGGGCAGCAGCCGCTGAACATTGTCGTGACCATTCCAGTGTTGAAGGATTTCGCGGAGCAAATCGGTGGAACGCACGTCCGGGTTACGTCGCTGCTTCATGGGTATGAGAACGAGCATACGTATTCACCGAAGCCCAGCGATCTGATCGCCGTCCGAAACGCTCGGCTGCTCTTTCAGGTCGGAATCGGTCTCGAGGTATGGGTGGCGTCGCTGGTAGAAAACGCCGGAGCGGGGTCGCTACGGGTCGTGACGACGTCTCAGGGCGTCACCGTCATGGAGGATGATCAGGCACATGCCGGCGGTCATCGCGCGGGCGAGCGATTCAAAGGGAATCCGCATATCTGGCTGGACCCTGATAATGCCGTCATCATGATCGGCACGATGAGGGACGCCCTCATCCAAGCCGATCCATCAAACGACGTGCACTACCGGCACAACGCGGCGGCCTACCTCGCACGTTTAGAAAAGACGAGCGCCGAGCTCCAGGCGCTGGTTGAGGACCTGGCCGACCGGCGCTTCGTGGCGCACCATCCTGCCTGGCCGTACCTGGCCAGGCGGTTTCGCTTCGCGATCGTCGGCACGATCCAGTTCCAGTCGGCGAGTGAACCGAGTGCGCGGCATCTCCGGCATCTCATTGCCATGATGAAAAGGGAAGGGGTGAAAGTCGTGGCATCGGAAATACAACTGAGTCAAAAGCTGCCGGACTTGCTGTCGAAAGAAACCGGAGCCCGTGTGGTGGTGCTCACCACCTTACCGGGGGGATTGCCGGGGACCGAGACCTACCTGGACATGCTGCGCTATAATGTCCTCCAATTGGTCAATGCACTGAAGGCCGCATGATGGTTTCCCTGCCAGCGGGGGGACGTCAGGAGATCCGGGCCAGTGTCAGATCCCTCCCATGCCATCATTCGTTTTGATCACGCGACATTCGGCTTCCCGGGTGTGATCGCGCTTGAGGACATTTCCCTTCACATCGGTGCGGGCGAATTCGTCGGGGTGATCGGACCCAATGGATCCGGCAAAACCACGCTGTGCCGAGCCGTGCTCGGCTTGATGCCTCCACTCTCGGGTCAATTGAGCATCTTCGATTGTGCCTGCGATGAGCTTCGCTGTCATCATCGTGCGAAGATCGGCTACCTGCCTCAAAAGGGATCGGTCGACAGACATTTTCCGGTCACGGTGCTCGAAACGGTCATGATGGGCCGATACGGTGCGTTGGGCCTGTTTCGTCGCCCCTCCAGACAGGACCGCGAGATCGCCATTCGTGCGTTGAGTCATGTGGGGATGGAGGCACAGAGGGACATCGCTCTCGGCCAGCTCTCGGGCGGGCAGCAGCAGCGGGTCTTCATCGCCCGGGCCTTGGCGCAGCAGCCGCAAGTCTTATTATTGGATGAACCGACGACCGGTCTCGACATTACGACGCAGCACAGCGTGGTGGATCTCGTGCAGCATTTGCACCGGGAATTGGGGTTGACCGTCGTCTTGATCACGCACGATATCAGCCTGATCCGCTCACGGGTTGATCGCCTGGTGCTCCTCAAGACGCGTCTGTTTGCCGCCGGTCCTCCCGACGACGTGCTGAAGCCCGATATTCTCCGCCAGGTGTACGGCAAGGACCTCGTGATCACTGAACGGGACACGGTCATTGTGGAGGATTATCACCATCACCATTAGACGATTCATGAGGTGATGAGAGTGATCCATGCCGATTCACGATGCTCGAGCTTCTGACCTATGACTTCATCCAACGATCGCTGCTCGCCGCGGCGATGGTCGGCGGATTGTGTTCGCTCATCGGCGTATTCGTGGTTCTACGTGGGTTGGCCTTCGTGGGTGCCGGGACTGCGCACGCCGCGTTCGCCGGCGTCGCGCTCGGGTATTTACTCGGGTGGCCGCCATTGGTGCTGGCCGTGTTGTTTGGATTGGTGACCGTGTGGATTACGGGTTGGGTCGAGGAACGGGGTCGGATGAAGCTGGACGTCTCGATCGGGATTTTGTACACGACCACCATGGCACTCGCGATTTTGTTCATCGGGCTCATGAGAACCTACAATGCGGAGGTGTACGGCTACCTTTTCGGAAACGTGTTGTCGGTGACGGCGGAGGAACTCGAAACGATCGGCGCCCTCGCCGTGCTCGTGGTAGGCACGATCCTGTTGTTCTCCAAAGAGCTCTATTTCATCGCGTTCGACCAGGAAATGGCCGAAGCATCAGGCGTGCCGGCGCGGCGGATGTTTTTCATGCTCTTGACGCTGGTCGCCGTGACGGTTGTCGTGTCCCTTAAGACGGTGGGCGCCATTCTGGTGTTCGCGATGGTGCTTGTGCCTGCGTCCACCGCCTATCAATTGACTCACAGTCTTTCGACCTTGACCTGGTACTCGGTGATGATCGGTATCGCATGCTCCGTCTGCGGAGTGCTGCTTTCGACTCTTTGGGATATCCCGTCGGGTCCCGCCATCGTGTTACTGTCCACGGGCGTCTTTTTTCTTGCCGTCCTGTTCTCTCCAAAACGAACACGCAGAGCCGCGGCGCTATCCGCCCCGCCGGCTCACTGATAACGCCTGCGCCCGGGTCGCATGGATCAGGGTTGACAAGGCAGCGCGGTACCGCTAAGAAAGCAGCTTCCGCCAGGGTGTCGCTGCCGGCGTCACGCGTGAGCGGTAAGAGACAGAAATGTGGCGTGTCATGTCAGATGTCAGACTTGCCGATGTACCGCCACCTTGTCAGACGGGACCCCAAGCAAGGATCGGAGGAAACCATGACTGCGGGCATTGTTAGGGCGTATGTGACAACACTGCTGTTCGCGATCACGGCCAGCGTGATCTTGTGCGTCAATCACGGGTTGGCGGAGGAGTATCGAGTCCAGGACGGGGGAACTGAGCCGGGAAAGGTTATCCTCGGGATGCGGGCTGGGTTTGCACCCGTGACACAACAAGTCTCGGGCAATGCATTGGTGCCCGGAGGCACTTCTACCGACGTCGGGTCGCTGGTCAATTTTCTCGGGTTCTACAGCGTCAATCGATGGCTCCTGGTCGGCATGATGCTAGAGTGGGAGCGGCACGGGATGAGTCTCGACCGAACCGGCGCTGATCTCGGACACCAGGATACCGTCTCGGTCCTCCCCACGCTCGAGATTCGTCCCGTCCGTTTCGGCCCGATCGTGCCCTACGTGAACATGAGCATGGGCGTCAACGTCAACAGCTTCGGCGAGGAGAGAAATGTGGCAAAAATCTCGCCGAGCAACACGTTCGCTTGGCGGGTGGGGTGGGGCGCAGATTGGATGCTGACGCCAAAGTTCGCCGTCAATACTGAAATGGGGTATAAGCGGAACGACGGCCATGCGACGTTGGCGAACGGTGCGCGAGTCAACGACTGGAACGCGTCGTCGTTCGGGTTCCTGTTCGGCGTGAAATTGTTCTTTTGAGCACGAGAAAGGGCGTGAAGCGCCGTTTCTCGGGACCCCGGTACCCGTCACGATCCCGCTACTCCTGCCGGCCTTCCCTGGATCGGCTCCAGACCATCCCGGTCTGTTCTTTGGAGGTGAAGCCGAGTTTTTCATAAAAACGGGGACGACGCGTGCAGAGCCAGAACAGCTCCACACGTTTGAGCCGGGGATGGTTCAGAATGCGTTGGACGAGTTCGCTCCCGATGCCCTGCTTCTGATAGGCCTTGTCGACGATCACGTCCCAAATGGTCGCCCGATAGACGAAGTCGGTGAGAACCCGGCCAAAGCCGACGAGATGATCGCCCTCCCAGGCGCAGACTGCCAAGTCGGTATGTCGCAGCATCTCCTTGGCATCGCTCAGAGTGCGGGCTTTCGCCCACGGCGCCTGATGGAACAGCCTCAGAAGCTGTTCGGGCTGCAATTCCTTTTTATCGGAGAAGGCGATGGCGGCCTTGAGGGCAGGAGGCATGTTGTACTAGAGTAGCTCCGGTTGCGGGGGAAATCGATTCGCGGTCATCGGACCGGAACACGCAGGGGCCGACGCGACGCGCCGGGCCATAGTGTACGAGGAAACATATGACGACGCAAGTGCGTGCCTGTCCCAAGTGCTTCAAACTGATGTGGCTCAAGCAGGATGAGTATGAATTCCTGAACGAAGAGACGATCCGGGCCAAATGCCCTCACTGCGGATCCACGGTCCGCTTCAAACTGGTCTTGGAAGGGGCAAATGCGTCCGGTCCCAAGATGGGGCAGTGAACGGAATCGCTATCAAAGTCCTCTCCCGGCTCCATCCAACTCGGGTTTGTTCCCCGGTAGTATCTTGTGAAGGACGGTGCGATATTCGGCCATTCGCTTCTCGTCGGCCGGCTTGGCCACGATTTCTTTGTCTCTCTGCATCCGTTCCAAATGGTCCAAGGCCGCCAGTAACGGCTGAACGGAGCCCAGCAGTCTTCCGACCTCGAATGCTTCAAGAGATTCGATCAACGGCTCATTGAGGCACTTGTATGCGGTGCCCGCACTGTGCTGTCGAAACCGGCTGACGATTGCCTCATAGTCCTCGACCGCCTCGAGCTTCGGCTTGATTCCTGTGGGCACCGAAGATAAATGCACGATCGCCGGTAATTTGGCGGCATAGAGTTTCATCTGGGAGGTCAGCCCACCAATCGCTTCCAACGCGTCCTGAGTGTCCATCGCATCCACCTTCGTCTAGTCCGCCACTGCAACCGGCGCCGGGGTTGCACATGAGGCTTCGATCTCCTGCATGAGGTGCTGCATGTCAGACGGCGAGGCGCGCGTAAATTCCAGATATTCGCCGCTCGTAGGATGGTGAAAGCCCAGGGTCTTGGCATGAAGCATCACGCGTGGAATCTCCAATCCGTTGAGTGACGAGACTTTCCGGCCCCCGTATGTGAGGTCGCCGAGAATCGGGTGCCCGAGAGAGGAGAGATGCACGCGCAGTTGATGCGTGCGTCCTGTCCTGGGGTAAAGCAGGACGTGCGCCGCGAACCTCCCGTACCGACGATGCACGCGGTATTCTGTCGCGCACTCCCTGGGCCGAGCGCTGCGAGCGGAAAACTTTTTCCGCTCTTTGATATCGCGCCCGATGGCCAGTTCGATCAACCCCTGGACCTTCTTCGGCACCCCCCAGATCAGCGCCTCATAGAGACGGGTGATGGTATGGTGCTTGAACTGTGCCGCGAGATGCCGATGGGCCTGATCGGTCTTCGCGATGACCATAATCCCAGATGTTTCTTTGTCGAGACGATGAACGAGTCCCGGGCGCTCCTTTCCTCCGATCGTGGAAACCGTGCCGCCCGACGTCTGGAAATGATGGAGGAGGGCGTTCACGAGCGTTCCGGTCCAATTCCCCGGCGCGGGATGGACCACGATGCCGGACGGCTTGTCCAAGACGAGCAATTGGTCGTCTTCGAAGAGCAGGTCCAGCGGGATCGCCTCCCCTTTCAGCTCCAGGGGCTCGGCTTTCGGCACATCCATCGTGATCCGGTCGCCGGGTTTAATCTTGTGGCTGGGTTTGGCGGGATACCCGTTGATACGGATGCGTCCGAGCTCGATCAGGCGTTGGAGCGCGGAACGCGAAAGATCTGGCTCCCGGTTGACGAGAAACAGATCGAGGCGCTTTGGTTGTTCTCCTGCCGTGATAACGAATTCGGTGATCATTCGGGGACAAGCTACTAAAGTGTTTCGGCGAATTGCAATCGGCCGGACGTGTAGAAGGCCTTGCGTGGAGGTGAAGCCCGCGTCGGCTATGCGCCGTGCCTGAGCTCGTGCGATCGGGTCGGCGGCCTGCCGAATACAGCGATACTGGATGGGCCCCCGTCAGGATCCTCCATGCACCGTGAATTGCTGATGCCGCTGGAGAAGTAATGCACGCTGGGTCGCGGTTTCTGCCGACTCTTGTTGGTCGGTTCTCTCATAGAGCCAAGCGAGGAGCGCCCAAGTGGCCGCTTCACCGGACGTGTCCGATAGGGAGTGGTAAAGACGGACTGCGTCGTTCGCCGTTGCGATGGCCTCGTGATCATGTCCCAGCGCCGCGTAGACCGACGTCAGGCGTCGCTCAAGATCGGCCTGAAGGCGGGCGTCGAGCGTTTTCCGGGCCAGAGCCAAGGCCTCGACATAATAGGATCGTCCTTCTTCAGCTTTCTCCTCGAGCCAGGCGGCATCACCGAGTGCCACGAGGGCCGAAAGAGTTTGATGGTCGTCCCCCCGCTGACGGGCCTCTTGCAGAGCGCGTTGAAGCAAAGCGATACCGTCCCGCTGCGGGCCGTAAACGACTTTCAGCATCCCGAGGGCGATGAACGCCCCGCCTTGCCCTTCGGAATCATGAAACTGGCCAAACCGGCGGAGTGCCTCTCGAAAATATCCTTCGGCTGCATCAGGCGATCCGAGCCAGGCCGACAAACGTCCCAGCGCGAGAAGGGCCTTGGGATGGTCGCGATGGTTGCGGATCTTTTCAAAGAGCGAGACGGCGTTTCGCAGTTTCATCGCGGCAGTGGCTCGTTGTCCTTGGCGCTCGAGAACGGAGCTGATCTTGAGGAGGGTCGTGGCCTCGTCCTTTCGCCGCTTCAGAGCACGGAAGGACCGAAGGGCTTGTTCATAGTAGGTGAGCGCTTCGGGGAAGTGGTTTTGCGCGTCATGGATTTCCCCGATCTGGATCAGCTCATGCCCGCTCAATTCACGAACCGGGATCCGAGGTTCGAAGCTCCGGCTCTCCACGAGGGGTGAGGAGGGTAGGGCGAGGAGCGAAGCCAGCAGGGCGGATGAGAGGATCACTGGAATCTAGGAGAATCAACAAGCGATTGCCGTCATGGGTAGGATGCGCCCATCGAAGAGGGGAGGTCAAGCGGCGCTTCCTGGGGGAGAGACGACGAAACAGCGATTCGCCAAGAACCGGCGAACAAAATTCGGCTAGGCCTGGCCGGTCTTTCTGGCGCGTTCGGCGATTTTCTTGCGGAGTCGTGCCTTCTCGAGGCTGATCTGGGCCTCCTTCACCTCGGATGGCAATCCACCGGACTTGAGACGCTGCTCGGCACGTTCCACGGCAAGCTGAGCCCGGTTGACATCGATATCCTCGGCCTTTTCCGCGATTTCGGCCATGATCGTGACTTTGGTCGGCGTGACTTCCGCGTAGCCCCAAAGGATGGCCATATGGTTGGTCTGGTCGCCGATTCGATAGCGCAACTCTCCAATGCGAAGGGTCGAAAGGAAGTGGCAATGACCAGGCAGCACTCCGAATTCTCCCTCGGATCCGGGCGCGATCACCTCGTCCACCTGCTGGCTCAATAACTGTTTTTCCGGAGTGACGACTTCTAAGAGAAGCTTCCCTGCCATGCTTGTCCTTGCTCTCGTCGGCTAACAGGATCGGGGCGCTGGATCGGACGCTCCGTTGTGCCGCTCGTTCAGTCGAAGAAAAAAGAGCACCGGCCCTAGACTTTGACCCCCATTTTCTCCGCCTTGGCAATCACTTCTTCAATGGGGCCCACCATGTAAAACGCCTGCTCCGGAAGATGATCGTACTTGCCATCCAGGATTTCCTTGAAGCTCCGCACGGTATCCTTCAGCTTCACGTATTTGCCTGGCGCCCCGGTAAACGCTTCAGCAACATGGAACGGCTGCGAGAGAAACCGCTGAATTTTTCGCGCCCGTGCGACCACCATCTTATCGTCTTCGGAGAGCTCATCCATGCCGAGAATTGCGATGATGTCCTGCAGGTCCTTGTACCGTTGGAGGACGGACTGCACGCCTCGGGCCACGGTATAGTGCTCCTCTCCGATAATCTGAGGGTCCAGAATTCGGGACGTCGAGTCCAGGGGGTCCACGGCCGGATAGATGCCGAGCTCCGCCAATTGCCGGGACAATACCGTGGTCGCGTCGAGGTGAGCAAACGCCGTAGCCGGAGCCGGATCCGTCAAGTCGTCGGCGGGCACGTAGATGGCCTGAACCGACGTAATGGACCCGCGCTTCGTCGATGTAATGCGTTCCTGCAATGCGCCCATTTCGGTTGCCAGATTCGGCTGATAGCCGACGGCCGACGGCATGCGGCCCAGCAAAGCTGAGACCTCGGACCCCGCCTGCGTGAAGCGAAAGATGTTGTCAATGAAGAGCAAGACGTCCTGGTTTTCCTCGTCACGGAAATACTCGGCGACGGTGAGGCCTGTCAGCCCGACCCGCAGGCGCGCTCCCGGGGGCTCGTTCATTTGCCCGTAGACGAGCGCCGCTTTGGATTTGGTGAAATCGTCCGGGTCAATCACCTTGGATTCCTGCATTTCGTGCCACAGGTCGTTGCCTTCGCGCGTGCGTTCGCCGACACCCGCGAACACGGAGTAGCCCCCGTGGTGCAGCGCGATGTTATTAATCAGTTCCATGATGATCACGGTTTTACCGACGCCCGCGCCGCCGAACAGACCGACCTTCCCCCCTTTACTGTAGGGCTCGAGGAGGTCGACGACCTTGATGCCGGTCTCGAGAACCTCGGTCTTGGTTTCCTGATCTTCCAATTTCGGCGCGGGACGGTGGATGGGATAGGTCTTCTTCGCCTTGATTGGTCCCTTTTCATCCACCGGTTCACCGAGCACATTGATCAGCCGGCCGAGCGTCTCTCGTCCGACTGGCACGGCGATCGGGGCTCCGGTGTCCTGAACGTCCATGCCTCGCGTTAACCCGTCCGTCGAGGACATCGCGACGCCGCGCACGCGGTTTTCGCCGAGGTGTTGGGCCACCTCAAGGGTCAACCGGACGGCCGGCGTTCCTGCGGCCGTGTTCTCTTCCTGGTTGACCTTGAGGGCATTGTAAATGTTCGGCAATCGACCGGGAGGAAACACCACGTCGACCACCGGTCCGATCACTTGAACGACTTTTCCTGTGCTCACGACTCGCTCCTTCCGTTTCGTCCACCGTACACGCGATGCAAACGGCGCGCTGCCTCGAGCGCCCGACCCCGCAGCCAGTCCCACACCGAGGTGCAAGGACAAGTCGGGCTGGTCGGCGAGAGGACGACTGAATTATTTCAACGCCTCGGCACCACCGACGATGTCCATCAGTTCCTTGGTGATCGCCGCCTGCCTTGTCTTGTTGTAGTACAGCGTGACTTTCTTGATGAGCTGCCCCGCATTTCTCGTCGCGCCGTCCATGGCTGCCATGCGGGCTCCATGTTCGGCGGCGGCGGATTCGAGGAGAATCCGATATGTTTGGACCTGAAAATGTTTGGGCACGAGCGCGTTCAAAAGCTCGGCTTCGTCCGGCTCATACAAATAGCTGCCGCCCGTCGTGCCGTCGGATTGCGCAGTCCCGAATTCAGTCGCGACGTCGACAGGGAACAGCTTTTCGACGATGACCCGTTGTTGTATCGCGGATTTGAACTCGTTGTAGACGACGTACAGCTCGTCGAACGTGCCTTTGATGAACTGATCCGTCAGGTCGCCTCCGATATCGATCGCATGTTCGAAGCTCAGCTTGTCGAACACGCCGGTCCATTCATGGCGGATCGGCCATGGGCGCCGGCGGAAATAGTCGCGGCCCTTGCGGCCCACGATGCTGAGTGTGACGTGAAGTCCGCGTGATTCGCATTGCCGCACGAATTCCGCGCTTCTGCGGACGATGTTGCCGTTGAACGCACCGCAAAGACCACGGTCGCTCGTGACGACCAGTACCTCGATTTTCCTGCCTTCCCGCTTCTGGAGCAACGGATGAGCGGCGCGATTGACGCGCTGACTCAAATTGCCGAGGACGCCGCGCATTTTATGGGCGTAGGGACGAGCGGCCAGGATGCGGTCCTGCGAGCGCTTGAGCTTCGCCGCGGCCACCATTTTCATGGCCTTGGTGATCTTTTGGGTGTTTTTAAACGCCGCAATCTTTCGGCGCAAGGATTGAAGACTTGGCATGTTGTGTTATCGGTTCTTCACCGGCAGACCCCGGGATTACTTGGTCCCATACCCCATCTTCTGTTTGAACTGAGTGAGGACTTCCTTGAGTCTGGCCGCGAATTTCTCGTCGATCTTGCTGACGGTTGTCACCTCTTTCTTGAGCTCGGGATGATGCTGCTGGACGTAATGGAGAAGATCAGCTTCGAATTGTTGGACCTTGTCGACGGGCACGTCATCGAGAAAGCCGTTGACCCCGGCAAAAATCGACAAGACTTGGTCCGCCACCGGCATGGGCTTGTACTGGCCCTGTTTCAGCAGCTCGACCATGCGCACACCGCGTGCGAGCTGCATCTGTGTGGCTTTGTCGAGCTCGCTGCCAAATTGGGAGAAGGCGGCCATTTCCCGGTACTGAGCGAGGTCTAGCCGCAGCGTGCCTGCGACCTGCTTCATGGTTTTGATCTGAGCCGACCCTCCCACGCGGGACACGGAGAGGCCGACATTGATCGCAGGACGAATACCGGAATAGAACAAATCGCTGCCAAGGTAGATCTGCCCGTCGGTGATCGAGATCACGTTGGTGGGAATATACGCGGACACGTCACCGGCCTGTGTCTCGATGATCGGTAATGCGGTGAGACTTCCGCCTCCCAGCTTGTCGCTGAGTTTCGCGGCGCGCTCCAACAGCCTCGAATGGAGATAAAACACGTCCCCCGGATACGCTTCGCGTCCGGGCGGTCTGCGCAACAGCAGCGAGAGCTGCCGGTATGCCACCGCGTGCTTCGAGAGATCGTCATAGACGATCAGCGCGTGCTTTCCATGGTCGCGGAAGTACTCGCCGATCGCCGCACCTGAGAATGGGGCGAGAAACTGCATGGGGGCCGCGTCGCTCGCCGTCGCGGAGACGACCATGCTATATTCCATCGCGTGGTGTTCCTCCAAGGTTTTGACCACGCGCGCGACGGTCGAACGCTTTTGGCCGATCGCGACGTAAATGCAGAAGACGTCCAAACCTTTTTGATTGATGATCGTATCGACGGCGATGGCCGTCTTGCCGGTTTGGCGGTCGCCGATGATCAACTCGCGCTGTCCCCGGCCGATCGGAATCATGGCATCGATGGCTTTGATGCCGGTCTGGAGCGGTTCGCGTACCGATTGCCGGCTATGAACACCGGGCGCGACGACTTCAATCCGAGAGGAATGCTGCGACTTGATCGGACCTTTGCCGTCGATCGGCTGGCCAATGGCATTTACCACACGGCCGATGAGGGCCTCGCCGACCGGAACCTCTGCGATACGACCCGTGCGCGTGACCGGGTCGCCCTCTTTGATGCCGACATCATCGCCCATGAGAACGGCACCCACATTGTCTTCCTCGAGGTTCAGCGCGATCCCGTACAGACCGCCGGGAAATTCGAGCATTTCGCCGGCCATGGCTCCGTCCAAGCCATAAACCTTGGCGATGCCGTCGCCCACTTGGATGACAGATCCGGTCTCTTTGACGTCGACCTGCTTGTCGAAGTTCTTGATCTTCTCCTTGATAATCGCGCTGATTTCTTCTGCCTTAATTTGCATGGCTACTCCTCAATCGGCCGGATGGTGGAATATCGCCTCACCTCGCCGGCTTCCTCAACGTTCAGTCGGCCCCGCTCATCGCATGTCCGCCACTGCCCGGTGCGCGGATCGATTCCTGTCTAGTCACGCGCCAGAGCGGTGCGCAGCGTGTCCAGCCTTCCTCGGATCGTGCTGTCGACCACCCGGCTCCCAATGTGGATCTGGAGACCTGCAAGGGAGGCGGGATCCGTGTGGAATGTGAGGTCGACCTCACGTTTCAGGGCATCACGCAGGCGTGCCTTGATCCGCTCTTGCTCCGGCTGAGCCAGCGGGGCGGCCGACGATACGATCACGGGCTGCGTGCCCTTCGCCCGGTCGACAAGCGCTGAGAACGCGTCGGCAATCTCCGGGAGGAATCCCACCCGGTTCTTCTTGAGCAATTGACTGAGAAAGGCCCGGCCGGCCGGAGGACATCCGAGCCTCGATCCAAGCTCCGTCAAGACGGCAATCTTCTCCTCCACGGCGAAGGCCGGAGAAGCAACCACATGGCGCAAGGACGGAACCGTCTTCAGGGCCTCCGCCAGACCCTGGAGCGTACTCCGCATCGCTTCGATGTTCGATTGATCGAGAAGCTCGAAGAGTGCTTGTGCGTACCGCCGCGCCACTGCTGTCTTGATCACTGTCGAAATCCGCTCTTTTCTCGTTTTAAGCGAAGGGGAAGATTCCGTGCGGGTTGCACGAAGATCGGGCCTGCAAAGGTAACATCACGTGGAAGGAACTGTCAACAACCAGAGGCGGGAGCAGGAGTTAGAACGGCTGAATGATGCCGCCTCCGAGGACATGATCACCTCGATAGAACACGGCCGATTGTCCGGGGCTCAATCCTCGCTGCGGGACATGGAACCGCAGCCGAACACCGTGGTCGAACGGGGCAAGGGTTGCCGGCGTCGCCGGTGTCGCATACCGAACTTTGACTTCCACGTCCATCACCTGGTGAAGAAGGGACGGCTCAAAGAGGTTCAGATCTGCAACGTCACATGCCTTGCGCTGCAAGGCTTTTTCAGAGCTCAGCACGACGGTGTTGGTCGATGGGCGGACCTCACGCACGTACAGCCGTTGACCCGTCGCGATGCCCAGCCCGCGGCGCTGACCAGGCGTATAGAATGCAATGCCTTCATGTTGACCGAGAATTCGCCCTTCTTCGTCGACGAAGGCGCCAGGCTTTCTGGCCTCCGGCATTTCCTTTTCTATGAACGTCCGATAGTCTCCTTGACTCACGAAACAGATTTCCTGGCTTTCTTTGAGTTCCTCCTCAGGAAGCCCAAGGGACTCTGCTTCCTGCCAAACGGCGCGCTTCAGCATATTCCCGACGGGAAAGAGGAGTCGAGATAGCCATTGGGAGTTGAGTCGGTAGAGGAAGTAGCTCTGATCCTTCCGTTCATCGGCGCCTTTTGTCAGCATCTGTCGTCCGTCAGTCTCGACAATCGAGGCATAGTGTCCGGTGGCCACGTAGTGAATCCCGCGGGCATCCGCCAATTCGACAAGCCGCCGAAGCTTGACGCGTTCGTTGCATCGGACACAAGGGTTTGGCGTCACGCCCGCGCTATATCCCTGGAGGAAGTCGTGAATCACGGCTTCGCGGAAGAGTGCTCGGCTTTCGACGACTTCATGGCGGAATCCCAGGGACTTTGCGACAAACCTCGCGATGCCCACTTTGCAGCAGCCGCGTTCTTGCCACTTTTTGGCGGTGGCCGTGGTGGCATCCTCTGGTTCCCACACCTCCAGCGTGACGCCGGTCACATCGTAACCCTGGCGGACCAAGAGTGCGGCCGCGACAGAGCTATCCACTCCTCCGCTCATGCCGAGCAAAACCGTAGGGCGTGCCATAAGGCGGAATTGTACTGGGGTGAGGGGAAAAGGGCTAGAGGGGACAGTGGCGCGATCGAAAGATGCTACGATGCGATCATGGCCGCCGGTTCCTCGGGCCACCGCTGCAGTCCCATGTCGCACATTCCGTGAAAGTGCGACCCTTCCTCGATGGCAATGAGCGGCGTCCGCACATCGCCCACTAGGATTCCCGGCTTCAGGATATTGATCTTCTCCGCCACGGTGATGGTGCCGTTGATTTTTCCGCTATTCATGAGGACACCAGCTGAGACCACACCTTTGATGACGGCTGACTCTCCGACAATGAGCGTACCGGTCGTATGGATTTCACCTTCCACCCGGCCATCGACCCGGACGGTTCCGTCGAAATTGACAATTCCTCTGAATTCGACGTCTTTTGCGAACAGAGTGATGTTCTCTGAATCCAGATTGGTTACGGTGCTGCGTTCTCTGGTGGGCCACATAATGTCGTCCTCCCTGGATTGTCGATCCAGTTGAATCGTCGTTCATCCGGGAACGTCTAGCCGCTTGATGACTGTTTGGCGGCTATTGGATGGACCGTCGCACCCGGTGCTGCTGCCCGGGCTCCGCCCTGATTCATTTCAAGGCCGCCGTTGAATAGAACGCCATCCTCCATGGAGAGCATCGGTGTTTTGACGCTTCCAGTGACGACGGCCGGCGCCCGGAGTTTAACCCGCTCTTTGGCGATCACATCGCCCGTGATTTTTCCCTTGCAGACGATCGTGCCGGCCGAAATCTTCGCCTGAATCACGGCGTCTTCTCCAATGAGGAGGGTTCCGTCTGTTCGAATTTCGCCGTCAAGTGAGCCGTCGATGCGAACGGTGCCGTTGTAAGAGATGGTCCCTTTGAACTCGACCCCTTTCCCAACGAAGGCGCTAATATCTTCGGTGACAGCTTTCATCGGCAGACCATTGTCGCTCTGGCCGTTCTGTTCCGGATCGTCTGTCGTCCGTTTACTTTCCTGCTTATCCTGTCCCCACATGGGCACTCCTCCCGAATTGGTCGCGCATGAACCGGAGCCGCGTTCTCTCGAGACTGGCGAATACGTGAACAGTGCCACCCGAGCGAAAGTTTGGCAACAAATATGCCGTTTTCTTCGGCCGGCTGGAATGAATGTTGGAGGGGCTTACTGAAGAATGTGTTCGAGGATGCCGTCGAGCTCGGCGGGCGAGAAGTAGTGAATGATGACTTTGCCACCCCGGCGGCCGTGCTGAACCGTCACTTTTGTGCCCAGCCGCTTCTGAAGCCGTTCTTCCACGTCGGATAACGGAGACCGCTTGACCGGATCTTTGGTCTTGCGTTTTCGTTCCAGTACCGTCGATTCCAACATCTTCTCCGTCTCTCGCACCGAAAGAGACCGCGCAATGACGATCTGAGCGAGACGCAGCTGTTCAGATGAACTCGCCACCCCCAAAATGACTTTCGCGTGTCCCAGCGATAGCCGGTCGGTTTCAATGAGCTGCTGAACTTCCAGCGGGAGGTTCAAGAGTCTGACGACATTGGCGATCGAGGACCGTTCGCAACCGACCCGTTGTGCGATGACGTCCTGAGTGAAACCAAACTCATTCATCATCCGATGGTATGCCTTGGCCATTTCGATCGGATTCAGATCCTCGCGCTGCAGATTTTCCACGAGCGCGAGTACTATGGATTCCTCATCACCGCAGTTTCGAATGACTGCTTGGATGGTTTCCAGTCCGGCGCCCTTTGCCGCGCGCCAGCGGCGCTCACCGGATATCAGCTCATACATTCCATCACCTTTGCGGCGGACGAGCACCGGTTGAAGCAGGCCGGTCTGCTTCAAGGAGGCCGTCAGTTCCGCTAGTTCTTCCTGGGAGAAGGTTTGTCTGGGCTGAAAACGGTTGGGGACAATGGCATCGACCCGCAGATGCTGGACCTCGGGCAACTCGGGCATCGCTGTTGGCTTCGTTGAGGGTAAGAGCGCGTCTAATCCCCTACCCAGTGCTTTTTTCTCCATGGCTCAAAAACTCCTTTGCGAGTGCGAGATAGGCCTGTGCGCCGGCGGAGGCGGCATTGTACAGCAGGACCGGCCGTCCATAACTCGGTGCTTCGGCCAATGTGACATTGCGAGGAATCGCAGTTTCGTAGACGCGATCTTTAAAATGTGTTCGAACCTGTTCAGCGACTTGGCGGGCCAAAGTATTCCTCGCATCGTACA
This sequence comes from Nitrospira sp., assembly GCA_035760745.1. GTDB lineage: Bacteria > Nitrospirota > Nitrospiria > Nitrospirales > Nitrospiraceae > Nitrospira_C. The sequence continues at coordinate 2,568 of DASTSI010000180.1, read as the reverse complement.
TTGTCAAGACGATGCCTTCTATCGCAAGACCGGCATTGTATGACTGCTGGATCCGTTCGATACTGCCTATGAGGCGCGTCAACCCTTCCATCGCGTAGTATTCGCATTGGACGGGAATAAGCACGGATCTGGCGGCGACGAGCGCATTGACGGTCAGGATGCCGAGAGCGGGGGGGCAGTCGAGAAAAATGACATCGAATTGAGGCTCGACCTCACGAAGAAAGTGTCTCAGCAGCTTTTCCCGTTCCTCGACGTTGACCAGCTCGATTTCTGCTCCGGCCAGGTCGGCATTCGACGGAAGAAGCGACAGGCCGCTCACTTCAGTTTGCTGGACAGAATCGTTAAATTTTACATAATTTATCAAACATTTATATACGGTCACCGCTAGAGATCGTGGATCGAATCCGAGCCCGCTCGTTGCGTTTCCCTGAGGATCCATATCGACAAGCAGCACACGCTTGCCTTGGAGGGCTACACAGGCAGCCAAATTTACGGAAGTCGTGGTTTTGCCGACTCCGCCTTTCTGATTGGCAACTGCTACGATTCTAGCCACGGTCTGGACCGGTCCTCAATCGTTGTTCCACGTGGAACACAATCACGCTGCAACCTTTTTCAAAACTGAAATCACTCTCGTCCCGGCATGCAGCGGGAGCTTATATACCCCCTCGCTAAGGACAGTCCAGTCTTCATTCACTTGGTCTTGTTTGATTTTCGCCGTTCTATACAAAATAACGATGCCGTCGGGCTGTAGTAGTGGAAGAATGTCCTCTCGTACCGCGTCGAATCGAAGAGCCCTGAGGGTCACAATATCGAACCGGCTCGCAGAAAAAGAACGACCGTATTGCTTCAGGGTCCCATTAAATAGATCGATATGGGTCAGCCGAAGCTCGCCGGTAAGAGTGGTGAGAAACGAGCACTTTTTTTGGCCGGGCTCTACTATCGACAAATGCAGGTCGCTCCTGACGATCTTTAGCGGCATGCCAGGGAATCCCGGTCCAGAGCCTATGTCAAGAATCTTGGCATGCTGCTGAAACTCGATGACGACAAGACTGAGCAAGGAATCGACAAAGTGCTTAATGAGAATCTCTTCCGGCTCTGTGATACTGGTGAGATTAATTTTCTTGTTCCAATGAGTCAGAAGCGAGAGGTAGCGCATAAATTGCGCCACCATGTGATCTGTGAGGCTTAAGCCAATTTCTCGGCAGAACTGAACAAGCGATCGCCGCAAGTCTTGTTCATGTTCCACGTGGAACAATTACGTGAATCCACTAAAGAGGTCAAGGCCTGGTCATCGACTCAAGGTGAGAGCTGGTATGTCGCCTATGTTTTTCAAGGGTGACAAGAAGAAGAGAGATAGCGGCCGGTGTGACTCCCGATATTCTAGAAGCCTGTCCGACTGATTCCGGTCGAACCTTTGCCAATTTCTCTCGTACCTCCCTTGAAAATCCTGGAATTTCATCATAGTTAAAGTATTGAGGAATCGCCTTGTGCTCAAATTTCTTGAACGCGGCTACTTGACGAAGCTGGCGGTTGATGTATCCGGAATACTTGACATGAATTTCAACCTCCTGAATCGATTCTTGATCTCGTATCGGGCTGAGATTCATTGCTTCCATCAAGGCTGAATAGCTGACTCCTTGCCGGCGAAGCAGTTGTGCCAACGTGCAGAGCCCCGATACGCTCTCTATATTCGCTTCCGAAAGCCGGTCTCGTATTTCGGCCGTGAGCTTTGGGCGAAACTCCTCCAACCTTTGGATTTCTTTTTCCACCTCCACTCGCTTTCTCAGAACCCTGCGGTATAAGTCATCGGATACCAAGCCGACATCTCGCCCAAACTCAGTGAGCCGAAGGTCGGCGTTCCCATGTCTCAGCAACAATCGGTATTCTGCTCGGGAGGTAAACATCCGATAGGGCTCTCGCGCATCCTTCGTAATCAAGTCATCGATCAATACCCCGATGTAAGCCTGTGCTCGGTCCAGCACGAGCTGGCGTTGTCCTCGTAGCCTCAGCACGGCATTGATTCCGGCCATCAATCCTTGAGCTGCTGCCTCCTCATAGCCTGATGTGCCATTGATCTGCCCCGCGTGATATAGGCCTTGAACAAGCTTCGTCTCGAGCGTGGCATGCAATTGACGCGGCGGAAAATAATCGTATTCGATCGCGTATCCGGGTTTGAGCATTTTGGCATGCGCCAATCCCGGGATGGTCCGAAGCACGGCAGCCTGCACATCGACTGGCAGACTGGTGGAGATGCCGTTCGGATAAAATTCTCGCGCGTCCAGCCCTTCCGGCTCCACGAATATCTGATGCCGATCCTTTTCGGCAAACCGGACGACCTTATCCTCGATGGACGGACAATAGCGTGGCCCGGCCGAGACAATCGCCCCGCCGTACAATGGGGAGCGATCGAGGTTTGACCGTATAACATCATGAGTTTCACGGTTTGTATGCGTCAAATAACAGTCTCGCTGCGGGACGGTAATGCGATCGGTGCGATACGAAAAGGGCGGTGGCGGATCGTCGCCTGGTTGACGTGCCATGACGGAGAAGTCGATCGTATCCCGATCA
>DASTSI010000179.1:0-6038 GCA_035760745.1 Nitrospira sp. | reverse complement strand
GTGCGTAGCCCTGTCAACATACCAGACATCGTCGTTCTGCACGCAGTCCAAAAGAGCTGACGCCGCGCTCAGCAGTTGGGGATGTGACGTGCGGGGCGATTCTACTCAACGTGGGTTTCATTGACAAGAATTTTGGGCTACTTCTATAATGCATGTCCCTTGGGCGCCGCTTCTCATCACGAGCACGTTTCGACTGTACAAGCGGCGCTTCGCACGTTGCCGGTTCATACGCCGAAGTGGTGGAATGGCAGACACGCACGTTTGAGGGGCGTGTGGCGCAAGCCGTGCGGGTTCAAGTCCCGCCTTCGGCACCATAGCAACTGTTCGAAACTGTTCAAACGGCCGGTTGTCGCCTGACGGCCTCCTTCCTCTGCCCTCTGCACGCCACAACTTACCTTCGGTGTCGTGTTGGCGGGTTTTCCCGGGTCCCTTGAGAGCGCTGAATTCGTGCGGAAATGCGGGATACCTTCCTCCTTGCCTTCACGCCATGTGTATTGTTCCCGGCCTTCTTCAAAATGGTGAATTGTTTGCCCCGATGAAAGTGAGGTGTTAGAGTGACTCGAGGCAAACGGGCCGAGACGTTGAATCATGAGGATGTCATGCCGTCCATACTCGTCGTAGACGACGAGGAACAGATCAGGCAACTCATTCGGACCACCTTCGAGGAAGCCGGCTATCGCGTGTCGGAAGCCAGCAACGGAAGGGATGCGCTGGCCCAGTACCGGATGAATCCCACCGATCTCGTCGTCACCGATATTCTCATGCCGGACCAGGACGGCCTGGAATGCATTTCGATGCTGAGGCGCGAATCGCCAGATGTGAAGATCATTGCCATCACCGGCGGCAGTGATCTGATCGGCGTTCTGGGATTCCTAGACGTCGCCAAGATGCTCGGCGCTCACCGGACTTTGCAGAAGCCATTCGAGATGAAAGCGCTCCTCGACGCTGCCGCGTCTGCGCTGGAATCATAACGCCACCTCCACGTTGACAACGCGCCTCCCGCAACTCACACTAAGTTGTCCATGACCTGATCATGAAGACCGTCTTGCTGAATGGCGGATGGGGCCGTCCCGTGAACGCGGTCCTTGGAGCCACCGTTGTGACGATCGGAGGTTGGCTTGCCTGGGATCAAGCGGGCTACGAGGGCCTCGTGCTCTTCTTCGCTGCGGCGAGTGCATTCCTCATGTGGCGGGGACGCACAATCGGATTGATCTGGGCCTGGGTCACGCTCCTCCTCGGTGTGGAAAGCGTACTCTGGCCAATTATCACAATGGTGCAAATCCGAGCCGTCACGGATCAGCCATCGGATCAGCAGATGGGCGTCATGCTTTCTGCCGTGGTGATGGGGATGTTTTCTTCCGTGTTCTGGCTGGCATTCTCGTACGGCCTGTTCCGTCGGGCCGGAGCCGTGGCGTCCGGAGTTCCTGCTGCATCATCTCGGGTAAATAGACAAGAGTAATCACCATACATCGATCGGATCGACGTCGACGTCGAATTTCACGCCGCGATTCTTGTACCTTTTCTCGAGTTCAGGAATCGTCGAACGCACGGCATGCAAGCCATGCTCACGCACGGCTGACTTGACGAGGATCTGCCTCCTGAAGCGCCCTCTCAACTTTTTGACGGGAGGAGGAACAGGACCGAGCACGGAATAATCCGCCGTCGCTTGCGCCGGCGGCGAGGGAAAGGGTGGTCTAGGACGATCAGTGACGGAGGAGAAAGCCGCTGCCAAGCGCTCGGCCCATGTCCGGGCCGCTGATTCTACGAGCGCTTCAGTGGGGCCTGACACGAGAACGGCCACCAAATTGGTCCACGGTGGGTAACCCAGGCCTTGACGCTGAGACAGTTCTTCCGATGTGAACAGAAAGTCGCTTTGTTGAGCGACTGCCTGAATCGCGTGATGGGAAGGAAGGTAAGACTGAATGATCATTCGTCCCCCTTCGCTGGCTGGAAGGGACAATGCCGCGGCTTCGCAAAGCAGCAAGTACGTACGCTCGGCGGCGCGAAAATCAGGAAGACTGAGACCGGCATCCGGGTGAACCGCCCCGACGAGCGCAACGCGGGGAACCATATAATCTCTCAACACAGCCTGTGTGCCAACCAGGATATCCCACGCTCCAGCCTTGATACGGCTCACTATCGACCGGGCTTGCGAGTGCGTCCGCATTGTTTCACCATCGGCCCGCAAGACCGCGGCACTCGGGAAAAGACGCTTCGCCTCTTCCTCCACGCGCTCGGTACCGTGTCCGACGAGGTGAAGGCGGTGCCCCCCGCAGAACGAACAGATCTGACCGGCAGCGACAGCCCCTCCGCAGTACGAGCAGGATAAGGAACTGGTATGCCGATGGTAGACGAGGGCCACCTGGCATGACGGGCACCGTGGCACCTGTCCGCAGTCTTGACACACGAGGGCGCCGGCATAGCCTTTTCGATTCTGAAACAACACGCTGCGTTCCTTGCGGACGATGGTCTCGCCGAGGGCGTCGACCAAAGGAGGGCTCAGCACGATCTTCTTTCCCAGAGGACGAAGATCGACGACCTCTATCTTCGGCGGCGTCTCTAGTCCCGGACACCGATACAGTGGCTCTGCTTCGGCGGACGAGTCGCTGTCGACGAGCGAATGGCGAGAGGCTAAGACGACAACCGTGGATTCGGGCTTGGCTCTCATCCGGGCAACCTCGACCGCATGGTAGCGAGGCTCCTGTGGCTCTTTGAGCGCATGATCCTCCACACATTCGACCCAGATCAGTCCCAGCGATGAAAGCGGCATAAATACCGACGCGCGGGTTCCGACTACGACATGCGGTCCCGATTCCTGACAGCGTCTCCAAGCTTGGGCTTTGGCGGTCTCCGATACGTCATGGTGCAAGCATGCAAAGAGAGGGATCCCGGCCTGCAAGAGCTTGCCCGCCAACCATGCGGCCCGATCGCCCTCGCCAGTGACCACGAGCGCCGAGCGGCCTCGGTCCGTGGTTTGGCGAACGGCAAGAATGAGTGCAGCCAATCTATCGGACAGTGAGCCCTGAAGCCTCAGCGTGGCGCCATGGGGGCGGGACATGGCTTCACGGAATCGCGATTCCCACTCCGCGGCGGCAGGTCTGAGGGCCAACGGCGGACCACCCATCCCGTCAACATCTACGCCCTTTTGACGCAGCCCTTGCTCACCTTCGGGATGGACTCCGATCCTCATCACCCACTGCCTCTCGAGCAGATCGTCGATCAGTCCGGCATCGTCCGATGAAACAGATGACAGGAGCCTCGATCGCCGGATGCCGGCACGTCGTCGCGCCAATCGGGTGAGTAGGGAGATCACTTCCCGAGATTCCCGGTTCTGGGACAACACGACGCGGCCCAGGTCTGTGATCGCCAACCGTTCCCAATGTATCGACTTAAAAAGCGCCAGAGGCATGACCAGGCGAAGGCACTGGCCCAACGGAGCGACATAGCGCTCTGCGACTTGCTTGGCAAGATCAAGCAGCCGTTCAGGAACTTGAATCTCTGCATGGTCATGAACGATGGCGAGGAGATTTTTGATGCGATCTCGATGCAGTCCGTCGGGAATGGACTCGCGGATCGAAATCACTGCGCCCCGCACGCGTGAGTGGCCGAACGGGACAATGACACAGTGACCGATCTTCAGGAGCGGCTTGAAGGTTGACGGCACGGCATAGGTAAAGGACCGGGCGAGATGACGAGGCACCAAGACATCGGCGTACAGTGGCGCTTCCTGCGACGGAATGACCGCCGAATCCTCAACCATGCGGCATTGTAGCAGCAGGGGAAAAGGGTGAACAATGAAGAGGCAAGATGGACCGACCAGAGCGGCCCATTGTTCATGGTGTCCGTCGATCAGTGCGGTGGAGCCGGCCGTTCGACCGACTGATCTCCGGGAAAGGAAGGGGGTGCCTGGTCCCGCTCGCCGCTCACCGGAACCGGCTCGTCGGTTGCGGCCTTCATCGAACTCCCGGGTTCTGCCTGAGAATCAGTGACCGTGGATGGTGCATCGGGGACGAAAGCGGAGGGTTTGTCCGTGCCAAGGCCAGACGCCGACTTCATCACCTGCTCGGGGGCGTACCGCTCTGTGTCCGGAGGAAAGAGCAGAATATCGACACGGCGGTTTCGTTGCCGTCCTGCTTCAGTTGCGTTGCTTACGAGCGGTTTTGTATCGCCGTAGCCGACGGAAGAGACCCGCGCTGAATCAATCCCGCCTTTTTCTACGAGGTACCGCAAAACGCCGCTGGCGCGCGCTTTCGATAGATCCCAATTCGTCGGATACCGCGACTTCAACGAGGGGCCGATCTCCATGTTGTCGGCGTGCCCTTCCACACGGATGAGCTGATCGGCAGGCGCGGTTTTCAGATGCGCGATGAGCTCATCGAGAACCTCATATCCCGCGGGCTGTATGGTGGCTTGCCCCGATTCAAATCGCAACTGCTTCATCAAATCGCTCAAGCTGATCTTCGTCGCCCGGGAGGCGTTTTCGACGGTCAGTTTCCGAGTGCCTGGTTCCTCAGCCATCGCGGCCATGGACAAGTCCTGCGTGGGCGCCGACTGCATCGGACTCGACGCGGCGACGGTTTCCAACCCCGGGGCTTTGAGGCGGATGCGATCGCCCTTAAAGAGTCGAGCGGTCGATTTTGTGACCAACGCGGATGATGTCTTGTCCTGCGTCGCAAGAATTTTGATCTCTCCGAGGACCCTGGGAGGCAAATTACCCCCTACTCGGACCACCTCCATCGTATCGCCAGCGCGTAAGCCGTCTATCCGCCCCCGATCCACGTACACAATGTTACGTTGGGCGACGAGGGTCATTCCCATGTCTGATTGCAGCTCGACCAGCATACCTGCAACATCGTCTGGAGAGGCATTCTCAGCTGGTTCTTCCTCGATCGGCAGCGAAAATTTGGCGACCGGATCCCCGGGGGAAACGGCTCCATACGATCGGACGGCGTGGACGGTGGTCAGTACTTTATCGACCTGTTTGACCTCGACGATCGCCAAACGAATCACCAGGTACCCCAGATACTCCCGGGTCGCGGGGTGGAACACCTTTCTCGCCCGCTTATAGATGGTAAAGAGATCGCCGACCGCCACATCGCCGGGGTTGTTCAATCGCAAATAAAGCGTGTCGCGTTGTCCCAATTGCATGCGATCTCCGGTAGTTTGATTATCACCGGTCGTCACATTGACCACCCCGTCCTGTGGAAAGGACTTGAAGATTCCTCCAGCGGAGAACGTCAGCGCGGGTTCACCGAATCTAATGGTTTCCAGGTCATCAGCCCAGGCGACCTGTCCGAAGACGAGGCAGAGCAAGGACAACAATGCGATACGGGCCGAATGGGTCGTCATAAGTTCCCTTTGTGTTGGATATTCATCGTGCTGAAAGAACCATAACAAATGGGCGCGCAATGTCAAGAATATTGCCCAGTTGGCCTTGGTTGACCCCTCCGGAACCCGGATGCTAAGGTGTGCGGATGGCTGAACCGGAGAAGCCCGCTCGGATCAGAGTGAATACGCAGATTCATCGGCGAAAGAAAGCCATGGCATTGTCTCCTCTCCAATCCGAGTGGGACCAAAGCGACCCCCAAAAGCCTACCCATCTTCGAACCGCTTCCAGGCTCATGACCCGCTCGACTCAGCGTGATTCGAGCCACTAGGATCATAGCGCCTCAACGCACACCGATGGCCAGTCCGCTTCGGACTATCGTCGTCACCCGTGGGTTGTTTGGAAAAGCAGGAATCCGCCGGCAAGGAATGGCGCTTGTAGGACTTTCGGGTCGAATTCCCCTAGGTCCTTTGTACGCTTGCTATCACCTTGATACACCATCTAAGATCCCTGACTCCCTTGCAAGTCAAGGTGTTGGAAGGTCATGCGATGAACGGCATTGAGTTACTCCTTGAGTATCTCAGTAGGTACTTTCCGATTCTGCTGTTCATTTTTATCGCGCTGGCGTTCGGAGTCGTCACGCTTCTACTCAGTTATCTTGTTCAGCCGAAATATCCCGAACCGGAAAAGCTGTCGGCGTATGAGTGCGGAT
>DASTSI010000178.1:0-2931 GCA_035760745.1 Nitrospira sp. | reverse complement strand
AGTCCCGCGTAGAAGGCGATCTCGACCTTCGCGGGTTCCTCGGCCTTTCTGACAGCACTCGGCGCGGCTACCAGCAAGTCCGTGTGCATTTTGTCATTCAGGCCGACGCGTCCGCGGAAGAGTTACAGGCGCTGACGACGTTCTCCCCGGTCTACGACATCGTGTCCCATCCCGTTCCAGTCGAGATCACCATTGAGACGACACCGACCATTCAACGTGACCAGCGCTGACCAGCCGCTGGACAAAGGAGGCCCCATGAAACGGATTCTCGCATTCTCGTATGGAACCCTGTGCTATCTCGTGTTTCTCGCCACCTTCCTCTATGCGATCGCGTTCCTGGGCAATTTCGGTCTGGCCCGAACGATCGACGGCGAAGGGACCATCCCGTTTGGGCAGGCGCTCCTCATCAACACCCTGCTCTTGGGTCTCTTTGCCGTGCAGCACAGTGTGATGGCCCGCCCGGCCTTTAAGCGCTGGTGGACGAAGTTCGTCCCGAAGCCGGTGGAGCGGAGCACCTATGTCTTATTCTCGAGCGCCGCGCTGCTGGCGCTGTTCCACGCCTGGCAGCCCATGGGCGGAGTCATCTGGGACGTCCAGGACCAGCTGCTCCGCGCGGGAATCTACGGCCTTTTCGCCGGCGGACTGCTCTTGGTCCTGATCGCCACGTTCCTGATCAATCACTTTGATCTGTTCGGGATAAGGCAGGTGTGGCTGTATCTCAAGGGCCGGCCCTACGTGCCGCTGACATTTGCGACGCCGGGACTCTACCGGTATGTGCGTCATCCGCTCTATGTGGGCTGGCTTGTCACCTTCTGGGCTACGCCGACGATGACCGCGGCGCATCTCGTGTTCGCGCTCGCCACGACCATCTACATTCTGCTCGCCGTCCGGTGGGAAGAGCGGGACCTCACGCAGGCACATGGACAGGCCTACGAAGCGTACCGAGAACGGGTGCCCATGCTCATCCCGGCGGTTCGCGCCGCCGCCGCAACCGGGCATCCGGCTCCGGTTCACACCGTATGATTCACGCCGAGGCGTGATGCAGTCAAAGGAGGCGAACGATGGAGATTCAGCCCACCCGGACAACTGCCGATTGCCAGGCATGGTTCAGACGTCTCGGGATCACAGGCTTCTCCTTCTTTTTGGTGAAAGGCTTATTATGGTTGCTCGTCCCGACGCTGATCGCGTGGTTCCGCTGAATCACGGCCGGATCGCGGATTTGAAAGGAGACATATGATGACGACAGATAAGACGACAGAGAACAAGACGCAAGGAAGCGGCCTCTCCCGGCGGGATTTCCTGCTCAAGGGAGGCTCCACGCTCGCCCTGCTGGCGATGATGGATCCGGCGCTGTTTGCGCGGCTGGCCGGGGCGGCCGAGGAGGGGCACGTCGTCCCGTTCTTGGATCGGCCGCCCGACGCGCCGGAGGCCGCGGTGAAGGCGTATGGGGAGCTGAATCGGTTGGACTGGCAGAAATTGAGCGAGTGGATCACCCCGAATGACCAGTTTTTCTCCGTGAGTCATTACAACCGTCCGGTCATTCGGCCGGAAGACTACCGCTTGCAGATCACCGGCCTGATCCGGCAACCCAAAACGTATACCTTGGAGGAACTGAAGCGGCGGAAGCGGCAAGAGGTGGTGTTCACGATCGAATGTGCCGGCAATCATGGATTCGACTGGTTTAGCGGCGGCATCGGCACGGCGCGATGGGCTGGAACGCCGCTCGCCCCGCTCCTCGAGGAGGCCGGTGTGAGGCCCGAGGGCATCGACGTGGTCTTCTTCGGCGCCGACGCGGGAGAAGAGGAAGTGCGCGATGTGAAGATGGTGCAGCAGTTCAGCCGCAGCCTTTCCGTGCCTGACGCCCTGGGCTCGGACGTGCTGCTGTGCTACGAGATGAATGGCGAGCCGCTGGCCCAGGAGCATGGGTTTCCGGTTCGTCTCATCGTGCCCGGTTGGTATGGCGTGGCGAACGTGAAATGGCTGTCACGGATCGACGTCATCGACACGCGTTGGGCCGGCCGGTTCATGTCGAAGGACTATGTGACGATTCGCGAAGAGCCTCGAGCCGGCGGTGGAACCGTGTGGACGCAGAAGGTCGTCGGCCGCTCGCGGATCAAATCCATCCCGGCGCGCGTCGTCTCACGAGGCGGCCGCTACCAGATCGAAGGCGCGGCCTGGGGCGGGCCCATCCAACGCGTCGAGGTGCGCGTGGACGACGGACAATGGACGCCCGCCACGATTGTGCGCGGTCAGGACCACGACTTCGCGTGGAAATTCTGGAGCCTGGACTGGAAGCCTGCCGGTCCGGGCGACCATACGATTACCTCGCGCGCGATCGACCGGGCCGGCAATATTCAGCCTGCGGCGGATGATCCGCTGTTGGCCGGGAAACGCACTTACTGGGAGAGTAACGGACAGATCACGCGTCGCATCCGGATCGCCTAAAGCCGGCACGCGTGAGGGCCGGCCGGCAGAGATCCGGCGCTTCACCTGTGCGCGCGTGGAGCCGCGCGCACAACCGAATATCTCAGCCGGCCTCTCTCCTTTTGCTTCATGAGCCTTCTCCAGCCGCGTCGTCGCTCAGGCGGTATCCGGCTCTCTCCAGCGCGCCACGGACGGTCTTCATCACCGCGGCGCTGTCTGACGGCGGGGTCACCGTGACGTCGGGCGCGGCGCGCAGACGCTCGAGGAGTGAGCCGACCTCGGATTCGGCCAACTGATCGCACGTCGCATAGAGGCCCTCGGGGCCCTCCTCCAGTTCATTGTGGGCCGAGAGGATGGCGTGGATCGCGGCAAGGATCGGCGCCCTCGGCGTCGGCATCAAGAGCGCGGCCAACGCGCCATGATCGAGCCGCAGCTTGGCCGCGAGCGGAAACGGTGTGCCGCCCCGCAGCCGTTGAAGGGCCGGCAACAGAATCTTTTCCTCCAGTC
>DASTSI010000177.1:0-6660 GCA_035760745.1 Nitrospira sp. | reverse complement strand
GAGCGAGAAGCGCACGCCCCATTCGCTGCTGTGCCCAGCCCTTGGAACAGGCCCCGAGGCACAGTCTGACCATGAGCCGGCTCAACGGCTTTGGATCGTTCGGCCTTGCACGATCGTTTCCAGTTCGTCCAGAAACGGCCGCTGTCCCGGATGAATTTTCCTTCGTGCCGTGGCCATGTTGAACCACATCCCCCGATCCACTTCAGGGAACGAGCGCAGGGTTCCGGATTTCGGGGGCCACTCCATGGTGAACGTATTGCTTCGCAGGGCGGCCTCATCGGCATCGCCCTCCACCGCCCAGACCGACATGATCTTCCCGCTTGGCTGCCGTTGTTCCGAGAGGGCGACGAACGTCCCGCGGATGTCGAATCCTGTCTCTTCGGCAAATTCGCGCTTCGCTGCTTTGAGCGGGTCCTCGGGCGGCTCGTACTCGCCCTTTGGAATACTCCAAGCCCCTTCGTCTTTCCTTGCCCAAAATGGCCCGCCCGGGTGGACGAGAAACACCTCCAGCGCTCCTGCCCTGCGGCGATACAGCAGGATGCCGGCGCTCCTTTTTCGGGCCAACGTCCCCTCCATGTTTGCGTGATGACGAACTCTCTGAGAAGGATCAAGACCGGTACGCCCGCAACCCCCTGCACGGCGCGCAGCGCCGGTGATCGTTCGCGGCCGGTGGATCAGAACAAAGGATGAGGAGCCGTCCCGAACCGGCGAATCGTCTGTTCGCCGCCAAGGTTGCCGACGATGCGCCAGCCGTCCTTGCTTTTCACGAGATGATGGACTTCCTGGTGCCAGCTGTCGATGGGAATGCGCTGCTTGGTGTCGCGCGAGTTGGCCCATACGGCGCCGGTGCAGGTGATTTCCGCGGTCGCTTCCTTGCCGGATTGCAATACCTTGATGGCAGAGAAGGTGTGGATGTTCGAAATCAAATCGTACTGACTGAAGAGATCGGCCCAAATGTTCCGCACATCGTCCCGTTTGAGGCCGTGATACTGATAATTTTCCGCGTACAACTCCATCATCCCGTTCAAATCGCGAGCCCGAATGGCCTCTTCCGCCCGGTCGAACGTTCCAATGATCTCCGTCAGACTCTGCTGATCGGCTTCCACCTTGGCATCAGGAAGGATTTGGGTGAGCGTCAGTGCCGGAGAAGGACAGCCGAGGATCGCGGAGATGGTGAGGACGACTACGATTCGGATGCACATCACCGCGCGACGCATCGTGCCCTCCCCATCAATAGTGCGCCACCGTGAAGGAACAATCAAGAGGGCTGGCGGCGGCATGGAGCCTCGTTCGGATGTCACTGACGGGCCGGCCGTCAGATATGGGACGGTGATCAATCAGGCGATATCCCAAAGACCCGAGAGGAGCGGTCTCTCAGCGGTCTCTCATGGTGACGCACGGGTCCGTGCTTCTCCTCGCGCTCTTTCTCGATCCGGATGTGGTGCTGTGTCAATCGCCCGGAGAGGCACGCATCCAGGGACAACGCGGGACAAGGAATCTCGAAAAAAGCCTGTTCGATCGAACCGATTCCGATCAGCATCGAGGAATCGGTCCCTCGACTTGGAACGCCAGCTGCAATCTCCCGCCGAAACCTTGTTCCAGTAAGACCAGGACCGGGCCGTCGACGGCCGCCGGTCATTCCCGAATGAGCATCACGTGAACGATTCGCTCGCGCGGCCCATCGAACTCGACGAGCATGATCGACTGCCAGGTTCCCAAGGTCAAACGGCCGGCTGATACAGGAATCGACAGCGAAGGGCCGAGCAGGGACGCCGCCATGTGTGACCAGGCGTGAGAAGGGTCGTGAGCATGGCGGAACGCGATGCGAGGAATGATCTCCTCCGCCACCTGGAGGAAATCCTGCTCGGTGCCCTCCCCGATTTCTCCGGTTGTCAACGCCGCGGTCGTGTGGGCGACGAACAATGAACAGACGCCCTCTCCGAGCCCGGCCTTCGCGATGAGGGCTTGAACCCGGTCGGTCAGATCCACCACATCTTTTCGGCGCTGCGTTTTGATATGAAGCGGTTGGCCCATGACATCCGCGGAAGAGTCGTACCGCCATGATACTGGAAGGCAGCGCTCGAACAAAAGGGGCGATCCGAGAAGCGCGCGCAGGCGCGCCTTCATCATTGCTGGACCAGGATGGGCGATGGTCTCCGGCGAGGCGATGACCTCATCAGCGCGCTTCCCTGCTCGCTACGTGCCATAGAGGAGATGGGCCGGCACCTTCACGATGAAGGCGTCGAGCCGGGCTCCTCCCAGATTCGTCGTCCAGATGAAGTACTGCCCGGTCACATCGAGATTGCCCTTCGGCGACTTTTCATAGTCTCCGCCGCTGCCGCCGCTGGCATCCAGGTCCGTCATGACGGGTGCAACCACCAGCTGCCGGAGGGACCCATCGAGGGGAAAACAGATGATTTCGTTCTGCGCATAGCTCACACGGTCGGCGTTGCTGCCGCAGGCATACTGCTGCTCTTTTGGAACACTGGCCCGCGCATTCGTATGGCTGATATGTTGAACCTGCTGCAAATCCCAGTTGTAGTCGCGATGGTCCACCGGGCCCTCCGACACGGAGGCATCCAGATTCCTGCTGATGCTGGCGTTCGGAAGCGGATTGAAGCTGTCGTGTCCCACGACGTAGCCGAAGCCTCCATCGTGATGCCCGATCGCTCCCGCGCCCGGCAGGTGGTACACGCGCTGCTCGGCGCCCGTGGACAAATCGATGTACCGGTTATCGAAGCCATAGACCCCATCGAGCTGCTCGAAGATCATCAGATGGCGCCCGCTCTTATCGACTTGACACTCGTCGAAGTCCCCGGCTTTCGGAAACCATTGAAATTGTCCGGTCGCCTCGAAATACACCAGGCAACCAAGCGCCTCTCCTGAACCGGACTGGAGCGTCGCGCTGTGCACCTGGTCGTCGTTGCTCGAGTACATTTGGGTCACAACACGGTCGGCGCCGAACTGTCCGGATACATCGAAGACCACTTGGGCTTGAAGGGTGGCCACGTCATACCGAAGCATTTTTGACCCGTCATTGATGTACAACGCCGTCGGCAGGCTCGCGCTGAAGTACCAGCCGTTGCCCGTGGCCCAGCTCAACGGATGGCTGCTGTCGAACAGCGGTCCGAGGACGGTGACGTCATCCGTCACTTTGTTGTAGCTGAGCAGCGTCGGCCCGCCTCCCCCGCGCGCCCGGTCGAAGCTCAAGAACACCAGCATGCGGTCGCTGTTCACGTGATTGTTCATGTTGCGCCAATAGCTGTACCCGACATACCAGACACAGTCGCCCCCCCCGCAATCCGAGGCCGTCGTCAACCGGACCCCCTCGGTGTTGTAGGGCGCCGGGAAGGTAAATTTTCCACGGCCGGTCGGGACGAAGCTTTGCACCACGTCCCTGCTCCAGCGGGCCCTGACCGCATTCCCGTCCTTTTCCACGAATCCGCCTGCCGCCGACGCCAGAGAAGACGACGACCCGCCCGCACCATCGCCGCCGGACCCGCAGGACAGCGAAGCCGCCCCCATGCAGGAAACCAAGAAAGCGGTATGCAGCGAGCGAAGCAGGGACGCCATTGGACAACCTCATTCCGGTCTTGCAGGGTGGTCGCGTGATGTGCGCGGGATGGGAGCGCACGTGTGACGCGACCGACCATAGCGCAGGGTCGGAATGCGGTTGCGAAGAAGCCTGAACGGCTTCGTAAAATTTCGCCGAAGAGCATTCGAACGGCGGGTAAAAAAGAACGCCGTGATCTCGACGGAGGGCAGGAACGCGAGGCGTCTCAGCGGGTCATCCAGGATCGATTGCGGACCGTCATGAGCGCAGAGGGGAAGATCCACACCATAGGCGTACAAGATGCCGAAGAAGAACTCCCCGTGAAGGTGCTATGGAGGAAATCGAGCGTGTACAGCGGGAGACCACACCGATGGAGAGCATGACCCGGGCGAACGTGAGGGGATCGCTGAGAGCGAGATAGCTCAGCAGCGCAAGCGAACCGTACGCGACCGGATAGCGGAGATTCGTGATGGTGGTTTCTAGCAGCGTCAGGACGAGCGCCAGAAACGGCAACCTCCACATGATCGACCAAAGACGGATCTCCTCGCGGATGTCGCTGCGATCCCAGCGGAGGAGCATCCGGCAGAGTTGCCGGTACGTCTCGGGTGCCGGCGTATGGACAACGGCCGTGCGCTGATAGACCGCCGGTAACCGGCGGCCAGGACGTCCTTCGTCAGCGCGCAGTCCTCCCCGATCGTACAAGAGGCTCCCAGAAAGGTCTGAGCAAGCCAGGAGGGCAGCAGCGGCCTGATCACGGCCGCACGATACTCGGGCAACGCTCCGGGACAACAATAGACGGTCCCGTACGAACCAAACCCGGCCGTTCCCGCGCGGCGGCTTGGATGTGATCCCATGTATCGTCCGTGCTCCGGTCGTCCACCGGGGGAATTTCAAGCTTTCCGGCCGAGTACTCCGCGGCGGCGCAGGCGTCCACCGCCTTCCGCACCATGCCCCCTTCGTTGTACGCGGGAATGATTACCGACAGGCTCGGCGCGCTCGTCCGAGCCTGCTTTGGTTCCTCATGGGCATGCTGTTACTCATGATCCGCACTCTTTTTGTAGATCCGGTAGCATCCTTTTCCGGGCGCATCCCGGGATGAAGCGCGATGACAGCCGTCCACCCGTCGAGATTCAGCGAATCGGCGAGCGAAGAGCTCATGGCCGAGCCGGATAGAGGCAGCCAAGAGCGTGCCGAAGATGACGATCGTGGCGATGACGAACCGGAGATCGACCGCGCACCATGTCGGCTGCTCTGCGGATTCCGCCGGCAACACGGCGGTGGACCGGGACGAAGTCCCGGCGGCGAGAGAATCATAATGATAGTCCAACGAGCATAAAAACGGATGAACGATTAGGAACAATCCTGGAGGAGATACCGGCGGCACGCGAACGTGTCAAGACGAGACGTCCCAATTCCAGCGGCATCACAGAAGGGCTTTTCACCTCCCGACACTCCTCGGTCGATCGAGCAAACCTGTGGCTGCAAATCCCTACGGTGAAACAGACGCGGCGCGAACTCGTCCACTTGCGGTGAATGGCGTGCGTCGTCGGTGAGAACCGCTGAGAACATTAACGTAGGCATCGGCATGCAGCCGCAAGTCGCCGAAAAAGCGACGACCGCGAGCGGACGCTGTAGGCACGTGCCGACAGCGCCAAGAACTGGTCCCAAAGGAGCGGCAGGAAAAGCCCTACAGAGATACAGCAGATCATCCGCCTGTCATGACGTGGCCGCTCGACGGCACATGGCTTGCTCAGCCTCGGCCTCGCGTCGACATCATCACAAGCGGTCGGGCGGACCAGCACACCATCGTACATCGCGGTCGGAACGCAGATGCGTTCACGCGACTGGTGTGCCCGCTCCTCGCAACAAGGAGGCACGATGGAGAGGAATGATTTCACGCAGCGAAGACGGAGAGCGACGGCGATGGCGATGGCCCTGACGCTGACGGCGGGTTCCGCGGGGGCCGCGACGCTGACCTGGAACGCGAACAGCGATGCGGATCTTGCCGGATACCGGGTGTATTCGTGCAATCAACTGCCCTGCGCCAAATCCGCTGGAACGGCGAGGATGGTCGCCACGCTCGGCAAGGTCACCTCGTTCGACATCGGCGCTCCCGCCGTGGTGCAGTACTACATCCTGACCGCCTACGATCAGGCAAACAACGAATCGAAGGAGAGCGATCCGGCGACCTATGTTCCGGCAATCTCGCCCGAGCAGGTTCCGCCTCCGGCCGCCGGGGCACCTCCGCCGCCCGTGAACTTGCGACTGCGATCCGCCGGGTGATCCTCAGCCGGAGGACGAGATTCACGAAAATCCTCCGGCATATTTTTTCCCTCGTTTGTTGTATGATGAAGTGTTTAACCCCGACCTGCCTGGCGGGACCACAAATGACCGCACACGCAACGCCCCGGGTTCTTCTTCGTCTGACGTTCCTGATCGTGGTCTGGCTGGCGTGGTTCATCACCCTGGCCGGGGCCGTGCCCTTGGTGAACGACCCGAAAGGCTTTGAGGGCATCCCCTGGGGAGCGGCATTCGCCGAGTCGGGCGATTTCAAATTGGTCGAAGACTCTCCGCACATCAAAGGCTACGAGCTTACGAGCGGACCTCCGCCGCTTGGCGCCGCCAAGGTGGACTCCATGCGCTTCCTGACGTTCGACGGTCGCTTTGCTCGCGTCATTGTCCGCTATCACGGCCCAGCCACCCATGATCAGCTCGTGTCATATCTCCAATCCCGGTATGGGCCTTTGGACCGCACCCCGGGACAGATCACCAAAGGTTTGGTCCAGCAGCTGAACTGGGAGGGCGACGACACCCATATCGTGCTGACGTATGAACGGCAGACAGACCGCGGCATCGTCTTCTTCGAGCACCGGCCCACCGCGTTGAAGTTTTCGGAGGGGGCAATGGCCCCCGATCCCGACCTCGGCGGCGCCACGTACTGAACCACAGGGTTCGCACCACACCGCCGTGCCGAGCCGGTCTCGGCGGGTCACTTCTCGACGTCGAACCCATTTTCTTTCCACCAGCGCCACCCGCCGTCCAATTCCATCACCGGGTAGCCCTTCTCGGCAAATTGCACCGCCGCGGTCGCCGCCAAATGGCACACG
>DASTSI010000176.1:0-20925 GCA_035760745.1 Nitrospira sp. | reverse complement strand
CGGGCGGAGCAGATGGGGTCACGAGCCGACGACGGCGGCGTGATCCGAAGGAGCTTGCGAGGCAGTCGATCCCGTTTGAGCCGCGCGGCAGGTCTTGCAGACGCGCGGCCGGGCCTTGAGGAACGAAACTTTGCCACTGGCCAGGCAACTGTAATGCACGAATTCGTCACAGACGCTGCAGCGCGACCAGCCGCCCCGAAACAGCGTCTTGTCGCGGTAGAGGCCCTGCTTGCACACTTTGCAATGACGTGGTTCGATGCCGAGCAGCAACGGCTCCCAGTCACCGCCCGCTTTCCTGATGCTCATGGGGGAGCAGTATAGCGGGCCGCTGGTTTCAAAAACAAGAAGGCGCGCCCTGCTTCTCCGCACGACTCGTGGCTTCACGCGCGAGGGCGGGAGTTCGTTTCTTCTGCGTCGCATGTCGTCGCTCCATGAGAATCTTGTCGGTTGGCTTCCAGCCGCCGTAGGCGGGATCGCGACTCGCCGGCGCACGCAGTCCGCCATCCGCGCTGTTTGACTCGACTCGGACCGTTTGTTACTCTCCGCGCGGAGACCGTGACCTTCACCTACGATCGTTTTCTATGAACATCGCGGACTATCTGGATCGGAAACGGGTCGAAGTCGATCGCCTACTCGATCAACTCTGCCCGACGGCTGCGACGCCGCCCGCGACCTTGCACGAGAGCATGCGCTATAGTCTGATGGCCGGCGGCAAGCGCATCCGGCCGATCCTTGCGATCGCCGCCGCGGAAGCCGTCGCGCCCGCGCCTCCACCCGGCTTGATGGCTGTCGCCTGCTCGCTTGAGTTGATCCACACCTATTCGCTGATTCATGACGACCTTCCCGCGATGGACAACGATGACTTTCGCCGCGGGAAGCCGACGAACCACAAGGTCTACGGCGAAGCGATGGCTATTTTGGCAGGGGACGCCCTCCTGACGATGGCGTTCGACGTGGTGAGCCGACCCGACCTGATGAAGGGCTGCGATCCCGCCCGGCAAGTTCGGATCATTCAAGAACTGGCTTACGGCTCCGGCCATATGGGGATGGTGGGCGGGCAGGTCTTCGACATCGAGGCCGAGAACAAGGATATCGAGCTCCCCATGCTGCAGAACATTCATAAACACAAGACCGGCATGTTGATTCGGGCGGGTGTCCGGATGGGGGCGATCGCGGCCGGGGCGACGGATCGCCAACTGGACGACATCACCGCGTACGCCGAGGATGTCGGCCTGGCTTTTCAGATCGCCGACGACGTCCTGAATGTGACCGGGACGCGGGAGGAACTCGGAAAGAACCCCAACACCGATGCGGAGCGGGGGAAGAAGACCTATCCGACATTCCACGGCATCGACGGGGCAAAACGACTCGCGGACGATTGCGTCGACCGCGCCCTCGTCCGCTTATCCTCGTTCGGGCCATCCGCCGATCCCCTCCGCGACATCGCGCGGTACATCACCGCCCGAAAGAGCTAGTGCGGACTGCTGGGTCATGAATGCCGGGTCTCGGACGATGTCCGGCATCTCCCGCTCCCTCTCCCGGCACACAGGACTTCTTGTCCGGCACTCATGATGAAGGCTCTCGTGACAGGCGCCACCGGGTTCATCGGGGGAGCCGTGGCGCGCGCCCTCGTGCGGAGCGGCGCCGAGGTCCGTGTCCTGGCACGATCGGAAGCCGACCTGCGGAATTTGGAAGGCCGGGCGGTCGAGCGCGCCGTCGGGGATTTACGCGACCCGGTCTCGCTTCGCAAGGCGCTCGCCGGGTGCCAGCATCTGTATCACGTGGCGGCCCACTACGCCTTGTGGGCGAGAGATCCGTCGATCTTTTACGATATCAATGTGACCGGCACCAAGAATCTGTTGGAAGCGGCCCGCGCAGCCGGCATCGAGCGGACGGTGTACTGCAGCACGATCGGGGCGATTGGTCTGCCGTCCGGCGGGGGACTCGGCACCGAAGAGACCCCTGTGTCGCTGGATCAGATGGCGGGCCACTACAAACGCTCCAAATACCTCGCCGAACAAGAAGTGCTGAAGATGGCGAAGGAAGGACTGCCGGTCGTGATCGTCAATCCCAGCGCGCCGGTCGGTGCCCGGGATGTGAAGCCGACGCCGACAGGCCAAGTGATTGTGGAGTTCATGAGGGGCCGCATGCCCGCCTACATCGAGACCGGCATGAACCTCATCGACGTGGAGGACGTGGCCGTCGGTCATCTGCTCGCGATGGAAAAGGGCCGTCAGGGTGAACGCTACATCCTCGGATGCCGGAATCTGATGTTGCGCGAAGTCTTCGAGATGCTGAGCCGGCTCACCGGCGTCCGGGCGCCGAGCATCAAGCTGCCTCGGCTTGCGATTCTTCCCCTGGCGTACGCCAACCACTGGCTCTCGAACCTGACCGGCACACCTCCTCGGATTCCACTGGAAGGCGTGAAGATGGCCAAGTACAAAATGCACTATGACTGCAGCAAGGCCATCAGAGAGCTGCAGCTGCCGCAAACACCGCCGGAAGTCGCGCTCGAGAAGGCGGTCCGATGGTTCCGCGACCATGGTTATGCCTGAGCGGACCTCAATGTCGGAGGCATTGATGTTCGCTTCCCGCCACTCACTTCCATGGCCCTCATCGAACGCTCGACATTGATGGAGATCCCGACGCTCTTAGTCAAAACGATTCTCTTCCGTCCCTATGTCTTTCTCTTCCTGGCCGCCTTTCTCTTCGCGGCCGTCCGCTTGCTCGGTTGGCCAAGGACGTGGCGATTCTGGCTGATCACTTGGGCCACCGCGTTTGTCTGCGAATTTTCTTCGACGAGGACGGGCATCCCGTTCGGCTGGTATTCCTACAACGGGTCCACCGTCGGTCAGGAACTCTATCTCGCGAACGTGCCCTTCATGGATTCGCTTTCGTTCAGCTTTCTACTCTACGCCGCCTACTGCGTGGCGCTGTGCTTGCTCCTTCCTTTCGACACCGTTTCTTCGTCCCGCCTGCGGCCCCTTCCCCTTCGTTTCGACCTCTCCGCTCGGACGGGATGGCCCGTGCTGCTGCTCACCGCGCTGCTGTTCGCGGCGATCGACATGGTCATCGACCCGGTCGCGCTGCGCGGCGACCGGTGGTTTCTCGGGAAGATTTATGCCTATGCCGACCCGGGGATTCATTTCGGCGTGCCGATCGCGAACTACGTCGGCTGGATGGTCGTGGCCCTCTTGTCGCTCCTCGCCTATTTTCCGCTGGACCGCCGGATGCCGGCCCTTCCGATTCGCGACGGGAAGGCCACCACCGAGCGCCTGCTCCTCGGCGTCGCGTTGTACTACACCGTGCTCGTGTTCAACCTCGGCGTCACACTGTGGATCGGTGAAACGCTACTGGCCCTCACCGGGATGCTCATGTTCCTGGTTCCTACGGGCATCCTGACACTTAGGCTGTCCGCGGGGGAGCCGCTCAGTAGCAATGGCGCCGGAGACTTTGTATAGTGAGGAGGCTCCCCATGAAAAAAAAACTGGTCGCCGTCGTCGTCTTCGTGCTGCTCGTCGGGGCCGGGACGGTAGGATGGGTCGGGTATCGCTTGTTCACGACCGGATTCAGCGCCAAGGCGGAACCCCATGTGTTGGAAGTATGGCTGGCCCGTCGAATTCGGCATCTCGCCATCCCCGTGTCCCAACTCGATCAGCCGAACCCCGTGCCGCCGAGCCCGGAGGTCTTGAAAGAGGCGCGCGCCCATTTCGCGGATCACTGCGCGATCTGCCATGCCAACGATGGGAGCGGGAAGACCCCGATCGGCAAGAGCGTGTATCCCCAGGCTCCCGACCTGCGGGAACCGGCGACGCAGACGATGTCAGACGGAGAACTGTTCTGGGTCATCCATAACGGCATCCGGTTCACCGGCATGCCGGCATGGGGGGAAGGTGAACCGGAGAAGGACATGGACAGTTGGAAGCTCGTGCACTTCATCCGCCATCTCCCGAAACTCACACCCGAGGAACTGGAGGAGATGAAACGTTTGAATCCCAAGACTCCCAAGGAGCTCGAGGAAGAGGCGGCGTACGACAAATTTCTCGAAGGCGACGATGCCGCCGTGAAAAGCGCCGGCTCGGACCATCATCACTGACCGTAAGGAGAGCATGGCTATGATGTATCGCTGGGCATTGGTATTCATGTTCCTGTTCATGTCGGCGACCGTCTGGGCGCATGGAACCGGCCAGCATGTGCTCGGCACGGTGATGGCCATCGATGCGACCCATGTCGAGGTGAAGACCCCGAAGGGCGCCACCGTGTCCGTGAAGCTGACCAAAGAGACCCGCTTCAAGGAAAAAGGCAAGGCCAAATCGTCCGAGCTTCCGTCCGTCGGAGACCGGGTAGTGATCGAGGCGACGAAAGACAACAACGTGCTGACGGCGACCGAAGTGCACTTCTCGGTTGGGAGGCGCGGCCCAACACCCGAGCGTGCTGAGACGGATCCCCCGCCGGCCCATTAGGTTCAACATGCGGATCGTCCATTTTTCCCGCCGGATCGATGCCTCGCCCGTCAGCGGCGGTCTGCACGGCGCCGCGATCCGAATCCTGATCACCGGCATCGCGGTTTTCCTCGCTATTGCGACCGTGCCGGGCATCGAAGCCCAGCATTTCAGCGCGGGCCTCGCGGCCGTACTGGTCCTGACCGTTCTCAACGTCCTGCTGCGGCCCGTCCTCCTGATCCTGACCCTCCCGCTGATCCTGTTGTCGCTAGGACTGTTCTTGGTCGTGGTAAACGCGCTGCTCCTGGAATTGACCGCCTATCTGGTGAAGGGATTCACGGTCTCCGGGTTTTGGCCCGCGGTCGGAGGCGCATTGGTCATCAGCATCGTCAGCAGCCTGCTCAACTTCTTCGTGGCGGATCATCGGGTCGAGCGGCCGCCCGAGGAGCCCCGTCGGCTGAAGATTATCAACCCGTCCGAATAGCGGCGGGTGGGCCGGCGCATCGCGTGTTGTCCCTCCAGCGTTCCGCAAGAAACCCCGACCAGCAGCCTTCGCGCCGGGCAGAATGACGGTCACTCCATTGCGTTGAATTGGCCCCGTCGCGTTGCTACAATGCGCGCTCATTTCCAACACGTGATGGCACAACAAGCCCCGCAGCACAAAGCTCAGCCCGAGACCTTTCTTCAGCGGACACTGACTTCGGTCTTGAACGAGTTGCCCGTGGAGGCGGCCCTGGCCGCGATCTACCACCGTGAGCAGGGTCCCCTCGTGGCTCATGCCGCCCGGGGATTCACGCCGCGCGATGTACTGGCCATTCTCCGAACGCTCTCGGCACCGCCGGTTGCGGAAGGCTCGTCCGCAGGAGACCAGGACGGTAGCCGAACCATGCGGGTGCGCCTGATCACCCCCGGCGCGAAATCGTTGCTCGGCGCGCCGCTCAAATATCGCAATCGCACGTATGGATTTCTCGTGATCGGCCGGAAAGAAAGCGCGACGTTCACGAAAAAAGAGAAAGCCATGCTCGATCAGGCGAGCGAGGACATTTCCAAAGCCTTGGACCGCGAGGGGCTCTTTAATCTCAATGTCGTCTTGAGCCGCCCTTTGGTGCTGAATGAACCAGCGGCAACCGCGCAGCCCGAGCTCTTTACCGCTCCGGCCTCCCAGCTGACGCCGGAGATCCAGGCCAAAACCACGGAGCTGCTGACCGAAGCCGTCAACACCGTCTCGTACGACCGAGCCTGGGTCTGTCATTACGATCCGATCGCCGGCAATGTAGAAGTCCTCGGCATGGCGGGGGACGTCAAAGGCGACCAGAAGGACGGCAAGAAAGATTTGAAGCCGGGTCATCGGCTGGCGCTCGATAGTTCGGCGGCCGGATGGGCCATCCGCCACCGGAAACCGCGCGTGGATCACGACCTGGCCTCCACGCAAGGTCGCTTTCTGGATCACAAGCAACTGTTCAAAGACCGTTTCCAATCTTCATTGGTGTTCCCGTTCTTCGTGCGCGGCCAAGTGGGGGGAACCATCACGCTGTCGTCGCGTGAGGCGGGCCGGTATCAACCGACCGATGCCAGAACGCTTGAGCCTCTCATCTTGAAACTGGCCGACATTCTGCAATCACCGCCCGGCGTTCCGGCGCCTGCCACCCCGGAGCCCGGCTCTTCCTCCGCTGAATCCCCGCAGGCGGCTCCTGCTTCCATTCTCCTCGAGCCCATGATCCGAAAGCAGGAACGTCAGGCGGCCATCGGAGAATTCAGCACCTTCCTGGCCACGGAAGTCAGGGAACCGCTGGGCTCAATCCGAGCTCAACTCGAGGAAATCACCGGGGAGGGGATTTTGGATTTCGATCCCCAGACGCGCGTGGAGAATGCGATGCGGGATCTGATCCGCGTCGAAGCCATCCTGAACGAGATCCTCGATTTCGCCAAACCGCTCGAACTCAATCGCCGCCTCGTCCGTATCCCGGAAGTGATCGAAAACGCGCTCACCGTGGTCGCGACAGACCTGGAAGTGACGCGGATTCAAGTGGCGAAAGAATATGCCCCGGTCTTGGCGCCGGTCCGTGGCGATGAGGCGAAGCTGCAGCAAGTTTTTTTGAGCATCTTTAAGAATGCCTGCGAAGCCATGTCGCCTGGCGGCTGTCTAACCATCCAGGTCACGCAGCATCGGGCGGGACGCGGCATCGAGGATCAGATCCTGATCAAGAACGACGGGGCCTCCATCCCTCCCGAGATCATGGATAAGGTGTTCGAGCCGTTTTTCACCACGAAGAAGGCCGGCACCGGCCTGGGGCTTGCGACGGTGAAAAAAATCGTCGAGGAGCACGGTGGAACGATCGCCATCGGCAGCGCCCCCGGAGAAGGTACGACGGTCACCATCCGTCTCCCGGGCGTCAGCCGCGGCCCCGCCTTCCGCCATCGCGGCCGCGGGCGACGGCCGCCCCGCCGAACCCACTAGGGCCATCCCCTCCCTCAGACGTTGCAGCCCAGCGTAGAGTCCGTGGATTTTCCTCAATCTTTTCCGTTTTCTTACACAAGACGCTCTTACGAGCATGCTTCATCGTTCGGCCCTCTCCACACTTGACATCGTCTCCCCATGCTCGCTATCATCCGGCCACTTGAGCGCCGGTCACGATTCCGGAACGATATACTTGGGCAATCCTTCACCCACCATTATCCAAAGGAGAAGGGGTATGAAGCTCTTATTCGGCACTGTTGCGACAGTCTCCGGTGTCCTGTTTGCGCTGTCGATGGCTCAGGCCAACCCGGCGCTGCTCCCCAAGCACGAGGGCTATCCGATGAAGAACAGCGGAAGCCCCGTCAACGGCCAACCGACCGCCAACGACCCAGGTCAGTCTGATGCCCGCGGCCAATCTACGCTGCTCAAAGCAGCGGGGTTCGATGATCGGCACGTCAAGCAGGAACTCAAAAAGGTCGACAATGAGCGCATCACCGCAAGCGAAGGGGCAGGACGGCTGCCGAAAGTCCAGGGCCCCCAGATCCAAATCGCTCCGCCCGTGACCTCCGCGACGAAGATCAGCGGCGACCGCAAGATCGAATAGATTTCACTCGCATCGTACGCGAGGGGGAAGCCATGCCCGCATGGCTTCCCCCTCGTCTTTTCGGGACAGAGGCCGCACGGCCTGCTCTTCTTCTACAGGAGCCGAAACCTCCACGGTTTTCTTGCCCAGGCTCCCGCGTAATCGACTCCGATCCTGGGAAAGGTCCCGATCCGGAGCTTTTGCGCTTTTTCCCCACGTTGCTCGAACCAGAGGTCGCGCCCGCGCGTTAGGTCGATGCGATTCAATGACCGGTCGATCTCGAACGCCCGGCACAGCCGTCCGGGACCGTCGATCAGCACGCCATCCACCTCGACGGCCCGGATCAAAACGGCTGCCGGGAACTCCTCCGCTTCCGTCACAACGTTCAAACAGTGGTACATCCCATAGATCAGGTACACGTATGACATGCCGGGAGGACCAAACATCACGTCGGTCCTCGCGGTCCGCCCCTTGGAGGCATGACAGGCTTTGTCTTGAGGACCCACGTACGCCTCGACTTCGATGATCCTGCCCGCCACCAGACCTTTCCCATTTTCGCGCACCAAGTACTTTCCCAATAAGGACCGGGCGACCACGAGCGTGGACCGGTTGAAAAACTTTTTGGGCAAGATGGGCTCCATCGAGGATCGCACGGGATCACATGGTAAATGGCAGGGGACCGCCGTTTCAAATCCGCGCAGCGCGACACACCGGAATCATGGGCAGGCATTTTCTCGAACGGAGTCCCGGTCCGGGAGGAAGAGCGGGCTTATTCACCTTTGACGGGAATATACAGGACCGCTCCTTGCCGGTTGACAAGGAGCAGCGCGAGGTCGGTGGGTTTCATCGGATCGGCCAATCGCTGAAAAGCGGATAAGTTGGGCACAGGTTGCCGGTTGATTTCAAGGATCACATCCCCCGGCTGCAGCCCGGAGGATTCGGCCAGGCTGCCCTCCTCAATATCGGTGACGACCACGCCGTTGCTGACGGGCAAGTCCATCTGCCGGGCGAGGACGGGCGTCACGTCATCAAAGACGACGCCGGACAACGGATGCTGAGATGCCGTGGCGGACACCGCCGGCACCTGAGTGCGCTTCGGCCGTTCCCTGGGCGCTTCCTGCACGGTCAACTCCACCTGCATCGGTTTTCCGTCGCGCATGATGTCCAAGCGGTGTTTGCTTGCAATGGCGGCGGCCGCCACGAGATTGCGGAGGTGGCCGCTATCCATGACATCCCGTCCGTCGAATCGTTCCACGACGTCGCCGCGCCTAAGGCCCGCCCGCTCCGCCGATCCTTTGCCCTGCACTTCCGTGACGATCGCGCCCTTCACGTCCGGCAGGTGGAAAATTTTGGCCAATATGGGGGTGACATCCTGCGTCGAGGCACCAAGGAACCCTCGAACCACCCGCCCGGTCTTGATGAGACTCTGCATCGCAGCGCGCGCCATGTTGCTCGGAATCGCAAACCCGACGCCGACGCTGCCTCCCGTCGGACTGGCGATGGCCGTGTTGATCCCGATGAGTTCACCCTGGATATTGACCAGCGCGCCGCCGGAATTTCCCGGATTGATCGGCGCATCGGTTTGGATAAAGTCTTCCAGATCGGCGACCCCCACGTCGGCGCGGCCCACCGCGCTGACGATGCCGAAGGTCACGGTCCGGCTCAGGCCGAGCGGATTGCCGATCGCCAGGACAAAATCCCCGACGGTGAGATGGCTGGAATCTCCCCATGGAACGGTGGGGAGGTTCGTCGCCTGAATCTTCACGACGGCCACATCGGTTTTCGGATCCGTCGCGACAACCTTTCCCTTGTATTGGCGGCGATCGGCCAGAATCACTTCCACGTCGACTGCGTCGGCGATGACATGGTGGTTCGTCATGATATACCCGTCGGGCGACACGATCACGCCCGAGCCTTGGCCATACTGCCGGCGAGCCGGGGGCTCTCTAAAGAGCCCAAAAGGCAACGCTTCATCGCTGAATGTTTGGTCACGAACCATGACGGTCGAGGCGATGCTCACGACGGCGGGAATCACCTTTGCCGCGGTGCTCTTGATCTGGGCTTGCAGGTCGAGGGCGCTGGAAACGGGAATCAATTTGGTGCCGGCCCACGCCGGCGCGCTGAACGACGCAGACCACAGACACCAGCCGAACATCAGCGAGCGAATTGCGCCGGCAGTCGCCACTCTTCTACCCCTGGGTGTGATTGAGATCAGTCAGAAACGCCCGTAGCGTAGCATGCGCCTGTTGACGGTGCACTCATAATTCCACATGGCGCAAGCGAAGAGCATTGGAGATCACGGACACCGAGCTGAAGGTCATGGCCGCGCTCGCAATCATGGGGTTCAGGAGCACGCCCCAGAAGGGATACAGGACGCCCGCGGCAATCGGAACCCCGATCAGGTTGTACGCAAACGCAAAGAAGAGATTTTGCCGGATATTCGCCATGGTCGCTTGACTGAGTCGCCTGGCGCGCAGGAGCGCGCGCAAATCGCCCTTCACCAGAATGATGCCGGCGTTTTCCATCGCAATGTCGGTCCCATGTCCCATCGCGATTCCCACGTCAGCCAGGGCCAAGGCGGGCGCGTCGTTGATCCCGTCGCCCGCCATCGCGACGACATGTCCTTGCGACTTCAGCGTGGAAATGATCTGCCCCTTCTCGTGCGGCAACACTTCGGCATGGATCGTGTCGATGCCCAACTGGGCGGCGACGCGCTCGGCCGTTGAGCGATGGTCCCCCGTCACCATGATCAAGCGAAGGCCTTGCGCCTTCAACTCCTTGACTGCCGAGGCCGTGCTCGTCTTGAGGGGATCCGTGACGCCGAGCAATCCCGCCACTCGGCCGTCGACGGAGACAAACAGCACCGTCTGTCCCGCATGACGCAGAGAAGCGGCCTCATCAATGAGCACGTTCAGACTCTGTTCCCTGACGCCGGCATCGCCGGTGAGAAATGCCGCGGTCCCCACCGCCACCCGCTTCCCTGACACGGTTCCGAGGACGCCCTTGCCGGTGACCGACTGAAACTGCTCCGCGCTCTCCAAGGAAATGCCTCGTCGTTCCGCCCCCGAGACGACGGCGGAGGCGAGAGGATGTTCACTGCTTCGTTCGAGACTCGCGGCCAGTCGCAGCAATTCCTCATCGGTCCACGGCGGAGCGAAGCGGACGGCGACGAGCTTGGGTTTGCCCTCCGTCAGCGTGCCGGTCTTATCGAAAATCAGCGTATCCACCTTGCCGAGCACTTCGAGGGCATCCGCCTTCCTGATCAGGACGCCGGCGGTCGCTCCTCTTCCGGTGCCGACCATGATGGACATCGGCGTGGCAAGGCCCAAGGCGCAGGGACAGGCGATGATGAGCACGGCGACGGCGTTCACCAGGGCATACGCCAGTTTCGGCTCCGGTCCCCAAATCGCCCAACCAACGAACGTCACGACCGACGCGGCGACGACGATCGGAACGAAAAACGCGGCGACGCGGTCGGCAATGCGTTGAATAGGCGCTCGGCTTCGTTGGGCCTCGGCGACCATCTGCACGATGCGGGCGAGGAGCGTGTCCCGTCCGACTCGCTGGGCCTGCATAATCAAGGTGCCCGTTCCGTTGATGGTTCCGCCCGTCACGGACGATCCAACGGTCTTCTCGGACGGCACGGCCTCCCCCGTCACCATGGATTCGTCCACCGACGTCGCACCTTCGAGCACGACACCGTCCACAGGGATCCGTTCGCCGGGACGGACGCGCAGCCGATCCCCCACCCGAACCTCTTCCAGCGAGATTTCTCTCTCTTTTCCGCCTGGCTCGAGCCGCCTGGCCGTTTTGGGCGCCAAGCCAAGGAGCCCTTTCATGGCTGATGTCGTCCGGCTCCTGACCCGCAGTTCCAGTACCTGGCCGAGGAGGACCAGCACGGTAATGACCGCCGCCGCTTCGAAGTAGACGGCGACCGAACCATCAGGCAGCCGGAAGGACGCGGGCAGGATCCCGGGGGCGACGGTCGCCACGGTGCTGTACCCGAACGCGGCCCCGGTTCCGATTGCGATCAGCGTGAACATATTGGGCGCCCGATTCACGATCGACGCCCAGCCTCTCTGAAAGAACGGCCATCCGCCCCAGAGGACGGCCGGCGCCGACAGGACGAGCTGCACCCAATTCAAGGCCTGGCCTTCGAGAAGACGATCGAACGGTCGACCAGGGATCATGTCTCCCATGGCGAGCGCCATGACGAGAAGCGCCGGACCGGCGCTGATCCAGAACCGCCGCGTCATGTCAACGAGCTCGGGATTCGGTCCCTCGTCGAGCGAGACGACGCGCGGCTCCAACGCCATCCCGCAGATGGGACAGGCTCCAGGCTTGGCCTCCAAGACCTCGGGATCCATGGGACAGATGTATTCCACCTTGGCCCCGGCAGGAGGAGTCACCTCGGCCATTCGCCGATCTGACCCAGGCTCTAGGTAGCGGACGGGATCGGCTTTGAATCGTTCGAGGCAGCCCTTTGAGCAGAAATAGTACGTTGTCCCTTCGTAACGGTGTGACCCGGCCGCGGTCTCCGGCCGCACCGTCATCCCGCAGACTGGATCGAGCTCCTGACCCGTCGAAGCGGTCGCCGTCGTCCGCGGCTCAGGCATCATCGTCAAAGGCTTCCTGCTCCCCAGCGAGATCGGCCCCGCGGGGGATGGCTCCAGGGCCTTCTCGGGATCGTCGGTGAACCGCTTGAGGCAAGAGGGGGCGCAAAAATAATAGGTCTGCCCCTTGTACACGTATTGCCCCGCCGCGCGGGAGGGATCGACCGTCATGCCGCAGATCGGATCAATCGCCATGACCATTCACTCGTATGGTTCGCACGCCTGCTCGCCGCCCCAGGGATCACTTTTTCGCGTCGTTTTCGAGGATGCTTCTGATCACCGTGATGATATTGTCGGTCTTCATGTTGTCGCCTTCGATTTTGATGTTCCCGTCCAGCAACAACGTCGGCGTATATTGGACCTTGATCCGCTCACCCCATTGCTTTCCTTCTTCGAAGGCTTTCGCCGGCTTACCGCTGGCCAGACCCTCCTCGAACGTCTTGGGGTTCAGACCCACTTCCTTGACGAGCGCCTCCCGGATCGAACGATCGAGCACGCCGGTAATCTTGTCCTGATGAATCGTCCGAAACAGCACCTTCTTCATCTCGTCGCCCTTTCCCATCAGCTTCGCCTGCTCGTACATGTCGAACGGGGTCGGCAGCTTGTTCCGAAACACGGGGAACCCGACCATGGTCGCCTCGACCTTGTTGCCGAATTCTTTCTGGATCACAGGCAGTCCCGCTTCCTCGAAGTGATGGCAATGCGGGCAATAGAAATCCGCGAATTCGACGACTTTTACTCTTCCCGGCTGATGCGTCGATCGTTCATCCTTGAGCAATTCGAACTTTCCCTTCAACTCCGGCGTCGCAGCCGCGGCGGCGCTGCTCAAGCAAAGAGCCGCCAGACCAAGCGCAACGGCCGCATACGAACTCCACCGCTTCTTCACCATGACCACTCCTTTCCGTTGGCAGAGGATTCCATTATATCCAACGCTCCTCGAACTTACTCTCTGGTATACTCGCGGGATGTCCGGACGGGCCAGTAGCCTCATCCCTCTCCTGTTTTTCGCCTCCATCGGTTGCGCCTCGACGAACCAGGACATGCCTGATCTCGGACAAGCCGGTTCGATCTCGTTTCCCCAACTCAAAGCCGCGCCGAATTCCTACAAAGGGCAGTCGGTGGTGTTTGGCGGTGAGGTACTCGCGGCTCGGCGGACGAAGGACGAGACCAGAATCGAAATCCTTCAGCTGCCGTTGGACGGGTCGGGCTATCCTGGAGCCGATCTAACGCAGTCGCAAGGACGATTTCTCGCCATCCAGAAGGACTTCTTGGATCCGGCCACGCTTCCTCACGGCACCAGGCTGACCGTATCGGGAAAGGTCTCGGGAGCGATCACGCTTCCGCTCGACGAGACCGAATACACCTATCCTATCATCGAGGTCAAACGCCTGCATGTCTGGCCTGCCAGCGAAGCCGCCGCCCCTGTTCGTCCCTATTATTATCCCGGCTATTATCCCGGCCCCTATTGGGGTCCCTACTGGCGACCCTGGGGCTACTGGTGACGGGCCCGGGCACTCGAGGCTCATCGTCCCGAACCCGGATCGCTCACTGCCGTGCGGTGCCGATGATCCGTTCCACGCGATCGTCCCGTCCACCCAAATTGCGGTACTTGTGGTACTGCGCCAACGCCCGCGGCATGTCCTTGCGATGCAGTTCGTAAAACACGCCTAAATTGTAATGGGCTTCGGCGTAATCAGGTTTGAGCTCCACCGCCTTTTCATACTCCCGCTCGGCCTCTTCAAGCCGGTTGAGGCTCGTGTAGATGACGCCGAGATTCATGTGGGCTTCGGCATATTCCGGTCGATAACGGAGCACCTCCAGAAATTCCCGCTCCGCTTCCGCCGGCTTCCCCTGACTTCGGAGAATGAATCCCAGATTGTAATGTGCATCGACCAGGTCCGGTTTGGCCGCAATCGCCTGCCGGTAGGCATAGGCGGCTTCGAGCAGCTCGTTGCTTCGTTCCGCAAGCCGGCCCGCCTGATACCAGGCATCGGCGTGTTTCGGGCTCGCTTTCGTCAGACGGTTGAGCGTGTCGCGCGCGAGTTTGTTCTCGCCCTGCGCCTCGTACAGCATCGCCAGGCCGTACAAGCCGTCGGGATTTGCTGGACGGAAGGCGAGCAGATTCCGGTAGGTGTACATCGCCGCCGCCGGATCATGGCGGCTCTCGTACAACTTGGCCAGGTCGATGTAGGAATCTTCGTGCGTCGGGTCCACCTCGATCGCACGCTTCAGCGTCTGCTCCGCCTCCTGCCCTTTTCCCTGAGCCAGATACACCTCAGCAAGGTCGTTCAACGCTTCGGGGTACGCGGGCTTGAGCTTGAGCGCGTGGAGCAAATGCTCGGCAGCCTCGTGGGACTTCTTTTTGCCCTTGAAATAGATCTCTCCAAGGAGATGGTAGGCCTCGGCGGACCCGGGGTTGGTCTCCACCGCCTTGTGCCCGGCGATCAGCGCCGCGTCCACGTCTCCGGATTTGAAGAGATCGGCGGCCCGTTCCAGCGCTCGCTTCCCGGTCTCAGGAGCCGATGCGCCGAAGCCGGCCACAGGCGTTGCGAGGAGCGACATGCCCAGCGCCATGCGGAGAAGATGACCGCGACACCACTGTAGCATCAGGCGGGCGCTCCGTAGAGAGAACACCCGCGCAACTATACGGGGGCCTTCCCGCGAAATCAACGCGAGGCAACGAAACGCGCACCGGTGCTTCACAGGCACAGTCGGCCCTTTGAATGCGCCATCGCCGTGATTGACCGAGCCTGACAGGAGCGCGGAGCGGAGCCTCTGCGCAGTCAGAACAGCCCGATCGTCACACCGCCGTAAATAGCCCGGCCATAGCCCGCAAAGAAGGCCTGCTGTCCCGCAGCCTGCGCGGTCGTCTCACCGGTGACCACTTGCCCGGAGGCGGCGTATTTCTTATCGGCGATGTTGTCGACCTGAAGATAGAACCTCGCGAATCGGAACCACCGATTCTTCACCTCCATCGTCTTATGGATGTTTGCCGTTCCGACGAAATACGACGGAATGGCAAACGTATTATTGTTGTTCAAAAAATAGCTATTGTAGTAATTCGCCTCGAGCCACCCGCCCCAGCCGGTGGGGGAGTGATCGTACTCCATTTTGAGATTTAGAAAATCGGTCGGGACATTGGGCACCTGCTTGCCGTCCCGGACGGTGGAGCCGGCTGCCGTGCGGTCTGAAAAATTGATGTACTTGGCTTGGATGTGGGTATACGCGCCGGAGAGCCGCAGTCCCTCCAGCGGCCGCCAATCGTAGAAGGCTTCGATGCCGCGATACTGTGAGGAATCGGCGTTGGCGGAAATGGTATTGGCACCGGAAATCGTCTGGGTAATGATTTCATCCTTAAAGAACGTCCAGAATCCGACGAGTTGGACCATGAAGTCCTTCGTGATTCTCGATTCCATGCCGATCTCGTTGTTCCAATTCTTTTGCGGCTTCAAATCGAAATTTGCGCCCGGAAGACCGGTCACAGGATCGCGCGTGAGGTTGGCAAAGGTGGGGATGGCATAGCCGGTCGAGCTCCGAACCCAATACCGATGGCTCTCCGTCGGCTTCCAGGTGAGCGACGCTTCAGGCGCCCAATTGGTGAAATCGCGCGTGATGCTCGGTCGCGAGGCCACCGCCCCGGTATTATCGTAATTGATCGTATCGATGGAGAGCTGCGATTGTTCGAATCCCAGTCCCGCAGCGAAGAGCCATTGGGGATCGATCTCGAGCTCCTCACGGATCCGCCCGCCGATGTTGTTGATCCGTCCCCGGTTGTTCTGAAGCAACGTTCCCCTGGTCCCAAAACCCGTGGCGAGATTCTGGAACGTTTGTCCTTCCTGCTCCATGTTGTTCGCAAAGAAGCCGACGTAGCTTTTCAGCGGCATCGCTCCGAGGTGCCCGGTATGACGGAGGTCGGTGTACGTCTTGTAATTGGGATTGACGTTGTCGGTGATCTGCGAAAAATACTGGTTGATATCCTTGACGTCGTAGTCCGCTTCGATGGTGAGTGACGTACTCGCATCAAGCTGCCGTTCATACATGCCCCCGATGATGGTGCGCCGATCGACACGCCCTTGATGCAGCGCGATGGCATCGGCGCAGCCGGGGTTGTACGCGCCCGCGACGCATACGGTCTGTGCGCCTCCCGCTTGACGTTCATCGGCAATGAACTGGGCCTGCGTCAGCCGCGTGGGCACCCTCGTGTCCAGCCAGTTGGAAATGGCTTTGAAGTAGACGCTTTGTTTGTCGTCGATGTTGAAACGAAAATTGAAATCCAGGGTCTGCGTGTTGTAATTGCTGTTCCGGATGAATCCATCCTCCGCGACGTTGCTCGCAAAGAGCGCCACATCGAGACGGTCGGTGTGCTGGCCAAGCGCAAACGCTTGTTTGAAATAGCCGAACGACCCGCCGGAAAGGAACGTTTCGAATCCGTTGATGTCGCTCCCCCGCCTGGTCCTGAACTGCACCATGCCGCCGAGCGCATAGTTGTCGTAGAGCGACGAGGCCGCTCCCCGAATGACTTCCGTGCTCCGCATGAACCAGGGGTCCTGAAGGTCGAGGCGGGACAGTCCGTCCGATTGGGTTTGGATGAACCCGTCCTCATAGATCTTGATATCTCGTACGGCAAACGTCGTTTTCGCACCTTGCCCCCGGATCATGATGCTGAAGTCCCGCGGCCCGTTCGCCTGCCTGAGCGCGATCCCGGGCATCGATTGAAGGGATTCCTGCATCGTTCGCGTCGGCTGGGAATCGGTTTCAGCGGGGACGGTCGATAAGAGCGACATTCCCTCCAGACGCTGCTGAAAGCGACGGCTCACGATGCTCATGTCGGCGAGTTCAAAGGAGGGTACGGGTTCCGCGGCGGCTTCGGAGAGTTCGGGAGTCGTTTCTTTCACGATCGGAGGCCGCTCGGCTTCCGGTGTGGCCTGTTCCTTTTTGTGCTGTAATTCCTCAAGTTCGTGAAGGATGTCCCTCAGTTGTTTGCGCAACTCCTGTTCGCGCGGCGAGGGGGTGGGTTCCCCGGCGGGGCTGTCCTGTCCCCATGCGGGGCTCCCGGCCCCGGTCGCCGCGACGACCGGCATGGCGAGAGCCAGCGCCCGCAGCATCCGGCACACACCCGCTCCAGACATTCCTCTCGACATGGCCCTGTACTCCTTCGGTTGCCGCTCGGAAGGCGGCCGATGGCACTCGGCGCGCGCAGCGACGCCGATCGACATGTCCTGTGACTGGGGAAGTGCTAAGCGGGAACGGAATGCGGAGGGGCACGTGACGGAAAGATGGGAAACAAGACCGTGGTCGCACGGCGGCTGACGAACACGATCGAACGAGACGCCACGGGCAAGATGCCGCCCGCGGACACCACGGAGAGAACCGCGACCAGAGGACTTCCTTGGCACACCGAGGCGCACAAGGAATGCGCGGAGTGAGACGAGCCATGGTGATGCGAAACCGGCGACGGCGGCTCATGCATGGACAAGCAACCGGCCGCTTCGATCAGAACGGCGAGATACAGCACCGCCATGCCGACTGCGAGCGCCGCGCCGATCCGTCTCACGGCTCGCCTTTCAGGATCTGCCGAACAAGGGCGACCGATTCTTCGCTATCCCAGGCCCGCGGCCCCACGGCGCGACCGACCACATGACCATCGGGTCCGATCAACACGGTGGTGGGAAGCCCGCGCACCATGAACGCCCGTGAGACTTCCTGGTCGTCGTCAAACAACACAGGCAGGGTGATGCCAAGATGATTCAGGAATTGTTTGATGCCGGACGGATGGTGGTCCGCGGTCACGGTCACGACACGAACCAGCGAGGGATCGAACCGGTTCTGGAGTCGGGCCAGTGACGGCATTTCCTCCTTGCAGGGGCCGCACCATGTGGCCCAGAAATTCAGCAGCACCATCTTCCCGGCCAGATCGCGGGAAGCGAGGGATCCGTCGAGGCCCTTGAGGTCAAATGACACAGCGGGCGTCCCGACCGCAAATCGAGTGATATGGAGGGTGGCGTAGGGATCGCTTGCCGCCGGTGCGGCGGCATGCGCCGCCATGACCGTGAGCCAGATCACCGTCACACCCAGCCACACGAGCTCTCTACGGCCGACGGAATTCCCCATTGTCCGCAACGACATCTCCACCAGGCAACTCGAGTGTCTGGAGTACGATGCGGTGAGCCGGCATCGCATGCTCCTTCCACCCCAACACGACCGTCCCCTTCTGGTTGACCGCCACGGTCGGCGATTGCCCGTTCTTCTCATTGAGTTTTTGGGGCGCGGTAAACGAGCCGCCGCGATCCGTGGAATAACTGAGGACCACCTCACGACGAACCGGCGATTGCTCTTCCCACACCACCACGACTCGCCCGGCGGGATCGACGGCCATCTGCGGATGGTCAGGAAACGTGCCTTTGGAGCGGTTCAACTGCTTCTTCTCGGAAAAGGTGAGCCCCCGGTCGTCCGAATAGGCGACATAGACGGCTGGCGTCTCATCGGCGCCTTCCGTGTACCAAACGACATAGAGACGCCCCGTCCCGTCGACACCGAGTGAAGCCGGCCGATGCGGGCACGCGGGATACACCCATCGATCATTGCCGACAACGGTCGGTGGCGAAAACGTGGCACCGCCGTCCGTGGATCGGGCCACCACGGTCTCCCGAACGTTCCCTTCAAAGATTTTTCGCCAAGCCAGGTAGATGACGCCATCGGGAGACGTCGCGAGCGCGGTGCGGCAGCAGACACAGGTGTTCTCATCGACTTTCAGATTCCTTGACACGCTTCGCCCGCCGTCAGTCGACTTGGCGACGAACGTCCCGGGCTCCTTCTTGCCCTCGCGGCCGTCGATCCAGGCCAGATGAAGATCTCCGTTCGACGTCACGTGCAGGGCATCGAAGGTATGATTGATCGCCTGTGCATCGTCGTTGACGAGGATCGAGGGGCCAAACGTCTTTCCTCCGTCGCCGGACCGGCTCAACCGAAGCTCGCTGGAGAACGGTTTGTCGGGCGTCATCTTCGGATGGGTCATGGCCCAGGTGATGAACACGTCGGTTCCCTTGACGACAAGCGCCGGAGCTTCCTGCCGGGCATACGGGGTTTCGGACGGTGCATTCACGTTGACAGGAGGTCCCAGCGGTCCCCCCGGTTGCTCCGACCGTGCGAACAGAATCAATCGTGTGTCCTGTTCCTCTTCCACCCACGCAGCCGAAAGGAAGCCTTGTTCATCGATCTGCACCGTCGGACCGACGACATGCTTCGCCTGATGGACGGTGATGTGCTTCGGGCCGTACAGTGCCCTCGCGTCGGCGGCATGCGCCGGGATCGGCACCCCGACGAGCAGGGAAGCGATAAGCCAGGGGCCGGCGAATACGAAGTCGAATCCCGATGTGCCGCCTGTCACCCTCATGATGCTGCGCTCTTCATTCCCTCGACATCCGGCAGGATCCTGGATCCCGCCTCACAACGACACCGCTCAGTTCGCCAGGCTAAAGACGATGGGAAGGCTGACCACGATCTGCGGGGTTCCCAACTCGTGTTTCATGTGAAGCGGGCAGGCGAGCTTCACGGTTTCCATGGCCGCTTCATCGAGCACGTTATGTCCCGAGCTTTTCTGGACGGACACTTCGGCAAGATGTCCATCCGAACGAATGATCGCCTTCAACACCACCTTTCCCTGCAATCCATTCAATCGGGCGGCATGGGGGTAGCGCTTCAACTCTGCGACGCGCCGCCAGAGCGATTCTGCAAGCCAACGGGTGTCGACTTTCGCCTGAGGGCCGGAGGGCGCCGCCTTCGCGACTTGCGCGGGCTTCTCCATGGTGGCCGCGGTCTGGGGCTCCGGGACCACGCTTGTCTGTGACGTGGAATTGGAGGGGACCTCTGGTGACGGAGCGGCCGTTGCCACCGATTCCGTGGGGACGGGTGGAACGGCTGTGGGTTCCTGCACGGTTCTCTCGGTGACAGCCGGCTCCGAGGAACTCGCCGCCGCCGCGGCAGGGCTGGTGGTGGGCTCGGCTCTCTCGGTGACCGCCTCTCGATGAGCGGTTTCGGCTCGAGGACTCTCCTGTTCGAGCCTGTCGTGTACCGTGGCCTGAACGTGGCGTTCCACGGGCTCTTCCACGCGCCGCTGTTCAATGCCCTGTACCGGCTCCGGTTCGGGCCGGTCTCGTTCAGTCACCGGCGGAGTCGCTAGAGCGGGTTTCGGCTGCTCAACGAGCTGAGGCGTGTCCCGTTGGACGACCGTAGGGGCCTCCGACTTCGCCACGTGGCGAGTCATCACCTGCGGAACAGATTGAACCGGCTCATGTGCCGCCTGCACTGCAGCAGGAGGCATGGCCTCCGCCGGCTCCGCCGGGTTCGGGCTTTCCTCGGAGTCTTGTGACACCGCTTCGGGAACCGGTGAGACCAGTGAAACGTCCCAAGTGAAAGGCTCTTTCAATGGCGGCGCCTGAATGAGCGGCACGAAGAGCACCGCAGCGAGGACGGCCGCCACGTGCACCACCACGGACAAGATCCAACTGTGGACCTCTAATCGGATATTGATCGGATACGTCATTGTCATACGCCTAGGACCTTTGTCATGCGTCATACGCCTAGGACCTTTGTCATGCGCTTCACCGCGATGCCGGCGAAACCCCGTAAAGCACGCTCCGCCGATGTTGACCGCCGTCAATCGGCGCCGCCACACAAGAGCTGCGACGGTACCTGGTTGCCGCGTCCCGCCGACGTTCCCCACAGAGGGAGGTCGCACAGGGGCGCCGCCCGCAGGCCCTACCGCTCAGGAGCTGTCAGGAAACGGGAGGACCGCGTGACGTGGCGGAATCGATGGGAAGACTGTGGTGA
>DASTSI010000175.1:0-6249 GCA_035760745.1 Nitrospira sp. | reverse complement strand
TGTGACGGCGTCGGATCTCAAACGGAAGATAGAGGAAGCGCTGGTGCGCAGCGTCAAGACAGACGCCGAGCACATCACCGTCGAAGTCGAAGGCAGCAAAGCCATCTTGAGGGGAACCGTTCGGTCATGGGCGGAAAAAGACGAGGCTGAACGGGCGGCGTGGCTGGCGCCGGGGATAACCGAAGTCGACAATAAGATTACGATCTCCTACTAGCTCTCCACAGGATGCCGCATGGTCCTGGTCATTGCGGGAACCTTTATTTGGAGGTTTACCTCGGGCGAAGTGCCACTAAA
This sequence comes from Nitrospira sp., assembly GCA_035760745.1. Classification (GTDB taxonomy): domain Bacteria; phylum Nitrospirota; class Nitrospiria; order Nitrospirales; family Nitrospiraceae; genus Nitrospira_C. Next base: position 5,955 of record DASTSI010000175.1, on the reverse strand, counting down.
CGGATCCGCAAGGACCAAGGACCAGGAGAGCGACGATGGCCGAGCAGCAAAGTCAGAGAACAACCGAAGAGTCCCCAACAGTCGAATACCGAAGCGCCACGGGCTTCATCAGGCTCCGTGGATGGAGCCCGCGCATGTCCGCATTCCTTCCATGTACCCCGTACGAGTTGCTCCGGACGAGGAGGTCCATTTCATGCAGCGGATGCTGGAGGAATGAAGAAACAATCCGACGGTCAAAAAATCCCGATCGAAGATAACGGGCGCCCGATGGCGCAAGCCGCCTGACGACCAACGGTGTGACGGGGCCGTGAAATGGGTGACGTGCGAGAGACAGGAAGGAGCATGACCATGACGACTGTGATTCGCGTCTTACTGGTGATCGCCCTGGGCTTGGCAATGGGATTTAGGGGCCAGCCCTCAACGATTGCGGATCATGAAATTGAGAGCGCGATCGCACAACGGCTCGCGATGGACGGACGGATTAATCCGAAAGCGATTCAGGTCAAAGTTGACAACGGAACCGCCACCTTGTCCGGCAGCGTGGGAACCCTCACGGAAAAAGCCCTCGCAGAACATCTTGTGGTGAGTACGTATGGTGTGAAATCCGTGAACAATCAACTGAACGTGAGGCCGGCTCCAACGAAGGACATTGCAGTGGAGCAGGCAGTCAAAGAAGCGTTGAAGTCCACGCCGGCACTGCAGAAGAGCGACATACAGGTTTCCGTGAACGACGGTGTCGTCACAGTCAAAGGTGCGGTGGAGAAACCGAGCCAAAGTCTTGCCGCAGAAGTTGCGGCGAAAACGGTCCCGGGCGTGGTCCGAGTCGTGAACATGCTGAAGGTCATACATCCGCGGCCCGATCGGGAAATAGAGAAAGACGTGGTCTTCTACCTACAGTCGTCCTCTCTTGTGAACTTAGATGACGTGAATGCTGTCGTCAAGAACGGCGTAGTCACTTTGAACGGCTCGATCGACAACCTCAGCCACAAATATCTAATCGCGAACGATCTGGAAAGGATCCACGGTGTCAAAACCGTGGATGTGAGCGGGCTCAACGTCAAAAGTACCACTGTACGGGAGGCGCGGCAGGACGCTGCAACCAAACAATAGTGACAAGAGAAAGATCCAAACCAATGGATGCTCTATCGATCTTATGCGAGAACTGGTGGGCGATTGCCTTGCGCGGCCTGTTAGGGATTCTGATCGGTATCGTCGCATTCGTATTGCCGCTCCCCACGATGCTCGCGCTGGTGTGGCTCTTCGGTGCCTACGCCATTTTAGACGGCGTCTTCAACCTCGTGACCGTCTGGCGCAAAGGCCGGATGCGCCCATGGTGGGCGATGGCCCTTGAAGGGGTGTTAGGGCTCGGCGTCGGCATTGTCAGTTTCATCTGGCCAGGCATTACGGCGCTTGCGCTAGTGTACCTCATCGCGGCTTGGGCTCTCGTCACCGGCGTGCTGGAGATCATCGCTGCGATCCGACTCCGGCGAGAGATCAAGGGAGAATGGTTGCTTGCCTTGTCCGGCGTATTTTCAATCGCCCTCGGTGTGCTCTTTGCCCTGGTCCCTGACGCGGGAGCCGTGGCGCTGGTCTGGTTCTGGGGAGCATATACGGCGGCCTTCGGCATCCTGCTGATCTGGCTCAGCTTCCGATTGCGCGCCCATTATGAGGATTTCAAAGCGCAGACGGCTCAGGCCGCAGCATAACGCTTTGGCGGCTGCCCGAATCGATTAGGGACAAGGGTACCGAGAGAATAACGATGACCAACGCGACGATGACCGACAACCGAACCGACGACCAGATCCAGAACGATGTTATCGCGGAGCTGAAATGGGATACCCGTCTTCAGACGCACCACATTGCCGTGACAGTCGAAAACGGAGTCGTGACGTTGATGGGTTGGGTCGATTCCCTCACGAAGCAGTGGGCGGCTGAAGAGGCTGCTCACCGTGTCCGCGGAGTGAAGGCTGTGGCCAACGACATCGAGATTCATGTGCGTCCCTCTGATGAGCGAACCGACCCCGAGATCGCAGCTGCTGCCCATCACGCACTGAATTGGAACCCGCTTGTCCCGGCCGACAAGCTCAGCATCACCGTTTCAAAAGGTTTTATCACGCTGAAGGGCGAAGTCGAGTGGCAGCAACAGAAGGAGGATGCGGAGCGGATTGTCCGAAACCTGTGGGGTGTCAAAGGTGTGAACAATTTGGTCACGGTGCATCCTCGTGTGACGCCTACTGATCTAAAGCAAAAGATCGAAGAGGCGCTGATTCGTCGCGCCACAACGGACGCGGAGCGTATCACGGTTGAGGTGGAAGGAAGCACAGTCATTCTGAAGGGCATGGTGCGGGCCTGGTCGGAACGGGAAGACGCGGAGCGAGTAGCCTGGTCGGCACCGGGGGTCACCTCGGTGGAGAACCGTATCGCGATCGTACCCTAACCCTGTTCGAGTGGGGCGACGCAACCGAACGCTGATCCGTGAACACGCAAAAGGAGCACCACCGTGAGTGCAGTGCATACTGAACAAAGAGCATACAACCAGACGGCCTGCTTAGGCCCGGAACTCCGGCGCCCGAGCCCAAAAGGCTCGGTCGCGCGCGTGTCCTGCATGGAGCCTATCGTCATCGTGATGGCGTTTCCGAACGTGCCTTGTTCGTGATTGACAAGGAGGGAATGATTCGCGGGAGCTATCTGTCTCCGGTCGGCGTGCATCCGGGAGCCGATGGGATTCTTACGGCTCTAGAGGCGCTTCCCGCCAGAGTGGAGGTTGCGGCCTAACAACGAGTCGGATCGAGAAGAGGAGAGTGAGGAACAACCGAAAGGAAACGAATCATGACCACAGAGACAAAAACCGATACCGACATTCTCAGCGACGAGCAAATTCACAGAGAGGTGTTGGACGAATTGAGGTGGGATGCCCGTGTGATGCCGAACGAGATCGGTGTGTCCGTCAAGGACGGCGTTGTCTCGCTCACGGGCTGGGTTGACTCCTACTCCAAGAAATGGGCTGCGGAGGAGGCCGCTCATCGCATCCGCGGCGTGAAAGCTGTGGTCAACGATATTGAGGTCCACCTCCCCGTCTCTCCGGCGTACAGTGATCCTGAAATTGCCGAGGCTGCCATTCGTGCGCTGAAGTGGGATGCATTGTTACCTGCGGAAAAGATTCAAGTCACGGTCTCCAAAGGCATTGTCACGCTGAAGGGACAGGTCGAATGGCAGTTCCAGAAAGAGGATGCCGAAGACGTTGTGCGCCGCCTGGTGGGAGTCCGGGGGGTACTGAATTTGATCGCCGTCAAACCTCGAGTGGAGCCTAAGGATCTCAAGAAGAACATCGAACAGGCGTTGGTGCGCAGTGCCAAAACCGACGCACAGCAGATTACGGTCGAGGTGAAGGGGAGCCAAGTTATTTTGAGAGGGACGGTGCGCTCGTGGGCGGAGAAGCAAGAGGCTGAACGGGCGGCATGGCAGGCAGCAGGAGTCACCGAGGTGGACAACCGAATTAAAGTCTCGTGGAAGGAAATGTTGCGCAGGGCGATGTCATCCATCGCGCTCTAAACGCAGAAAAGTACGGAGCTGTCATGGGTCCCTGCGAAAGGGTATTCGGATTTGCCCATCGAAATGGCGAGCTTGATGGTTGAGGAGGACGAGCGTTTCCAGCGAGCCTCTCCGCTAACCGAGGACACCGATTTGCAAGGGATGGAGCTGTCCGGAGAGAGACAAGGACTGAGCCGTGATTCCAATCCATGACACGATTCCGACTCGCAGTGTCCCGCTGGTCACCTGGTCGCTGATCGCGCTCAACGTCCTGGTCTTTCTCTATGAACTGACCCTGGATCCTGCCGGACTCGATGCACTGATGTATCTGTTCGGCATTGTCCCCGTTCGATATACCCATCCGGAATGGGCACACCGACTGGGCCTTCCACTCAATGATTACTGGCCCTTTCTGACAAGCATGTTTCTTCATGGTGGGTTGTGGCATCTCGTCAGCAACATGTGGGCGCTTTGGATCTTCGGCGACAATGTGGAAGAGCGCATGGGCCGTGCTTCCTTCCTCCTCTTCTATCTCTCGGCGGGGGTGACCGCAGGCTTGATTCATTGGATCACCAATGCCGATTCGACCATTCCAACGATCGGCGCGTCCGGAGCCATTGCCGGTGTTCTCGGGTCCTACTTTGTGCTGTTCCCCCATGCACGCATTATCACGCTGATTCCGATCTTTTTCTGGCCATTCTTTTTTGAAGTCCCTGCGGTCACATACCTATTCGTCTGGTACATCAGTCAACTGTTCAGCGGCACGTTGGAGGCGCTGGGCCCTCAGAACGCCGGGGGAATCGCCTGGTGGGCCCACGTGGGCGGATTCGTGTTCGGGATGACGTTGCATCCGTTATTTCTTCTGCCAGAGCGCCGCCGAGGGCGGCCGCGTGCGCCGGACGAAGTCGTACTCGAGGAGGCGTGGAGTCGGTGAGGTTAAGGAGACGCAGACACGTCGGAACGTGAAGGGGGACGAATCCAGTGGGCGTCGGAGACCTATTCTGGCTGATTTTCATGCTGTCGGCCTTCCAACCGATCATCAAGCAACGGCTGTTAGAGGCGTCGCGGCTTCGAATGATCGCGAAAATTGAAGAGCGCCGAGGCTCGCGTGTCATCTTGCTGGTGCATCGACAGGAGACGATGGCCCTCCTGGGATTTCCGCTCATGCGCTACATCGACATTAACGATGCCGAGGATGTGATGCGAGCCTGCGAGCTCACGGACCTAGAGGTACCGCTGGATATCATTTTACACACACCGGGGGGGCTCGTCCTGGCCTCTCTTCAGATCGCGCGGGCTATTCGGCGGCGCAAAGGAAAGGTGACTGTGCTGGTTCCCCATTATGCGATGTCCGGCGGCACACTGATTGCGCTTGCGGCGGATGAAATCATGATGTCGCCGCATGCCGTGCTGGGGCCCGTCGATCCGCAGCTGGGCCAGTATCCGGCCGCCTCGCTGTTGAAAGTTGTCACACGGAAGCCAGTCGCCGAGATTGACGACGAGACGCTCGTGTTGGCCGATGTCGGAGAAAAGGCGATCGCACAACTTCGTGAGGCCGTCTCCGAACTTTTGCAACGCACGCTGTCGCCGCAGAAAGCGACCGAGTTAGGCGATCTGTTGGCCAGGGGTACTTGGACCCACGACTATCCGATCAGTTGTGACAAGGCACTTGCCCTCGGGTTACCTGTACGGACAGAGATGCCAGCGGAGGTGTTGGAACTCATGAGCCTGTTTCCCCAACCAATGCGCCGCCAGCCGGCGGTGGAATATCTCCCCATTCGGCGACGTGTCGAGCCCTCCGACATTCCGGCAGAAAAAGCTTCGTCTGGAGGCGGAGGATTCTTCTGATGGGAACAGGACGTTGGCGAGTCGAATTCGTTGAAGAGACGGAGCAGCTCCCGGTGGCATGGCATGCGCCGCGCCGCAGGCAGGAAACTCTCCAGCCTCCCAGCGAGATGGCGAAGGCGGCTTTGATGGCCGCCTTTCAACTTTTAGCTTACCGTGGCGTCGGCCCGCTCGCTTGGGCGGCATCGCTTCGACACGATCCCATAGCATTTCTGCTCGATACGAGCAGCGACTCTATCAGCCTCTGGGGGTCGGGAGGGGAGTTGCTCTACCGAAATCGTGCCGCCGAACGACTGGGATTGGGACGATGCGAGGAAACAGCGTGGGAGGTGCTCATCGACGGAGATCGACGTCTCGAGCGTCGCTGCTGTCGCATCCAGTCCGGTAATGCCTGGTATGTGCTCGAGGTTATCGGGGCGGGAGCGGACACCGCCGGGATGAACGTTGGACAGGCCGCGGCCTGACAGGCCGTGAGGGCCATGGACAAATTTGCGATCACCGAACGAGTGGTCGACACACACAAGGAGGGCTGGAAGATGACACAGCATCTTGATCGTATGGCGCGGACGGCAGCGGCAG
>DASTSI010000174.1:0-9113 GCA_035760745.1 Nitrospira sp. | reverse complement strand
TGCTCGTCAGTTGATCGGGCGGAAGCGTGTGGAGCCGAGGGACGACGACCGGTTCTTGGGCTTGCGCGGCGGAGGACCACAGGAACAGGCAGAAGAGGCCGGTGCTGTACCAGCGGCCGTGCATGGACCGGTCAGCCGGAGGCTTGCTGATAGAGCTTTTCGAACTCCGCACGAAGCGCGGTCACCGCGGGATGGTCGTCGCTCAAGACGCCGACCTCGACCAGCTTCGCGATCCGAGGCGAGGGATCGACCCGCTGCAGTGCCTGGCGTGAGAGTCCCGCGCCGGAGATCGTCTTTTGGTACGTCGCGAGCCAGGATTCGGTCACGGCGCGCAACCCGGCGTCCGTCGGTTTCATGCGTCCCGACTCGACCTGCTGCAACAATTTGATAAGAGGATCCGATTGGGAGACCGTCGCGATGACGCGACGGAGGCGCTGCTCCTCTGAATCCATGGTCAATTCATTGAGCAGGCGCCGGGGCCACGCGGATCCCCGCAACTTCCGCAGGGCCCACCACCGGCCGGGGTCCCCCATGCCTCGGTGGCGCCGACGCCGAACGCCGAAAATTGTTTGTCAAGGTTCGTCGTCCCGCACTGGGGACAGGCGGCTGTGTTGGAACCTTGGATCAGCAGCTCGAAGCGGTGATTGCATTCCCGGCACACATATTCGAAGATAGGCATACGATCACACTCCTCCTCAAGGGGTCTCATTATAAGATCGCCCCCGATGAGGTTTCAATCAGGAGCCCCCATGTATCAGGAAGAAAAGACCTTCACGCTGCGCTTCAGTTTGGAAGCCACCTTTCCCGACGAGTATGAAGGCGAAGAGGATCAGCACGGCTGGCTTCGAGAGTGGGAGACCAGCATCAAACCGCAAGTCTTGAAGAGTTTGTTCGAATCCCTGCGCCAGCACCGGGCGTGGAAGTCGCATATTCGGAACAGAGGGATGTCGCCGGCCGACGAAATAGAAATTGTCCTCTCGCGCGATCTGTCGAATCCCACGGCCTTTCATCTGTCATGACGAGACCGTTCGGGCTATACATTCACATTCCGTTTTGCCGCCAGCGATGCGATTTTTGCTCGTTCTATCTCGAGCTGCATCGAGAGCCCGCCGCCGAGCGGTTCCTGTCGGCGTTGAAGCGCGAGATCGCCCTCTACGGAATGCAGCCGGATCTTCGCCGTCGTGCCGTCTGCTCGGTGTATTTCGGCGGCGGCACTCCCACCGTCTTGGGCAGCGACAGCCTCATCGCGATTCTGACGGAGGTTCAGAAGTATTTTGGGTTGTCGAACGGCTGCGAGATCACCGTGGAGGCGCACCCTTCCACGGTATCGGACGCCGCAGTTGGCCGGCTGGCAGAGGCCGGGGTGACGCGCATGAGCTTCGGGGCGGAATCGATGAACGACGCGGAGCTGCTCCGAGTCGGCCGGCCTGGCGTCAGCGCGGACACGGTGACCGCCGTCTCTCAGGCGAGAAGCGCGGGCATCACCAACGTGAATCTCGATCTCATGTACGGTCTTCCGGGGCAATCGCTCTCAAGTTGGAAGCGGACACTGGAACGCTGCGCGGAACTCGAGCCCTCTCACCTTTCGTGCTACGCATTGACGGTCGAACCAGGAACCAAATTCGCAAGCCATGTTCGGCTCGGTCGTGTTCCGATGCCCGATGAGGACGTCCAAAACGCCATGGATGAAGGGGCCGAAGGGTTCTTGGCCGCGGCAGGGTACGAACGGTATGAAATTTCCAACTATGCCAGGCCGGGATTTGCATGCCGGCACAACCTGCTGTATTGGACCGGCGGAGACTATTTGGGATTGGGGCCGAGCGGGCAATCGTTTATGAGCGGCCGGCGATTCGGCAACGTGGCTGATCTTGCGGCGTACGAGACGGCGCTCGCCGAGGCGCGTCTTCCTGTCATCGAGGAAGCGACGTTGACCGATGCAGAGCGTCTCCGCGACGCCGTGGTCTTCGGCTTGCGACTTGTCCGGGGGATCCCGAGCCGGTCTCTCCGTGAACACGCAGGCAATTTCGGCTACGCATCGACGATTGCCGACTGTCAACGCGCCGAATTGATCGAGATAGAGGGGGAGCGGGCGAGATTGACCGCGAAAGGGCGCCGCTACGCCGACTTCGTGGCTGAGCGGCTATACTGATGGGGGCTGTCGGATTGGCCTCGCGGCAGGCCGGTGTGCTCATCGGCCGATTGGGGTGACTCGACGCAGGGCTGTTGAACGTTCCTTAATGCCGGATCATCAGGAAGTGCAGGGCGCCGTCCAAGAGGATTCCGGCCCAGGCGAGCGCGTTGAGCCATCGAAGCGCTTGTCGGTCCCCGTTCCAGTGGTGCGCCAGAGCTCCGAGCAGGCAGAGTTGAGTCAGCAGCGAGAACGGCCGGTGAAGGTTGGCCGAGACGGCCCCGCGCTCGCTTGCAATGGCGGAGATTGCAGCGAGAAAATAGCAGGCGAATGCTCCGGCCTGGAGCCATGTTGCCCGGCGATCGTGTCTGCCGCGGACGACGAGCACCAGGGCCCAGGTGAGGCTCACAATGACGAGGAGCAGGAGCAAGGGAAAGAGCGGCCACCAGACCTTGGCGTCCAGCATCGTGGCCGGGACTGTACCAACGTTGTCGAGCGCAGGTCAAACGGGCGAAGAACGAGGTTCATCACGTGGAACGACGATCGCGGAGGAATGTATGCCGGTGAATATGGATCCATCGAAAAAGCGGCGCCGTACCGCGCCGTCATCCGAAGGAGAGCCTGCGGCGCCGCAGGGCGAGCCCAAGAGTCAAAAGGTCGAATTCGGCGAGGAGACGGAAGAAGATCGGATCAAGGCCCTGGCGGACGCGGAGAAGAAGAATCTCTGGGATGCGACGGAAGTCATCGACATGGATACTTTTTGACGGCAGAATGCCAAGCAATTCTTTTTAGGACGGTAAGAAATAGAACGCGATCGCCAGCATGGCATAGACCCCGACCAGCATGACGCCTTCCATCCAGTGCGACTCCCCGTCCATCGCGACGAATCCCATAATCAGCACCGAGATCGTCACGGCCGCGACCTCAAACGGCGTAAAGATCAGGTCCAGCGGCCTGCCGAAGAGGTAGCTCGCAAAGACCAGCACGGGCGCCACCAGCAAGGCAATCTGCAGGCTCGATCCGACCGCGATGGAGAACGCAAGGTCCATGTTGTTCTTGACCGCCACCATGACCGCAGTGGAATGCTCGGCCGCATTCCCGACGAGCGCCACGAGAATGACGCCCACGAAGAGTTGTGTCATTCCCAACCGGTGGGCGGCCTCCTCGAGGGTTCCAACCAGGACTTCGCTCATCAGCGCGACGAGTATGGTGACGCCGGTCAGCACCGCGACCGCTGTGGTCTTGCTCCAGGGCCGCTCGTGGAGGTCCGCCGGCGACTGGCCGTCGGCGGCATACACGTGGCGATGAGTCTTCAACGAAAAGATGAGACTCAGGAGATAAATGCTGAACAGAACAACGGCAATCTCAAGGCTGACTTCCCGCTCGATCTTCATGCCGCGGTCGGATGCCGTGAAGTGAAACAGGGCGGGAATGATCAAGCCCACTGCGGCGAGAAGCAGGAGGCTTGCTCCCATTCCGGCCGCCGTTCGGTTGAACTGCTGCCTCTCGTACCGAAGTCCGCCGGCAATCATCGCCGCTCCGAGCACCAAGAGGATGTTGCCGAGGATCGACCCGGTCAGCGAGGCTTTCACCACGTCATGAAGCCCCTCCCGCAAAGCCACCAGCGCGATGATCAGCTCCGCGGCATTGCCGAGAGAGGCGTTCAGCAGTCCGCCGGCTCCCGGACCGACATGAGCGGATAGGTGTTCTGTGGCACGCCCCAGCAGGCCGGCGAGCGGAACGATGGCCAGCGCCGATGCGAGGAAAACAGCCAGCGGATCGCCGTGGACCCACTCGAGCGCCAGCGCGACGGGAATGAACAGCAGCAAGACATCAAGCCAGGACGTGACAAGCGTGGCCATGGGGCAAAACCCTAGCATGGGGCGCCGGCATTGTCGATGAAACGGGGCATGCTTCCCGACGCACTGTTCTACCCGTTCCATCTCTGCCACCAGGAAACGCTGGACCGGATGCTCATGCGGTTCCGCGCCGTTCATTTCAGGGATTTTATGGCGCTTCAACTGACGCCGTTCTCCGGCACAACCGCATTTCGCGATCGCATGGGTGACGCGCTTCCCGAGCTTCTGTACAGCGGCCGATTGGTCCAGGGGTACGACGTCAGCGGGCCGATCTCGAGGGACGACGGCGAAGCGATCGGCCGGGACTTGGCTGACGACGTGTGGCGGGCGTTGTTTCAGGCGGCGCTGGTCGAAGACAAGCGGTTTCGACGGGGACTATTCGACGAGCGGCAGGCCGAAGAAATTCTCGAAAGGTATGTCCACCCGCTCACCTATTCGATCGACTCGGTGCGCACGTTGTCCCTTGTGCACCGAGGGCCAGGCGACGAGCTTCGCTTTCAGTATGGCTTGGCCCTGGTCAAGACCTCGGCGTCGCTCGTGCATACGTACCGTCTGGCCCTCGCGCACGACCTACAGGCCGCCACGGATTCGGCGCCTCATTATGCGCTGCTGGAGCGATCGCGCCGGCGGGACGCGATCGTGATCGGAAACCACCTGGTCGTGCGCAAAGAATATTAATCCGTTCCGGTAAGTCTGCTAGAATCCGACCCATGGTCGATTCCCCCACGCCTGTCGCCGTTCCCTTGACCACCGAGACCCCGTCGACGGGAACGGGGGACGGACTGGACGCGCGGGTGATCGTGTACAACTGCGATTGCCACACGTACCAACAGGTGATCGCCCTGTTCTGCGCCTGCATTCCCGGCATGACGCCGTCCAAAGCCTTCGAGTTGGCCTGGAAGATCGACCACGATGGGGAAGCAGTGGTCTTCACCGGATCCTGGAAAGAAGCGGAGGAGATCGCCGGCAAACTGGGAAGCGGCGGCCTGCGGGTCGCCGTGCAGTGATGAGATCCTATTTCTTGTGTTTCTTCGCGGCGGCTTTCGGCTTGGTTGCGTGGGAGGCTTTCACCCCGCGCGCTCGTTTCGCGGAGGACGGCTTGGACGCCTGGGACGCTTTGTCCTGCTTGTGCATCCCGGCCTGCCGATTTAATTTCTTCACCATCTCGGCATTATAGACCCGCACCTGGTAGAGCTCGAACAACTTGGCGACGGCTTTCTGATCTCCCTTTTTGGCGGCGTTCAGGAGACGGCGCCGTTGATTCATTTCCTCTTCTTCAGTATGGGAAGCCGCCCGTCGTTCCATCGCTGCCCTCTCTCGGTTCGGATCTTGCCGTCGCCCCTCGTCACGGCGGGCTCAGCCATGAGAATCGCCGAACTATATCAAACTCAAAAGTCATTTGAAACTATGGCGTTCGATGGGCGGGTTGTTGAGCCTTCGAGAGACGGGCAGGTATAATCAGCTCTTTGGTTCATCACCCAGTCACCGGAGAAGACCATGGATGCATCCAAACATGAGCAGATCTCAGTGGCCGATGATCCGCGCGCGCGGGAAACGTTGCGGAAGGCGTTTGAAAAGACCGCCCGATGGCAGAAGGACTTCAACGGATTCACCGCAGACCTTACGGTCAAGGTCAACGGAAAAGAGACGAGCGGCCGCGTGACCGTGAAAAGTCCACGGGAAGTGTCGGTCGAATTGCCGGACGCCGACGTTCAGAAGTGGGCCCAGGAGCAGATCGCGATGATCGCCGTCCATCGCGGGCCTCGGACCTTCGAAGAATCGGACGGAAAGTACACGTTGACGCTCGAAGACGACGGTCACCCGTTCGGTCCGAAGCTGATCATCCACGGATCGAACTCGTTCTATCGGGTCAAAGACGACCGGATCACGCAGATCAACCGAAAGATGGCGCACCCGGGGATGCCGCCCTTCGCCTTTACCATTAACGTCGAGGACAGTACCCTGACGCAGGAGCAGCGGAACCTGACCACGCGCTACACGGTCTACTACTACTCCCCGACCGACGGAAAACTGAACAACGTCGAGAGCTTCACCGACACCCATGTGCGGGTCGGGGCGTCGGACCTTCCCGCGACAAGACGGATCATCAGCTTTGAGAACGGTGCAGTTGTGGTGAAAAGCCTGAGCTTCAGGAATCACCGCCTTCTCTAAGGCCATTCGGCAGCAATGGATTTGAGAACGAGCTTTCCCCGCAGCATGCGGGAGACCCTGGCGGGATACGCACACCTTGCGCGCATGATCGACAAGTGTCGCGCCGTCCTGATCGGGACGGAAGGCGAGTACATCTACCCCTGCCCCATGGATGAGCGCCTCCTGGAGTTCGCCGGACTCAGCAGCGATCAGTTCACGTCGGCCGTCAAAGCGAACCCCACCGATGAAGGCGTCGTCGCCTGGTTTCAGCAGCACGCGACGGCCCATCATCCGGTTGAGCTGGCCGCATGGAACGAGGAACTGCTGCGGCGGGGACCCAGTTCTCCAGAGAGCATGGTGAAGTTCCTGGCCTATCTGGACGCCGTGGATCCGTCCCGCACCGACATCACGGCATGGTCCGATCTCCAGGACCTCGAGGAAGGGCGATCGGTTCCTCGGCGCGATGCACCGGCACCAAAGCAGCGCGCGTCCTCGATGGCTCAGTGAACGTACCGGGTATCACGACGGGCATGGAATGCGCGGACTAGTCGCCGTGCTCATCGGGACGGCCTGCACCCTCGGTTGCCAGACGGTGTCTCAACACGTGCTCGAAAAGAGCGCGCAGACCGACGAGCTTCGCAAAGAAACGGAAACTGGGGTCCCGCTTCCGCCCGGCTGTCCCGTCCTTAGGACCGCTCTGCCGCCGGGCAAAAAAACGATCACCCTCTCCTACCGCGAGCCCTCCGTGGATCAGCAGGGAATGCCCTTGAAGGACTTGGCCTATACGACGATCTATCTCCGCTTCCCTCAGGGTGAAACCAAGGCCATTCGTGTCTGGACGAACGATGCCAGCGGCGGCGCGCTCGTCACGGTTCGGGACATCCCCGTCCCCGCGCAGGAAGTGGGACTGTGCGTCACCGCGAGCAACTGGGCTCGAAAGGAGTCGCCTCCCGGCTCGGTGGCCGACGGGGGAGGCTCTCCGTCCTCTCAACCGGCGCGCGCTGACACCTCGTCCACGAGGTAAGGACGCACGGAGTCGAAGCGACCGTCGTACGGAAAACCGCGCACCGTGTGTGAGCCTGACGCGGCAGGCTCTCGTCCCGGCCGGCCGGTGTGTGCCTTAAGGCTAGTCCAACGGCGCCACGACGCCGGCGAACTTCAAGAGATCCGTCATGCGAAAGTCACCGGCGACGGCTGCGGGCAACATTGGCTTCCAATGAGGTTCCTCCGCCAGATATGAGCCTGAGTCGCCCTTGAGCAGACCGAGGAAGACCTCCCCGACGATGCGGCCCCCGACCGGTCCCAGGCGTCGTCCGCCCTCCACGATCTGCGCCTCTTTCAAAATGTAGTACCAGAGCGGTGTGCTGCGCTCCAAGCCGTACGGCTGCAGTTCAGAGAGTTCGGACGGCGTCAGGACGCGCACGCCGAACACCCGGGCAATCGCCTGGCCCGACGGCACGCCGAAATTCACGTGCCGCATCAAGTTTCTCGACGCCAGCGACAGCACACCGTCGGACGGCATGCCGGGTGCCGGCCCGCGGGACCCAAGCAGGTGCATCAGGACGCTGGACAATTTGGTGTCGATCCGCTTGTTCGGGCGCGCATTGCCGTCGTGAAAATCGAAAAACGTCTGCCAGTCCACGAAGCGCCGCGGTGCCCGCTTGCCTCCGCGCATGTCGCCCGGGTCGGGATCGTTCGGATCAAATGAATCGTCGAAGACGAACGCGAAGAAGGGAGATCCGCCGTCCGGACCGAAATTCAACCGATAGCTGGGCCTGACCTGCGAATGGCCGAATCGATAGGCCGCGACGGAGAACTCCACGGGGATCTGCAGATGACCCCTCGAATTCCGGAATCGCGCTTCGCCGGCGCTGAAGAAGCGTGGTCTGCGGCGCAATAGGTCGTCGACGAGCTCCTGTCCGATCGTCAGCGGAAGAAATTCGTGGACGACGATCCATTGATAGTGCCAGCGCACCATCCGCTGGGCCATCGCGAAGATCCGCTCGGGCGGTGCGCCGGCCAGCGCCGGCTTGGCACGCAGGTGATCCACGACCGCATTGTGGAACCGCAGCATGGCGAGGTGGAGTTGACTGATGACGAGGTTTTCATCGTTCCGGCTGTCTCCGATCAAGGCGGTCTTGTTCGCATCCCGCGGCACGTCATACCGCACCGCGCCGTGGCGTGACACCGCTTCCGAGCCGGGAATGACGTCGATCCGGAATTTGATGTCTCCCGAGCTCCGGTCATAGAGCTCCGGCGATTCCTGCGGTCCCTGTCCGTACACGCTGTCGAGATCGAACGCCGCGGTGCGGAAATTCGTGGTCCGCCTGGGGTCGGATTGCTGCATCAATGGGGATTTCAGGTCCAACGTCAGATCGTGATCGATGAACTGCCCCAAGAACGTCATGCCGGCCGTCATGTTCGGATTGTCGGGATTGTTCGGGCTGAACTGATCCGGATTCAGGATGGACTGCGCCGGATCGGTCAGAAGATCCTGCGCATCCAAGATGCCTCCCTGCTCGCCCAACTTTCTGACATTGTCCCGCATCTCATCCGTCGAGGGGGCGAAGGCCGGGAGGCCGGGAAACATTCTGGTAAACGTGTCGTCCTGTCTCGTGGGATGCGACGGAACCCTGACGTGCAAATTGTTGCGGTCGGCGGCGGATGCCTCACCGCTCAACCAGAGTGTCGTCAGCAAGGCCATGGCCGTCACCCGGCGTGACGCACGAAGGAAATGTTCAACGCATGACATACCGATTCTCCATGGTTGAATGAACGTGGAAACGCGGAGCGGGAAAAGCAACAGATGTGCCAGTCGGAAGACGGCCGCAACCGGCCGTTGTTCGAAGAAGAGGCGCGAATCAGATCCGGCCGGACGTGAAACAGTGTAGGTGTTTCTCTACGGACGTGGAGAACGAGCGAGACCGGCTGATGTTAAGAATGTGATGCGTGAAGCGCTCGCTTCGGACGAGATG
>DASTSI010000173.1:0-8073 GCA_035760745.1 Nitrospira sp. | reverse complement strand
AGCTGCCGTCCCACCCCCTCCATCTCCGTCTTCACCAACTGCTTCGCGTCGGGCACTTGCGCTTCGGGCACCTCGAAAATCAGCTCGTCATGCACCTGAAGAATCACTTTGGTCTGAGGCAACTCCTCCCGAAGCTTCTTGTGGACGCCGATCATGGCCACCTTAATGAGGTCGGCCGCCGAGCCTTGAATCGGACTGTTCACCGCCATGCGTTCGCCGAAGGCTCGTTGCACGGGATCTTGACTCTGGAGCTCGGGGATGGGCCGCCGCCGGCCGAGGATCGTCGTGGTATAGCCCTTCGCTTTGCCCTCGGCGATATTTCGGTCCATCAGCGCCCGGACGGCCGCGAATTTTTCGAAGAACGTTTCGATGTATCTCTTCGCCTCGGCCTGAGGCACCCCGATATTCTGAGAGAGGCCGAACGGACTGATGCCGTAGACGATGCCGAACACGACCGTTTTGGCCGCCCGCCGCATCTCGCGGGTGATCTGGTTGGAGGGAAGGTTGAAAATCTCCACGGCCGTCGCCATATGGATATCCTCGCCCTTGGCAAAGATCTCAATCAGCCGCGGGTCCTGCGAGAGGTGCGCCAGAATGCGCGGCTCGATCTGGCTGTAGTCGGCACAGAGCAGCGCGTGTCCGGGCGGCGCGATGAAGGCCTCCCTGATACGCAGCCCGTACTCGCCCTTGACCGGGATATTTTGCAAATTGGGTTCGGTCGAGGACAGCCGTCCGGTGGCGGCTACGGTTTGATTGAGCGAGGTGTGGAGCCGCTTCGTGCGGGGATCGATCAGCAGCGGCAGCGCGTCCACATAGGTGGACTTGAGCTTGCTCAAGCTCCGGTAGCTCAGGATCTGCGCGGGCAACTCGTGCTGCGTCGCCAGTTGGTTTAGGGTGTCTTCATCCGTGGAGTATCCGGTCTTGGTTTTGCGGATCGGCTTCAAGGCCAGCTTCTCGAAGAGGATGGTGGCCAATTGTTTCGGTGAATTGATGTTGAACTCGCCCCCGGCGAGCTGCGAGATCCCGGCCATCATGCGGTCCAGCTCCCGCTCCAATTCCTTGCTCAAGCGTTGCAGCGCGTCCGTATCGAGGAGGAACCCGTTCCGCTCGATCTCGGCCAGGACAGGCACGAGCGGCATCTCGATTTCGCGGAACAGTTTGAGGCTACCCTGCTGCGTCAGGCGCTCCGTCAGCGGCGGCTCGAGCCTCGCCAAGACGGCAGCCGCCTCCGCTGTCTGCGCTCGGGAGCCTTGGTCCACCTCGAACAGCGATCGCGGCGCATCCGGTCGGGCTTGCGCGCTGCCCAGTCGCTGATTCAACACCTCCAGCGCAATGGTTTCCAACTCATGATCCCGCCTGTTGGGGTTCAGCAGATAGTCGGCCACCATCACGTCGTAATAGGGCGGTGAGAGGTCCACCGCGATGCCCTGAAGCGCCAGCAGATCGGCCTTCAGGTCATGCACGACCTTCAGCCGGCCCGTTTCGTGAAGCAGCGCGGTGATCGGCGCCATGGCGGCCGCAACATCACCCGAGATGAACGCGGTTTGGTCACGCTCCCCGGTCGACAGGGCCATGCCGTGCATCTCCGCTCGAACCCCGGGACCGCCGCTGACGAGACACCGCACCCCCAGCGGCGCGGCGGACAAGCCGCCCGCAAACCGTTTCGCCGCCGATTCGTCCTGGATCACGAGGAGGGGCCCGTGTGTGTCCTCTGCAGCGGATGGCGCGGGTTGAAGCGATTTCAGCAGCGTGGTGAACTCCATTCCCCGAAAGAGGGCTTCGAGTTCGTCCGTATGGGGCGGTTGGACACGATAGAGGGCCGGGTCGAACTGGATGGGACAATCAACCTGAATGGTCGCAAGCCGGCGGCTGAGACGGGCCTGTTCGGCTTGTTCGATCAACATCGCCTTGGTCCGCGCCGGCGTCACTTCTTCCACACGGCGAAGAATGTCTTCGATGGTGCCGAACTGAACGACGAGTTTGGTTGCCGTCTTCTCCCCGATCCCCTTCACGCCGGGAATGTTGTCGATGCTGTCTCCCATGAGACCCATCACATCCACCACCCGCGCCGGCTCCACGCCGAACCGCTCCCGGCATTCCGCCTCGCCGATCCACTTGTTCTTTACCGGATCGAAAATGCGCGTATGCGGCGTCAGGAGCTGAAACATATCCTTGTCGCTCGTGACGATGACGACATCGTAGCCGGCTGTCTCCGCCTGGCGCGCGATGGTGCCAATCAGGTCGTCCGCCTCGTATCCCGCCTTTTTGATGACCGGAATCGCAAACGCTTCCACCAGGCGGTGGATGTAGGGAACCTGCAGCTGCATCCCCTCCGGCATGGGCGGACGCTGCGCCTTGTACTCGCGAAATTCCTCATGGCGCTGAGTCGGCCCTTTCTCGTCGAAAGCCACGGCGACGCCGTCCGGCTTGTGCTCGCGGAGGATCTTCGTCAGCGTCGTGGTGAAGCCGTACACGGCGTTGGTCTGGAACCCCTTGGAGTTGTTCAATGGGGGCAGCGCGAAGAAGGCGCGATAGATGTACGCGCTTCCATCGATGAGGTAGAGGGTCGGGCGTTTCGTGACTTCCGTTGACATGGCGACTATTTTCGCAAGAGGCCGGGGGTCCGAGGCAAGGGCTGACGACTGGCTCCGGCGCACTAGCGATCCGGGGCGACGATGAGCGGCGACCTGCCGAATTTTTCCCTCATGCCGTTGATGACGTTCAGCACCGTGGGCTGACTGACCAGCTTCGCCTCCACCTTGCGCTTTCCGGGAAAATCGAGCATCGAAATGCCGATCAGCATCGTGAGCACGCCTTGGCCCGGCAGAAACAACATCAAGAATCCTGCGAAGAGAAAGATTGCGCCGATGGCATTCTTTGCGACATGGCCGGCGACCCGAAGGACCGGATGATGGTCTTTCATCCAAGGCCGCGGCACACGGATATCAAAATAGTCGGCCGGAAGGCGCACGAGAATGAACGGAATCGCGATCAACGTGCCGACGAAGAACACGATGGACAGGACCGTCAACGCCACCAATGTTTCAACGGAGATGTACTCCTGCACCGTCGAAAGCAACCGATCCATGGGGCGGGCATCCTAACACGCGATCTACAGGTGCTCAAGGCAGTCCACGGGGTGGATGTCGTGTTTACTGCGGTTTCCACGGACGCTATAATCGGTCCATGTCGTGCCCGGCGACCAGACCGCTCCACGTTCCGCCGGGCCTTCTTGCCTCGCTCTTTTCCGTACCGCTGCTTTTCGGCTTGACGGTAGGGACTGCCCACGGACAAAGCGACCAGCTCCAAATCGAGATCACCAAGAAAGGCATGGGAAAGGAAGTCGTCATTACACAGGGAACCAAGGAATGGTACATGCTCATCGAAGTGACGCCGGAAAATACGGTCGTCGTCCGACAGGAAAAGGACTTGGACAAGTACCTGGTAGATGAAAGCGAGACCCATGACCGGCCGCTGGCCCCGGCCGAAGTGGACGGTGCGATTACCGACTACGTCAACAGCGTCAAAACCCGGGCCCAGAAGAAGTAACATGAACGCCCCGAAGCCCAAGTTCGTGTTGTTCGCCCACAATGCCACGTACGACAAGCTGCATCAGGTTGCCACGTTGGGGCTCACCGCCGCCGCCATGGGGAAGGAGGTCATCGTCATCCTCCTGTTCTGGACGATCAAAAAATTGGCCGAAGGCCGGCTGGATCAGGTGGATTTTCCCCCGGAGTACCAGGCTTCGGCCGACGAGGTGACCCGTCTCCTCCGGGAAAAAAAAGTGCCGAAAATCTCCGACATGTTCGAGGAAGCGAAGCTGGTGGGACGGTTTCGTCTTATCGCGTGCAGCGCGGGACTCGAATACATGGGTGTCGACGGGCATGCCGTCGCAAAGAAGGTCGACGAAGTGATGGGCCTGCCGGCGATTCTTTCGCTCACCGCGGACGCGGAAACGAAGCTCTTCATCTAGACACCGATTCTACCTCTAGACACCGGTTCTACCTCGACCTCGTGACCCCCGTCCGGTCGCAATACGGGATCAGCTTGCACCGGCTGCAGAAGGGCGAGACGGGCTGGCAGAGATTCTGTCCATAGGCCACGAGGAGATCGTTGAACCTGATCCAATACTCTTTCGGCAGTTTTCGCCGCAGCGCGTTTTCCGTCTGCTCCGGCGTCTTGGTCTTCACGTATCCCCATCGATTGCTGATGCGATGCACGTGAACATCCACGCAGATCCCCGGCTTGCCGTACCCCACCGTCACCACGAGATTGGCGGTTTTGCGCCCGACACCCGGCAACGTCACCAATTCCTCGATCGTGTCGGGGACGCGTCCCCCGCAGTCGTCGAGAAGCCGCCGGCAAATCTTGTGAATGGCCTCGGCTTTGGTTCGGTAGAAACCGACGGGATAGATGGCCCGTTCGATGCGCTTCCGAGGCAACGCGAGCATCGCGTCGGGCGTGAAGGCGAGGGCGAACAACCGTGCGCTGGCCTCGCTCGTGGTCTTGTCTTTCGTTCGAAGACTGAGGAGGCAGGAGATCAGGATACGGAACGGGTCTCGGTCGGATTCGCGGGCCACGACTCCGACGATCGGTTCCTGCCATCGGCGGACCTCGCGGGTGACGATCCGGATCGCCGAATGAATCTCAGCCTGCCGCATGGGGAAACAGTGATGGAACGGAGAGAGAGTCGCCGCCCGGTCGGAAAACTTCGGTGATCAGTCCGGCCTACGCTTGGATAACCATTTCTGCCGGCGACGCTGAGCCTCCCGCTGCTTGGCCTTTTTCCTGACGCTCGGCTTCTCGTAGTAACGGCGCCGCTTCAATTCCCGGAAGAGCCCTTCGCCCGCAAGCTTCTTCTTGGCGACTTTGAGCGCTTTTTCAACGTTGTTATTGAAGACTTTGATTTCCATTCGCTTCGCTTCTCTGCCTTCCCGGGCTTCGCCTTTGGAGGTTGACCTGTCCCGCCCACGAGAACCGGGGTCGGAGTGTAACATAGCCTCCGCAGTTCCTCAAGGCGTCTCGCTACCGCGTGGATTCTTGCTTGGATAGCCGTCTTAAACTGCTGATTGGATTGGCGTTTCACATTTTCATTCACGATGTGGAGACCGGCCTCCCCGGCGGCGACGGAAAGTAACAAGGCGACCGCCGCGTCTGGCTGAATTGTCGCCTTCAGATCCTTCGCGGCCCCGTGGATCAGGGTCCCGGCCTCAGCCGATTGTTCTGCGATCTCCAAGGGGATCTCGGTTGCGACATGCAGCGCGCCGGAGAGGGTCGAACTGCGGCCGGGGTCGGATTTCGGGAGGCGCGAGGCCTCGACGTATCGCTGGTACGCTGCTCCGTCGGCCGGCGCCAACCCACGGAGCCGAGCGGCGACGTCGGAGAGCGACCGCTCCCCGGCATGCTGCCCGCTCAACCGCGTCACCATGACGCCCAATGAAGCGGCGAGCGCGGCGACCAGAGCGGAAACGGACGCACCGGCCGGAAAGGGCGATGCGGCGGACACCGCTTCCAGCACCTGTTCTATCGTGAGCCGAGGCCAATCTTCCGGCCGGAAACTTTCGCGGCCCGAACGGACTCTCGTCGACGAGAACAAGGCGTCGTCAAGCTTCGATTCCAGCACTTGCGTGGTGTCGAACTTCTCGACGCTCAACGCATCGGCTGCCACGCGGAGCAAGGCTTCCTCCGGTACCAAGCCGACAATTTCGCTCCCGGCGATCGAAACCCCGTGCGCGGCCGCCTCCTCCCGTACCGCCTTCAAGGCCGCGTGCATCGGCGTCACCCGAAAATCCGTGAGGTTCATCGAAACTTGCACCATCCCGCGGCTGGCCAACTCCACGCCGATGGCTTTCACGTGGGGCAGGCCGCCGTTCGAGTGGCGGATCGTCTTGGCAATCGTCCGAGCCAGGCTCACATCCCGGGACTGCAGATTGACGTTGAAGGCAATCAAGGGCGGCCTCGCTCCGATCACGATCGCGCCGGCAGTCGGGTGCAGACGGGGAGGACCAAAATCGGGACGCCAATGGGGGTCGGATTCCATCCGGAACGCCAACCCCGCGAGGCCGCCCTGCCGGATGGCCTCCAATGGCGCATGTTCGGGTCGCGTAGCCGCACGCTCATAGAGGAAGACCGGAACATTTAATTCCTTCCCCACACGCTGCCCCAAGCGCTTCGCGAGCTGTACGCAGTCTTCCAACAGGACGTGCCTCATGGGCACGAACGGCACGACATCGACGGCGCCGACACGCGGATGCACCCCTTCGTGTGCTCGCAAGTCGATGAGGTCCATCGCCGTCCTCACCGTGCGAAAGGCCGCCTCCAGGATCGCCTCCGGCTCGCCGGCCAGCGTGAGCACGGACCGGTGGTGGTCCGCATCCCGTGAATGATCCAGAACAAACACGTTGGGGACGGAGGCCGCCGCATTCACCAGCGCTTCAACGACAGCCTGGTTTCGCCCCTCGCTGAAATTCGGCACACAGGTGATCAATTGGTCCATGTCGGCCTTTTGGCGAATAAAAAAGCCGGAGGAATGGACGCCATGCCTCCGGCTTCGTTCCTCCTCGACGGAGCGAACGGCTATTTGGCTTTTTTCACGAACGCTTTAAAAATGCGACCTGATTTGGCCTGCTCTTCCTCGAGCCCCAGCATTTGATGCCCGGTGGTCTCGCACCAAGCCGGCATGTCTTTCTTGATTCCTTCGTCGTCGGACACGACTTCCAAAACCTGGCCGAGCGTCAGTTCTTTGATTTTCTTCGAGGTCATGATGATCGGCATGGGACAGAAATATCCGAGCGTATCGAGCTTCACATCGGCTTGCATCGTGAGGAAACTCCCAAAGGACCGAGCCGTGAGGTCGAGGACGAGTCGCCGTCCTCAGCACGATGTCTTCAGTCCTGATTCAAATGAACAGATTCACGCTACCCTGTTTGGCTTCGGCGAGATAGGTCGTCACCCCGGCGAATTGATCGATGCCCTCGATCAACGTGTCCTTTGTAATGCCCATGAGTCCCATAGTCGTCGTGCACGCGATGAAGCGCACGCCGAGATCCATCGCGGTCTCCATGAGTTCCGGGACGCCGGGCATTCGATTCTGCTTCATCACCTTCTGCATCATCCTCGTCCCGAGACCGGCGAAGTGAAACCGCGAGAGGGGCAACGTTTCAGCCCCGCCCCTGTTGAGCAGCCCAAACACGCGCCGAAGCCAATCCTTGGCGGAACTAGTCGCCCCCTTTCGCCGGATGGTGTTGAGGCCCCAGAACGTGAAGAACATCGTGACCTGCATGCCCATGGCGGCTGCGCCCGTCGCGATGATGAACGCCGCCATCGCGCGATCGAGATCGCCGCTTAGGAGGACGATCGTGACCTTCTCGGGCTTGGAAGCCTGCAATTCGGAGAGCGCGACGGCTGGATCGGTTTGGGTGCTCAGCATAGCTGCCTCGATTCGACAATGCCGCGTTTTCGGGGCTTTTTGACTATAGTCCCCATATCTTTTTTTTGTCAACCGGCGGCGGCGTTCGCTTGACCTGCTGCGCGTCGGCCGTTATAGTCGAGCGGTGCTGCGAGCGCAGCACGGCCGGTCCTCTTGGCATCCCTCCTGCTTGATGAATTCTGAGCTCATCACCGAGATCCAACCGTCCAAGAAGGCGCCCCTCTTTGGCTTTTGGTATCCGGCCTGCCCCACGTCGGAGTTGAAGCCGGGAGGGCTCAAGGGCACGGTGCTCCTCGGGCTTCCTATTCTCGTCTGCAAAACAGCTGACGGCGCCGTGGCCGCGATGCGCGACATTTGTCCGCACCGCGGGATGCCCCTCTCGTTTGGACGCATGAAAGCTGACTGCGTGGAATGCGCGTACCATGGCTGGCAGTTCGATCAAAAAGGCCGGTGTCGGACGATCCCCGCACTCGTCGCCGACTCTCCCCTCCAACCGGACAAGATCGGCATCGTGACCTACCCCTGCCGCGAGCGGGACGGCTATGTCTGGGTCTTCATTCCAGACCCGCAGCGACCTGATCAGCCGGTGCCGGAAGTTCCACCGCTCCCGCTTCCTTCTTCACCGTACCGCATGATGCAGATTT
>DASTSI010000172.1:0-2039 GCA_035760745.1 Nitrospira sp. | reverse complement strand
GCGTTCCTCCTTCCTCACCCGCGTCCAACCGTCGGGGCCCGGTCCGTCCCAACGCTACAGGACGCGCCCGACTTCCTGGATGGCTACCTCGGACATGTGGTCGATGGTTTGGATCATCTTTTGCGCCGATTCGTAGGTCCGCATGCCTTCGATGAGCTTCACCATCTCGCCGAGCGAGTTTACGTTGGATTCCTCGAGATGTCCCGGCTGCAGCATGGGCGTCGCCATCACCTTCGGCGCGCCGCCCATGAAGAGGCCGTCCTCGGATTTTCCCGGCATGCTGTTGTCGTCGAACTGCACGACCTTGATCGTGCCCACGGTCTGTCCGTCGACTTGGATCCCTCCCACACTGTTGATCTGAATGTTTCCCGGCGGAATCTTGATCTCTCCCTTGAGTCCCAAGACCGGAAAGCCGGCACTCGTCACGAGCCGGCGCCGGGTGTCGAGAGATAACATGCCGGTTCTGGTGTACCGCGTCCCTTGGGGGGTTTTCAGTTCGAAGAAGCCGTCTCCCTGAATCGCGAGGTCCAACGGATTTCCCGTCATCCGGGTGCGGCCGATGTCGAAATTCGTCCGCGTCACGTGGGGCGCGGTGTAGACTCGCTCGTTGTGCCCTGCCGGCGCCGCGCCGACGTGATTCCCGATCGTGTGAATCCCGGGCACGGGTGGAGGCCCCGCGATCCGCCGGGCCATGACCGCTTTGAAAACTTGCTGGTCCTGCTTGAAGCCCGCCGTGTTGACGTTCGCAATGTTGTTGGCGAAGACCTGCAGCCTGCGTTCCTGCGCCAGCGCACCGGACAGGATCGGATAAATCGCACGGTTCATGTGATCATTCCTTTCGGCTCGCCGACGAAAATTAGCAATCCATGTGCCATTGCGTTGCCGGCCAAATCGCGCGCCGAGATGCTTGTCTTCCTCGCCCCAGCACCTGTCGCCGCGTCGGCGGCGAGGAAAAGATTGCCTGGGTAGGCAAGAAGCGCCGCTGACAGCCGCGTTCCTCGGCGGAGCTCATTGCATGGCTTCGATGGCCGCTTTCAGATGGATGACGGCCTTCGTGTGGATTTGGCAGACCCGCGATTCCGTCACCCGCAACAGTTTCCCGATTTCCTTCATCGTCAGTTCTTCGTAGTAGTAGAGCGTGAGCACGAGGCGCTCCTTCTCCGGCAACTGCTGGATCGCTTTGCCGAGAATCTCCCGCTCCCGCTCGTTGACGATCGCGGAGAGCGGGTCGGGATGTTGATGGTCGGCCAGCATGGCGACGATCTTGTTGCCGTCCGGCTCCTGAATGCCCAGATCGTCGATGCTGACCAGCACCGCCCCCTGGGACCGGGAGAGGAAATCGTCGAGCTCGGAGACCGACATGTTCATCGCCTTGGCGACCTCCTCGTCGGTCGCCGGACGGCCCAGGCGATGCATCAAGTCGGACTGCGTCCGCTGAAGCTGCGCGATTCGCTCGTGAACCGACCGCGGAATCCAGTCCATCGACCGAATTTCATCGAGCATCGCGCCCCTGATTCTGAACTCCGCGTACGTTTTGAACTTCGCCTCCCGCGTCGGATCGTACTTTTCCATCGCATCCATCAAGCCGATGACGCCCACGGACACGAGGTCCTCCGCGTCCAGATAGGCCGGCAAGCGGAACGCCAGCCGGTGCGCGATCGCTCGGATGACATGCGCGAATTCTCGGATGAGGCGCTCGCGCGCGTCCTCGTCATCGGCGACGCAGGTCGTCTGCTCTCTTGTGTGTGTTTTATTCATGATCTCCATGATCGTTCGGGAATGAACCGGCCGTGCTCACGAGGTGCCGCCACAAAAACTGGATCGTGCCTTTGGGACTCCGCGCAGGTTCCCACCGGGCAACGGCCGCGCCGAGCTCGGCGAAGGCCCGGCCGGACGGCGAGCGCGGGAAGAGGTCCAGCACGGCCCGCTGCTGCGTCACAGCCAGCGGCAGATAGTCGTCCGACGGAATGAATCCGATCTCGTCGAGCGAGAGGTCCAAAAACCGTTCGGCTGCGCGATCGAGCTTGCGGAAGACCTGC
>DASTSI010000171.1:0-3134 GCA_035760745.1 Nitrospira sp. | reverse complement strand
GAGAAGGCTGTGCGAGCTGAAATGATCGTCAAAGTCGCCGGTGAGCGTTGCCGTGCGCGTGAACGTCACGTCGGTCGTTCCCGAACCAGGAGTGTCGTCGGTCGTGACGTCCGGATCAGGGCCGGGATTGGTCACGTTCGCAACGGCCACGGTGCGGGTCGAGCTGACCAGCGCCGCGCTGCCCGGGAAAATGTCCAGGCTGCCGGTACGGAAGTAACGATACTTCAGGCCGAGATCGATGTTCTGGCTGAGCGCGAAGCGGACGCCCGCGATGCCCTGCCATGCCCAGGCGCTGTCGCTGTCGCCCAGCATCTTCACGCGCGCACGGCCGAAACCGCCGCCGCCGTAGAAGGACAGGCCGTCTTCGTTACCGAAGTCGAGCAAGGCGTTGATCATGCCCGAGAGCACGGACACCTTGTCGCTGAGGTCGAAGTCGGCATCGTCGAACACGAAAGCCGTGCCCGTGCCGGGGTTCAAGCCGGTCGTGAGGCCGGTGAGGAACGCGCCGTCGATCGTCGCGTCGTCGATCTTCGAGCGCTTGTAGCCGATCTCGCCTTCGACCCGGAACATGCCGAAGTCGTAACCGGCGATCGCGTCGATGTCGTAACCCTTCTTGTAGTCGAGGTCCGCATCGCCGACGAGGGCCGCAGGAGCGGCCGGGGCCGTGCCCACGAGACCCGTCCCGGGCGCAACCGCGACCGTACCGGCCGCAGGCGTCTGGGCGCTCTGAACGAAGGTTGCGTCGAGATTAGCATCCTGGTCCTTCGGGAAGAGGATGCCACCCTCGATCCCAAAGTAACCGGCGCCGTCCCGTGCGGCTGCCGGCGTTGCAACTGCAACGGCCGCTGCCGCGGCGAGTAGGTATTTGCGCATTCAGGGTACCCCTTTGCTGTGTTGTCGCGGCTGAAACTTGTTACTCAGCGAGAAGGTTTCAGCATGCGAACATTACCAGCTTATTACGTTCGCTGGTGATGTTTTTGTGCAACAGAAGTCCGCAGAATCCGCAGAAAACTCCCAGTTTTCAAAGGAAACGCGTTAAGAATCAATTATCAGTCAACAACAAGTCATTGAAATCTAGAGCAACTTTCACCGGATCAGGCGCACCCCACACGGCGCTGGAAACTGCAAGAAAATCCGCACCTTGTGCCACAAGTGGCCCAGCATTTTGCGGCGTGATGCCACCGATCGCGACGCAGGGGATCTCGAACAGGCTCGACCACCAGGCGAGAATCGATGGATCCGGCCGGTACTCGGACGGCTTCGTCTGGGTCGGATAGAATGTGCCGAACGCAACATAGTCGGCCCCGGCCTCGCCCGCCTCCATCGCGAGATGCCGGCTGTCGTGGCAGGTCACTCCGATCTGGGCCTCGGGACCGAGCAGCGCACGCGCCTCCCGCACGTCCCCGTCCTGCTGCCCGAGATGGACCCCGTCGGCACCGAGCCGTCTGGCGAGCGCAATGCTGTCATTGACTATGAAGGCGACGCCCGCGTCCGCGCAGATGCGCTGCAGAGGCTCGGCCAGACGAGCGATCTCATGCTCGGACCGGTCTTTCACCCGAAGCTGAAAAGCTTCGGCGCACTCCACTTCGGCGACGGCTTTCAGCCGATCGGGGAAATCTCCGCCAACGTCCTGGGGCGAGACCAGGTACAGCCGGCATGGCTCCCGCCTCGGCGGCGAGAACTCGGCCGGATCGAAATCCTCGTCCAAGGCTAGGCGGCGACCTTCGCGGTCGAGGCCTCGTAGATCTCGTCGATCGCGTCGCTGAGGGCCCGGTCGAAATCCTCGTCGCTCATGTCCTGCCGCAGGTCTTCCAGCAATGCGCGGGAGAAGCTGGCGATCATTCCCGGGTTCTTCGCCAGCTCGCGGCATGCGTCCGAACGCGAATATCCGCCGGACAGCGCCACGACGCGAAGGACGCGCGGGTGCCCGATCAGAGCGTCGAACGTGCCGGGCTTCGCCGGGATCGAGAGCTTGAGCATTACCTCATGCCCTTCCGGCAGCCGGTCGAGGTGGCGGAGGATCTCGTCGCGAAGGATTTCGTCCGCCGGCGCCCGCTCGGGACTCTTGATGTTCACTTCCGGCTCGATGATCGGCACGAGCCCGTGACGAAGCACCTGCGTCGCGACCTCGAACTGCTGGCCTACCACCTCCGCAATCCCGGCGGGATTGGCCAGGTGGATCACAGAACGCTCCTTCGTTCCGAAGATTCCCTTTCGGACGGCGCGCTCGAGCAATGAGTCGAGCTCCGGCATCGGCTTCATCAACTGAACGCCGTTCTCCTCCTCGGCCAGGCCCTTGTCGATCTTCAGGAACGGGACCACGCTTTTGCTCCAGAGGTATTCCGGAACCGGCTGGCCGTTGGCGTCGCCGTCCATCGTCCGTTCGAACAGGATCGCGCCGAGGATCTTCTCGCCGGTGAACGAGGGAGAGGTGACGATCCGGGTCCGCATCTCGTGGATGAGACCGAACATCTCCTCGTCCGACGACCATTCGTCGCCCTTGTAGCCGTAACCCTGCAGGGCCTTCGGCGTGGAGCCGCCGCTCTGGTCCAGCGCGGCGATGAACCCGTTCGCGTTCTTCACCTTCGCCAGCATTTCCGGATTCTGCGCCATCATCGGTCCCCTTGTTGCTCCAGTGCGGCCACGCCCGGGAGCGTACGCCCTTCCATCCATTCGAGAAATGCCCCGCCGGCAGTCGAGACGAAGCTGAAATCATCCGCGACGCCGGCATGGTTGAGCGCTGCGACCGTGTCGCCGCCGCCGGCAACCGAAACGAGGCTGCCTTCCTTGGTCAGAGCCGCAGCCGTCTGCGCAAGCTGCACGGTGGCTGCATCGAACGGCGGCGTCTCGAAAGCACCGAGCGGCCCGTTCCACACAAGGGTGCGGCAGGTCTTGAGCACGTCGGCGAGCGCCTCGACCGCGGCCGGACCGACGTCGAGGATCATCTCGTCCGCCTGCACCTCGTGGACGTTGCAGGTGCGCATGCTCGGCGGGTTGGCCGCGAATTCCTTCGCCACCACGACGTCGTAAGGCAGGTGAATGGTGCAGCCGGCTTCGTCCGCACGATCGAAAATGGCGTTCGCCTCACCCGTCAGCTCATGCTCCGCGAGGGACTTTCCGACATTCACCCCGCG
>DASTSI010000170.1:0-14551 GCA_035760745.1 Nitrospira sp. | reverse complement strand
GGCGGGGTGATGCCGGTGATCTGAACGTGATCCAGATAGGCGCGGGAGACCCACACGTCGAGCATCGCACGCGGCGGGTGTTCTTCATTCAGCAGAATCCGGAGGATCATCGGACTCCGGAAGCGCGCGAAACGATCATATTCGACTGAGAAGGGGAGCGAAGGATCGGCGGCCGTCGTCCGGCTGAACGGACCTTGCCCGAAAAGCCCCAACAGCCCGGCGAGGGCGATGACCGCCAAGACACCCCACCCGACGCGCTGGAGCCGCCAACTTCGTCGTTGAAAGGCGAGGTCCTGATGGATATCGAGGTCGCCGATGCGTTTGAGCGTCGAGGCCACGAGCTCTCCTCAAATTTCTTCCCGATCCTCCTTCCGCTCGATTTTCTCGAGGACTTCCGCTTTCTCCTGGCAGGCGATGCAACGTCGGGCGAACGGCACCGCCCTCAGCCTCGCTTCGCCGATCTGGGCGCCGCATTCTTCGCAGATTCCATAGCGGCCTTCCTCGAGACGTCGAAGGGCTTCGTCCAACTGATCTCTGGTGCGGCTTCGGGACTCGAGCAGCGAGAGCCGTTCGTCGCCCGTGCTGTTGCGGAGCGAGAGATCCTCCGCATCGGGAACCGATTCTTCCCTCATCCGTGCTTGTCCCGAGCGGTAGCCCGCGAGTGACTCGTCGATGTCGCGTTGAATCGCCTGCCGCTGCTCGATCAGCATGTGGCGCAACGCCGCCTTGCGCTTGTCGGTCGTCGACTGATCCCTCGTCATTGGCTCACATGGTCCTCTCGTGACGCCGTTATTTGAGAATCATCACCTCGGTCGCCTTGACGGCCACCGTGACCGGTGCTTCGGCTTTCAAGCCGAGGCCCCGGGCTGAGGCGGTAGGCATCACGCTGCTCCTTTAAAGGCCACTTTCAAAGGTGCAAATGTAGGACCACCGGCGTGACAGGGTGACGAGCCGGGTCGTGATCTTACGGTGCCCGCACGTGCTCCGCAGAGGACGGGCACTCTGCAAGAGTTGTCCGACTTGAGGACAACTTGTCACCATGGCGCCACTCGTCGTTCAGCAGATCGATTGCCTGCTCCAGCACCTCGGTCACCGCGACGTCGGCAACGAAGCACGCCCGGTGCGCGCAGGGCTCTTTCATGCAGTGAGCCGCATTCGCAGCAGCGGAACGGCCATGAAATCGCGCGCGATGTCTCGTCCTTGTCACCGGTCCGCCGTTGATCATGTTGCCGCACCAGTACATGCCGACCGTCGAGCAGCCGACGGCACGGGCAAGATGAAGCGGTCCAGAGTCGTTCGCGATCATCAGCCGACAACGGGACAGGAGCCCGATCACCCCGCCGAACGAAAGCCGACCGGCGACGTCGCGCGCCCGGTACGAGCCCGTCAGGCAAGGGGCGACTCTCTCTCCTGCGGCGGCGCGTAGCGGGCGATCATCTCCGGTAACAGCATCAGGGCATGCCCATCTACCGTGCCGCGCTCGTTCAACACCGTGCTGTCCACTTCCGCGCTGTACGTGCCGGACGGCATGATGGCGCAGCCGCCCCACCGCCGCATCAACAGGTTTTGGACCAGCACTTCTTCGCCCGAATGGTACCGGGGAAGACGCGACCAGAACGAAAAGCCGCCGACCGCTTCAAGCTTCTTCCGTTCGTACAAGACGCAGGAGGCCACCCAGGCCACCTTGTAGAGCCGGTGCTCGCCGGGCTTCAGCATGCGACCGGCGGCGTGGATGAGATTGCATGCGCGGTGCAGATGCCACCGCTCCCAGGCGGAGGTGTCCGGATCCACGGCTTCGGGTCGCACGGGCCCCTCCCACAACTCGACGACCTGCTGCTCGGGCCGCAGATCTTCACGGTACGAGGTGCTGATCGGAAAGGCGCCCACAAAGGCGCAGCGTTCCCGCCCGATCGTTGCGACCATCCGCTTCAGCACGGCAGAGTCCATGAGCACGTCGTCGTCGAGGTAGAGGACGAGGTCCGCCCTCGCCCGGCTCAAAAGGAAATGCCGCTGTTCCGCGATGCCATGCACCGGAGGGCGATGGTGCCACTCCAGCGCTCCTCCCCGGAGGGCGATGATCCGGCGGAGGGCCTGCACGATCGGGTCATGCTCGAGCGAGCCTTCGCTCTGTTCCGATACGACGACGCGCACATCGCGGAACGTTTGCGCTGCGACGCCCGTGAGTGTCATGACCAAGGAGGCTGGGCGGTTGTAGGTCGGCAGGAGAATATCGATGGAAGCCATGCCAAGCAGCCCGTTCGGATCCCGCTACATCGTCCCTTTGTAGACGGCGCACGATCGACAGATGTCCGGCGGTTCCTCGGACGCGAGCCTGCGGCGAAAGTCCTCATAGCGATCGTTCTGCCAGACTTCACGCAGGCCCAGTTCCGCGGCATTGCCGAAGTTGATGCGATCCGGGGTACTGACCATGCAGCATGGCATCGCGTCGCCTCGATAGCTGAGATACGCGCCCCGCCACGGCCAGTCGCAGCGCCTGGTGCCCTTCGCGTGCGGAGCGGGAGAACCGGTCCCGGGGAGCCGCAACCGGACGTTGAGTTTCACGGCGACCGCGGCGGCTGTGCGAAAGACCTCCGCCACGAGCGCGGGATCCGCTCCCTCCAACGACTCGGCTTCGACGAACGACCGCATGTTTTCGTACCGGTGGGGCAGGGCCGAGTCCCGATATTCATGGCACAGGTGCTGGATAAAGAGGTCGTCGACTCCCCATCGTGCGGCCTGGACGACCATGTCCGGGACCTCGCTCAGATTCGTCCGCATGACCACCATCACGAGGCCGATCCCCATGCCCGCGTGCGGCCGCCGCCGTCGTGCGGCGAGCAGAGCTTCCAAATTTCTCACGACGCGAGAGTAGCTGGCTCCGACACGAATATACTCGTACGTCTCGGCGGTCACGCCGTCGAGCGACACGTGGAGATACGAGAGCCCGCTGGACAGGCAGCGGTCGGCGAGTCGGGGAACGAGCAGCGTGAGGTTGCTGTTCGTCGTCACCCGGATGCCCCTTCCGGCGGCGTGAGCGACCAGGTCGAAAAAGTTCGGATGCATCAGCGGTTCGCCGAGACCTTGCAGATGCAGTTCCGTGATCTGAGGAGCCTGATCGAGCAGCCGCCGATACGTCTCGAAATCCAGAAATGCCGGCGGTCCGTATGGAGGGCCGTCGGCACGGTACTGAATCGGGCACATGCGGCAGCGGAGGTTGCATTGCCCCACCGGTTCGATTTGAAGGAACGCCGGAGGCGCCGGCGGCGCCGGCGGCGCAGATGGGGCCTGGTCGATGATGCTCATGCCGCCTCCGTCAGTTGGGCAAAAAAGAACAGCGGGGCGTTGATTCGGCGGTCCGGCACCGTGGTCGGCAGTTGCTGGTGGTAGACGCCCGACGGGAGCAGACCGCATCCGCCGTAGCGCGCCATGACCAACAACTGGGCCAGCACGTCCTCCCCGCAATGATCGGGCGGGAGGGCTCGCCAAAACGAGAAGCCGCCGGCCGCGCGCAGCTTTGCCACGTCGTACAGCACGCATCCGCCGACCCATGCGACCCGGTAGCACCGCGGACGGTCGGGCGTGACGTTGAGCCGGTGCTGCACGTGAAGAAGGTTGGCTGCGCTGTGCAAGCGGTGACGCTGCCAGGCCGGGCTCTGCGGGAGAACGGATTCAGGCTGGACCGGCCCCTCCCAAAATTCGATCGCCTGCTCGTGCGGCCGTTCATCATCGACGTGGCTCAATCCGATCATGCCCATGCCGACAAATCCACAGCGTTGCTGCTCCATCGCCGTCCTCAAACGCGCCACGACGTCCGGCTCGAGGATCACGTCGTCATCCAGGAACAGGCAGTAGGGCGCGGCTGCTTGGTCCAGGAGGAATTGCCGCTGCTCGGCGAGGCCCCGACGCGGGACGTGACGTAAGATGCTCACGTCGTGGCCGTGAAAGCGAAGCACCCCGAGGATGGCCTGAAGCTCGGCGCTCGACGCCCGGTCCTCCGCCGTCTGATCGGAGACCACGATCCGGAAATCCCGGCTGGTCTGGCAGCTCAAGCTTGTCAGCGTGACCGCCAAGGCCGTCTGGCGGCGATACGTGGGGATGAGCACGTCGATTGTCGCCATCGCGTTGATTACGCAGCGAGCACCGCCGAGGGGTCGTGTGCCGCGGTCCGGCCGGAATCCGCCTCCCGCATGCCCTGGATGCGTTGAATGATGCCGCTCGTGGAGCGATCGTCGACGTAGGGCAGGAAATGAATCACGCCGCCGAGCGATTCGACCAACGCGGCTTCAGGAAGCGTATCCTTGGTGTAGTCGCCGCCCTTTACATACACGTCCGGTCTGACGAGACGGAGGAGGGTCGTCGGAGACAGCCCGTCGAAGGCGATCAGATGATCCACGCAGCTCAGCGCCGCCAGCACCTCCAGCCGGTCGCGGAGCGGATTGATAGGACGCCCCGGTCCTTTCAACGCGCGGACGCTCTCGTCGCTGTTCAACGCGGCGATCAAGACGTCGCCGAGGGCCTTAGCATGGCTCAGATACGTGATATGGCCGCGATGAAGGAGGTCGAAGCACCCGTTCGTGAAGACGATGCGCCGGCCCTGCGCCCGATAAAATCGGACCCTGGCTGCGAGACGGCTCTCATCCAGCACTTTGCCCTCGTGCGAGGCGTACTCGCGGACATCCTGCGCGGTGGCGACGGCGGTGCCGTCTTTCGCCGTGACCACGGCCGCGGCTGCCGAGGCGAGTTCGGCGGCCAGCGGCACATGAGCGCCGGCGGTCAACGCCAGCGTGAGCGCGCTGATGAAGGTGTCCCCGGCTCCCGTGGTTTTTGCGTGCCGTGCGGGACGCGCGTACGTCCGATAGGGGGGGCCTTCGCGCTCAAATATCAGGGCGCCTTCCTGATCCAGGGTGACGGCCGCGACTTGGGCGCCTGTCATCTCGAGGATCCGCCGTCCGCTGCGGGCGAGGAGTTCCGGCCGGGACTGCCTGACGTCCATAGCGCCGTCGAGCAAAGCCGCCGCTTCGGCGTAGTTCGGCTTCACCGCCGTGACCTTGGCCGACCGAAACCGCGTGAGCTGATGACGTGAGTCGACAACCAGGATGCGGGGACGAGACGTTTGAAGCTCCGTGATCGCGTCGATGACGGAGGGCGAGACGGTTCCATAGCCGTAATCCGACACGATGACGGCGTCCTGTCCGGGCATGAGCGCCGTGAGCGCCCGACGCAGGCGGCGCTCCTCGTCGGGGCTCGCGTCGGCGGCCGATCCTTCGTCGAATCGGAGCAGCATCTGTCCGTCGGCATTGACGCGCGACTTCGTCAGCGTGCGTCTCCTCCGGCATGCCGCCACCGGTTCGACCGACACACCCCGGTCCTGGAGCAGGCGACAGAGGTCGCGGCCTTCCGGATCGCGGCCGACCAAGGAGAGGAACGTCACCTGGCCCCCAAGCGCCGAGGCGTTCGCCGCCGCATTTCCGGCTCCGCCCGGGGCTTGCTGCCTCATCGTGACACCGACCACCGGCACCGGCGCTTCGCGGCACAAGCGGCTGGTGCTGCCTGCCAGATACCGATCCAAGATCGCATCCCCGACGACGAGGATGCGAATGCCAGACAGCCGATCGAGCAGATTCGCCAGGTCCGTTTCCATGACGACTTGTCCCACGGCGCGGCGCCTTCCAGGCTTTCGACCTTGCGGGGCGGCAGGCGGTGCCGACGTGTGGTGATGCGCTCTTCCGGGCGAAAGCCGGCCGGAAGACCTGCCCGTTGAATGGTGTCCCGAATGTGTTGGAATGATCACGCGGCCATTGAAGAGGCCAGGTCACTGCGCCGCTTGATGATCTCCGCGCCGATTTGCTTGGTATCCAGCTTCAATTTCGCCTCCGGAAACAAGACCTCTTCTTCCTCGCCGACATGGTCCGTAACCGCCTCCCGCAACTCGTCGAACCGGGTGCGGTACTGGTCGCTCCCCGGGTCGAGTCCCCTGAGCTCCTGAATCAGTTGCCGGACGGCCTTATGGTCTTCGTATGCGAGGGTAATGATGTCCTCGCCTTCCTCCTCCTCCGTTTCCTCTTCGGATTCGGACAGAATTTCTCCGTCCTCCTCTTCTGCTTCCTCCTCTTCTCCCTCTTCGGACAAGTCTTGGCCGTCCACCACGTCCGTTTCCGGCTCATCGCCCTCGAGCTCGGCCAGTTCCTTCAGGTCACCCTGTTCCCGCAGCGCGGGATAGAAGAGTTCTTCTTCGACCGTCGAATGGATCTCCAACTCGTTGAAAATCTGCTTGGCGATGCTGGCTTGTTCGTCGGGCGAGGCCGACCCATGACGGCGAAACAACGACATGACGGTTTCGTGATCGGCCTTCAACAGTTCGAGGGCGTCGGATGGTTTTTTCTCCGGCGCCTTCTTGCGAGACGAGCCGCCGGTCGACTTCTTCGGTTGTTTTGGCATGGTCTTCTCCTTCATAGGGTGCTGACGAAGCGGCGCAGGTCAGCCGTTGACGATCGTGCCGCCGTTGGGATGCAAAACTTGGCCCGTCATGTAGGACGCGTCGTCCGAAGCGAGGAACACGTAACTGGGAGCGACTTCTTCCGGCTCGCCCGCCCGGCCCAACGGAACGTCGCTGCCGAAAGACTTCACTTTGTCTTCCGGAAAGGTGGATGGGATCAAGGGAGTCCAGATGGGTCCGGGTGCCACGGCATTCACTCTGATGCGCCGATCGGCCAGGGACAACGAGAGCGAGCGAGTGAAGGAGACGATGGCGCCCTTGGTCGATGAGTAGTCGAGCAATTGGGGGCTGCCTTTGTACGCGGTGACCGAGGTCGTGTTGATGATGGCGCCGCCGTCGGGAAGATGCGGCAGCGCGGCCTTCGTCATGTGGAAGTAGGAAAAAATATTGGTGCGAAAGGTCCTCGCCAATTGGTCCGCGGTGATCTTCGCGATCGACTCTTGGGGATGTTGCTCGGCGGCGTTATTGACGAGAATATCGACGCGGCCCAATTCACGGACGGCCCGCTCGATCGATTGCTGGCAGAACCGCTCGTCGCCGACGTCTCCCGCGATGGTGAGGCAGCGCCGCCCTTCCTGTTCCACGAGGCGTTGTGTTTCCTGCGCGTCTTTGTGTTCGTTCAGATAGAGCACGACGATCTCGGCCCCCTCCTTGGCGAAGAACTGCGCGACCGCCCGCCCGATTCCGCTGTCGCCGCCCGTAATGACTGCGACCTTCTCCGCGAGCTTTCCCGTTCCCACATAGCGCCGGTTCGCCGTGTTGGGTCGCGGCGCCATCTGCGATTCGACTCCGGGCCGCCGGTCCTGGTGCTGCGGCGGTCGTTGCTGTCTGCTGTCCGGCATTCGTCGCTCCTCAGGTTTCGCTCCACTCAGCCCACGCGGCTGCAAAACGCAGACCGACTCCGTGCGGCGGCGCCGTCATGTGAGGGGCAGCCTTGTTGTCGATGTCACGGCGTCTCGAGATCGGACATTGTGTCTTTGGCCGGACATCTGTTCCGGCCGAAGCGCCGCTCTGCGTCTGACGCCGCCGCCGGCGCCTCGAAGGGTGGGCCACCGGAAGATGAGCCGCTCACGGCGCAACCCGCGATCGGCATTCCCTTTGCAGCGCTTCGCGCCGGACGCGCGCCGATACAAGGTGATACGGCTGATTGCTGGGATTGACGGTGTGACACCATGGGACGGAGATGGGGCCGGCCCAAGCCCGGTGGAGAGGGCTCGGGCAAGGATGGCTCACTGCCGATCGACGACACGACGGCGCGCGCGTACCGCCGTTGCGCCGGTGGAACGGATGCCGCTCGCTGCGGGGGCATGACCAGGGAGAGTCATCGAGCATGCGGCTCGTGCTCGCCACCTATAACATTCATCGCTGCATCGGCTGGGATGGCCGGTATGATCCCGGTCGTGTCACCGACGTCCTGAAGGAGCTCGAGGCCGACGTCATCGCGCTTCAGGAGGTGGACTCGCCGGAGCATCGCGGCCTACAGCTTCTCCACTGGTTTTCGGAAGAGACCAAGATGCGGGCCATTGCCGGTCCGACCTTGGTCGAGCAGAAAGGCCATTACGGCAATGCCGTGCTCACGACCTGCGCGGCGCGCGAGGTCCGGCTCGTCGATCTGTCGTTCGGCGCCCGCGAGCCGAGGGGCGCCATCGACGCGGATCTCCATTGCGATGGAGAAACGATGCAGCTGATCGCGACCCATTTGGGCCTCAGGCCGGCCGAACGGCGATTTCAGGTCGAGCGGCTGCTCCAGCGGTTCGGCAGCTCTCGCTGCCTCTTGATGGGCGATCTCAACGAATGGTTTCTGTGGGGAAAGCCGCTTCGGCTCATTAAGCGGATCTTCGGCCATTCTCCGGCGCTCCCGACCTTTCCGGCCTTCTCGCCGGTCTTTGCACTCGATCGAATCTGGGTGCGTCCGCCCGCCACGCTGGTGCATCTTCAAGTCCATCGCACCAGGCGCTCCCTCCGGGCCTCGGACCACCTGCCGTTAAAGGCCGTGGTCGAGTGGTAACGCGCCGTTCAGCAGGGCCTGCTCGGCACGACTCGACGTTTGTCGCGCGGATCGCGGATGCGGCGATTGTCGCGCTCCGTGTCTTCCTTGACGCGCCGGAGATTGCGCACCGAGTCGGTCTTCCGATCCGGCCGCTCCGCTTTTGTCCCCTTCCGCATCCTGCTCGATCCTGCCTCGGGATTACGCGGCCTTCGCCATGCCAGTCTGCGAGGGCGCGTCCATCTTTTCAGCTGTGCCGCCTTCGATCGGGATTTCCCTTCTTCGTTGCGCCGCGTGCGGCACGGGGATGGTCACTGTCAGGATCCCGTTCTCGAACGTGGCCTTGGCCTGATCGACTTCCGCGTCCTCGGGGATCGGGATGGTTCGTGAGAAGAAGCCGTAGCTGCGTTCGGAGCGATAGATGCCGTCTCGCTCCTCTTCCTGCTCGCGCTTGCGTTCGCCACTGATCGTCAACCCGTTCTGGGTCAGCTCGACTTTGATGTCTTCCTTGCGCAAGCCGGGCAATTCCGCGGAAATCGACAACTGTCCGTCCCGTTCCGCCACTTCGATTGGCGGCGACCACGGCGCCATGGGGCCCGAGGTCGATGCCAGCGCGGGAGATTCGAAGAACCGGTCCATCTCTTCCGTGAACCGCCGCATGAGCTCAAAGGGACTGGCCGTAAAGAACTCGCGCGGCGAGAGCGAGAAGAGCGGGCCCGTTCCTCGCCGAGTCACGCCCCGTTCACCCGCCTGGTTTTGCCTCGACCGTACGACGCTGCCTTGCTCCTGGCTGCTCTCCTTGTCCGCTTTCTTGGTCGGCACCTCTGCCATAGCTTGGTCTCCTTTCTCGGATGATGGAATAGTGTGTCTGGTGTGTGATGGACGATACGCAGCTCGCTGGTGGATGTCACCGATTCGGCTGACTGGGTTGCGATACGTCCTCGAGGACTTCTCCGCTAAGGTGTTGGTCCTGGCCGTGGACGGCGATATCTCCGAGCGACAGAATGCCGACGAGGTGACGCTCGCGGTTGAGCACGGGAAGCCGTCGGATCTGTTTGTCGGCCATCAGCATGGCGGCTTCCTGGACGTCCTGATCGTCGAAGCCATACACAAGGTCCGGAGTCATCACCTCTCCGACGAGCACGCCCTTCGGATCCCGGCGGCTTCCCATGACGCGGACGACGAGGTCGCGGTCGGTCACCATCCCGATCAGCCCTTGTTCGTCGCAGACAGGGATCACGCCGATATTGAGCTGTTTCATGCGGTCAGCCGCTTCCTCCGCCGTCGCATCGGGCGAAATGACTTCGACTTGCGGGGTCATGACGTCTCGCACGAGTGCCATGGGGTACTCCTTTCTTCCATATTCCTGGATGTCCGTGTCCCGCGGACGTCGCCCGCGTGTGAGCTCCTCCGTGATGCGCTGCGCTTTTTTGCGCAATTCGAGGAGGCGCATCCGCTCTGTGTGAGTCAGTCCCTTCACACTCATGAGTCCTACCGCGGTCATGCATTGTGGAGGTGCCAAGGCGGCTCCCGGCCCCGCCTGCCTCGTCGACGGCGCCCACCGAAGGAGCGGCTTCAGTTCCGGGGCGCGCTCGGCGTCGTCGTGAACGGCCAGGCGGTTGACGATCGTCCTGACGCCCGTAATCCGGCGAAGCAGCCGGAGCAGGTATTCGACTTCATCGCTGAGGACCGGGCCCTCCAACGTGACCGTGCCTCCATCGACGGACACGCGGATCGCATCCGGATACCGAACCAACATGCGCAGTTTCTCGCGGATCCGTTGTTCCACTTCGGGGTCGGAGACCGCAGGATGTCGCAATGTCCACAAGCGCATGACCGCAGCGCCCCGCTACACCGCGTGGGCGCCGGCCATCTCGCGGCACGCCCGAGCGCACCGACGACATTCCTCCGCACAGGGCCCGCAGAGGGCATGGTACGGTGCATGCTGTTCGCATGCCTCGGCGCAAGCGTCGCAGATCTCTGCGCAGACCCGACAGAGGGACTCCGCCATCGGAGACAATCGGCTCATCCAGTTCGCCGCCATCGAGCAAATGTCCGCACAGTCCCGGCACAGACGAATGCAGCGGGCCATTAAGTCCTGGTCGCCGCGACCCTGCTCGCGATGGTTCGGCATGCCGATCATATCGTCCGAACAGGTATTGCAGATGTCCGCACAAGTGTGGCAGGCAGCAATGCATTGCTTGTACTGGTCCGTCAATTGTTTGCCATCCTGATGCATACCCATTCCTCCCATGTTTCGTTGACTGCACGGAGTGCAAAGAGCGGACCGATGCCGTCTCGTCTTGCTTCGGAGCCGGCGGTGAAGAATCTCGGTTTGGGGACGGAGGAAGACCGGGCTTTCCGATCGGTATCGGGAAAAGACCCGGCGCGTGGGCTCCCGCTCGCGGCTCCCAACTTGGCCCGTTAGGGACAACCTGTCCATGATCGACAGCATTGATGGTCGCCGGCGTCGGGGGCAGGAGCGCTATGCCGCTTCCAATCGTCGAATCTTGGCTTCGACCGTCTGAGGGACGACCCGGCGCCTGCGAATGATCCACGGGAGGCCGGCCAGCGCTTCCCGCAGCATGGAGGCCCTGGTCGGCTCGGGACTCTCAGACGCATGGGTGTTCACCAGGCGCAAGGTCTGCTTCACCGCGCTGGAAAACGGCCGTCTCAGCCATGCGATCCAAATCGCATTCCGCAGCAGCAGGCGACGACGGCGGCTGTGATCCCGGGCGCTCGACGGGTAGTGGTGAACGATCAAATCGTGCACATAGACCATTTGCCAGCCCGCGGCGGCCAAGTCCATGGCGACCAGCGATTCTTCTCCCCCGATGAAGAGGCGGGGTTCGAACCCTCCGACATCCAGCAGGGCCGATCGCCGGACCACTGAGGCGCCCGCGAGAAAACCGAGAATCGGCGAGCCGGGGAGATGCATGTCGGGATGCAGGGGGCTGTGAGCCATTTCGAGGCACGTTGGGTCTTCCCGCTCTTCCGGTCCCACCAGGACCCTGGCAGTCAGCACCGCCACTCGGGGATAGGCGTCCAGTAAATCGGCG
The DNA here is from genome assembly GCA_035760745.1 of Nitrospira sp. GTDB lineage: Bacteria > Nitrospirota > Nitrospiria > Nitrospirales > Nitrospiraceae > Nitrospira_C. The sequence goes on along the minus strand of DASTSI010000170.1, from coordinate 3,009 downwards.
GCGTGCTTCAACGAGCCCTCTTCCCACCACGTGTCGTCGTCGCTCAAGGCGACATACGGCGTTCGCGCCAGAAGAATGCCGGCATTGCGCGCAGCCGCCCCGATGTTGTGGCTGAAGCGGATGAGGTCGGCTTCCGGACAGGTCCGTGCGACGGCTTCCGCGGTTCCGTCCTGCGAGCCGTTGTCCACGACGATGAGCGCGGGACGTTCGGGGAGCGACGACAGCCTGCGGAGCGTTCGCTCGATTTCCCTGGCACGGTTGTAGGTGAGCACGACGACCGTGACCCGGGGATCGAAGGCGGTCGTTGGCTGGCTCGTGTCGGGCCCTTCCCTCATGGCGTGGTCGCTCCTTCCTTCCTCAGCAACCGCCAATATCGCTCGGGGCTCAACGCATCGACGTAACCAGGGCGGCCTTTCGTCCCGAGGGCCCGAAGCTGAGATTGATAGCAGCGGACGGCCTGCATTTTTCGTTCCGATCGATGGCACGTCGGGAACGAAGTAGGGCTCAGGAACCAACCCGCTCGATCCACCTCCCGCAGTCTCTCCTCGACCAAACCCGGAATACGGCGGTAGAGCGCATCCTCATACACGAACCAACCGGGCTTCGGATACATGGCGCTGCTCTGCCGTGCTGCTTCATGGACCGCTCGGTGGTCGGCGTGGAAGAGTCCGAGAGGGAGAAACACCGCCGACGGCTGGAGGTCCCGCACCAAGCAGGCGACCGCCTGCCGGACTTCTTCGAGCCTGTGCCTGGGCCGGTATTGATCGTCGAGGAATCCCAGCCACAGCGGCCGGGCACCGAGCAGCCTCAGTGCTGCGCGGTCCTCGGCGCGCCGGACCGCCATGACATCGTCCTGCGGACCGAATCCGGCGGCGCAATCCCATTCGGTTCTCGGGTTCCCGACGCCCGGCGATCCGGCGAATATCGTGGCCACCACCGCGCCGGGGTGGGATTCGAGCAGGCGACCGCAGGCAAAGACGGCGTCGTCGCAATGAGGAGAGAGGACGAGCAGGTCCCGGAGGGTGCCGGGCAGCATGACGGTGCGATCTTTCGCGTGGTTCATCGCCTCGCTTCCAGGAAGAGACTCTCCCGTTCGCGGTTGTCGAGCTGCACGATGTCCCGATCATGCCAACGCGTCGTTCCGAAGGTGCAGCGTTGGACCGACGTGAACCCCGCCCGCTCCAGGCATTCCCGCGCAAATCCATAGGTCATCGGGGTGCGAACGGAGCCGTACCAGGTCGCCTGGGTGACGAGCTTGGCGCCGATGTCGAGCGCGTCGGAATCCGGCACATAAAAATAGGCGTGATCGTTGCGGCAGTAGGCGGCGATGGCCTTGTCGAGATCCGGAAGCCCGAGACGGAGCACGCCGCCCGGTTTCAGCACGCGTCGCAACTCTGCCAGCACGGGAACGACCTCGGCATACGGCAGGTCTTGCAACACATGGATCGCGACCGCGCAGTCGCAGCTCTCGCTGCGAAGAGGCACGCCGGCCGCAAGGTCGCACGCCACCTGTACGCCGGGATGCCGAACCCGATCGAGATTGATCCACCCCGGCGAGGCACAGGGTCCGCATCCCACGTGCAGGCGGCGGGCACGAGGCGGCCGTGCCGGATCGTCAGAGGAAGGCCACACGGTATTTGACGGCTCCCTTGAGTCGCCAGTAGACGGCGACCGGGGGAATCAGCGCCGAGGTCAGCAGCATCTCGGCGATGTGAGCGCGGCGGCGGGAGGTATGGCGGAGACGACGCGAACAGAAGCGGCCGACGCCGAGGATCCAGACGAGGAAGGCCGTCGCGGACAATAAGGACCATTCCACCGCGGAGCCGGCGGCGGTGCCGAGGAGAGCGGCGACGTTGATGTAGTAATCCCATGGAGGCGAAGCTTGAATGAACCGCCGGTACAGGATCGGGTGCTTCTTGAAGAGCAGCGCATTGAACAGATTGTTTCGCTGCTGGCGAATGCTCACACCCCAGGATGCCGGACGGACCGGATGTTCGACGACCGCCTCGGAGACCGGCGTGAGCCGATAGCCCTTCTCGAGGAAGGAGAATTGAAGGTCGCTGTCTTCGCGCCAGGCGGCGGTGAAGCGCTCGTCGAAGCCTCCGACCGCGATCAAGGCCGATCTCCGGTAGAAGCAATTGGCTGTCGCGCAAGGAGCCTCTTCGAGCCCGGCCGTGTTCCGCTCGTAATCCGTCGGATCTTCCGGCAGCGGGACGACGATGCGGCCCCAGGCGCCGGAGATCTCCGGGTCGGAAAACAGGGACGTGCCGGCGGCCAGCCAGTCGGGGCGCGGACGGCAATCGTCGTCGGTAAAGGCGATGATGCTGCCCGTGGCCGCTTTCCAGCCGATGTTCCGCGCCGCCGCCGGGCCACGCCGCGGCCCGGGGCTCGTCAAATAGAAGAGGGGAGGGGACGAGGGGCTCCTCTGCCACGCCTCGACTTCGCGTTTGGTGGCCAACTCGAGGCCGTCGTCCACGACGATGATTTCATAGCGGCTGGTCCCGAGAGTCTGTCTACACAGGGCCGCGAGGCATTCGCGCAACAGCGCCGACCGCCGGTAGGTCGGAATGACGACCGAGCACAGGACCGCACCGCCCATCCTGATCACGCTCCTTTTTCGAGGAGAAAGGACCCGATCACCAATGCGTCCAAGGGCGACGTGCAGAACGCCTCGATCGCGTCCCGAGGACTGCACACGATCGGCTCGCTCCTCGTGTTGAACGAGGTATTGACGAGGATCGGCACGCCGGTTCGTCGTTCAAATGCGCGCAGAAGATCGTAATAGAGCGGGTGCTGCCCCCGGCGGATGGTCTGGACTCTCGCCGTGCCGTCCACGTGCCGCACGGCAGGAATGCGATGTGCTTGATGCGGGAGCACGTCGAACACGAACAGCATGAACGACGAGACCCGGGCGCCTTCGAACCAGTCTGCCGCGCGCTCTTCGAGCACGACCGGTGCGACGGGACGAAAATCTTCGCGATCCTTGAGATCGTTCATCCGATCCTGCAT
>DASTSI010000169.1:0-30212 GCA_035760745.1 Nitrospira sp. | reverse complement strand
GGCTTGTTCACTCTCGTCGGCCTTCCCTACACGTTGAAATTCCTGTGGGCGCCTCTGTTGGACCGGATCGTGCCTCCCTGGCTGGGCCGCAGGCGTGGTTGGATGCTGCTGACGCAAATCGGCGTCGCAAGCGGGCTAGCGATAATGGGGTTAGCCGGCCCCGCAAACCATCCGGAATGGCTCGGCACGATCGCATTGGTCGTCGCATTTCTGTCGGCATCCCTGGACATCGTCTTCGACGCCTATCGGACCGATCTATTGTTGCCCGCTGAACGCGGATTCGGCGCTGCCGTCTGGGTCAACGGATATCGCTTTGCGTTGCTGGTGGCGAGTTCCGGCGCCCTTGTCCTCGCAGACCACATCGGGTGGCAGCTTACCTATCTCTCGCTGGCCGCGCTGATGGCACTGGGCACCGTGACGATTTTGTCCGCTCCGGAACCCAGCATGAATGGACGGGTCCCGGCGACATTGGCGGAGGCCGTCAAAAATCCGGTACTGGAACTGTTTTCGCGACCGGACATCCTGGGCGTGATCCTGCTCATTTTGCTGTACAAGTTGGGCGACGCCGCGGCAGCTTCGCTGCAAACGGTGTTCTTCATCGGCGGGCTCGGATTCACCAGCAGCGATGTCGGGTATGTGAAAGGTTTGGGAATCTTCGCCACGTTGGCTGGGGCGCTGACGGGCGGCATTCTGATGGCCCGCCTCGGCCTGGTACGGTCGCTCTTGCTTTTCGGTCTGCTCCAGGCTGCCTCCAACCTGTGTTTTACGGGACTCGCTTGGGTGGGAAAGGACTATGGCGCGCTTGCCGCTTCGGTGATCGTGGAAAACGTCACGGGCGGCATGGGGACCGCCGCATTCGTGGCGTTGATCATGTCGCTCTGCGACCACCGCTACACGGCAACCCAATTCGCCTTACTGTCTTCACTCGAGGCAGTCGGACGAGTGTTCTCGGGGCGCCCGTCCGCAGAAGTCGTGGCAACAGTGGGTTGGGGACAATTCTTTTTCTTCACATTCCTTATCGCGCTGCCCGGTATCTGGCTTGTCTGGCATCTCCGCGGCCGGCTCCATGACGACATCGGCGACAACCTGACGTCCGAAGCGACGGTGACCTGAAGTCATGCATTCGCAGCCTGTCTAGAGTGGAGCGATGCGGCGCTGCAGGAATAGGACAAACAGCATGAGCGTCGGCAGTGGAGCGAGAAAAAAGGGCACGAGCCAGATCCAGACGTTCTTTCCGCGCATGCGGGCTTGATCGATCATCCAGACGAACACCCAGATCAGCAATCCGATATAGTTGAGCGCCATCCATCGCGTCGTGTGGATCTTCAGGCCGCTTGCCTGATCGGGAGCACTGTGAAAGAGAAAGACCGCCAACATCAAGATGAACAATCCCAACAGCACCCCGACCAGACGCTTGCTCCACACGAACATACGACCTCCTCTTCAACGAGTGCCAATGCTTCGACCCTGCGGCGTAGGCTAATTACCACGGCACCATTTGTCAAAGGGCGGCGATCCTTCACCGTGAACAACCGATTCTCCCCGCCGTGGTCCCAAACGGGTGGGCTCAAAATCTGGCAACTGCTCCTCCTCGTCACCGTTCTGGGCTCGAGCGTGCTGTTGGCCGCCAGCAACCCGTCAATGGAGATGTACCTGGCCTTCGTCGAGGCGGAGTTCGGACGAGCGCTGGACCGACACCAGACGAGGGAGCCCAGCCGGGAACGTGACATGCTGCGGGCGGTGTTTCGGTCCCACAGCCGAGAAATTGTCGCCAGCCTCGTGCGCCCGCACACAGCCCGCCACAATTGGGGATTATTCAGCATCTTCGAAACCACTGCGCTGGACGTCCATGTCAAAGTGGTGGGCATCGGCGGTCATTTCATTCCCGTTCAGGGCATGGACGATGCGGTCGTTCGTCTCGGCCGGCTCGCGTTCTAAAAATTTTTGTACATTTCCTGAACGGCCCTCTCTTTTCTCAATCCGGCCCCCTTTTGAATCCAGTTTCTCTGTGGATAACCTCGCTCAGTTTCGGGGGAGCAGCGCTCCAGGCAAGAGTTACCCAGTATTCACAGTTTTTCCTCTCTATCCCCAGACAAACCACAATATTTGGTGTTGACAATTCCTCCCGATGGCTATATGTAGTTGTCCGCTGCCGGTACGCAGCGACCTCATACTCGTCCGGCGGCTCGTTCGGCGCCTCTCGCTCGTTGAATTTGACCATCTTATAGCAGCCCGGCCCACAACCAGGGAGGAGACATCGTGAGAATAGAACGACGATTCACACGTTCCGGACAAAGTCCCTATGAAGGCTTACAGTTCGTGAAACGATCGTCGGAGATCCGTAACCCCGACGGATCCACGGTGTTCAAGCTGGATGACATCGATGTTCCGGCGTCCTGGTCGCAGTTGGCAGTCGACATCCTTGCACAAAAGTATTTTCGCAAAGCGGGCGTCCCACAGCGCGATGAGAACGGTAATCCGATGGTAGGTCAGGACGGAAAACCGGTGCTCGGAGGGGAGAGGGATGCTCGCCAAGTTTTCGAGCGCCTGGCCGGCTGCTGGACGCATTGGGGCAAAACATACGGTTATTTCAAGACGCTGGATGACAGCGCGGCGTTCCATGATGAACTCTGCTACATGCTGGCCCATCAGATGGCAGCGCCGAACAGTCCGCAATGGTTCAATACAGGACTGCATTACGCCTATGGGCTCTCAGGACCGGCTCAGGGGCACTACTACGTCGATCCCACGTCCCGTGAAGTCGTGAAAGCCACCAACGCTTTTGAGCATCCGCAGCCGCATGCCTGCTTCATCCAGTCCATCGAAGACGATCTCGTCAACGAGAACGGGATCATGGATCTTTGGGTGCGAGAGGCACGCCTGTTCAAGTACGGCTCCGGCACGGGGACAAACTTCTCCAAGCTGCGCGGTGACGGAGAACCGTTATCCGGCGGCGGACGATCCTCGGGACTGATGTCCTTTCTTCGTATCGGCGACCGGGCTGCCGGCGCGATCAAGTCCGGCGGTACCACCAGACGAGCCGCCAAGATGGTGTGCTTGGACCTTGATCATCCGGACATCGAGGAATTCATCGACTGGAAGGTGATCGAAGAACAGAAGGTCGCTGCGATGGTGACCGGCTCCAAGATCTGTGCGCAGCGACTCAATGCCGTCCTGAAGGCCTGTCACGTCGTCGACAGCACCGGCACCCGGAAAGTGGAGACGGATTCAAAACGAAACTCGATCCTGAGAGAGGCGCTCCTGGCCGCTCGACGCGACGGAGTGCCGGAAGCCTACATCCAGCGCATGTTCTCATACGCGCAGCAGGGATTCACCCATTTCGTCTTCCACGAGTATGACACCAATTGGGACGGCAAGGCCTATCAGACCGTCTCCGGACAGAACTCGAACAACAGCGTCAGGATTCCCAATGAATTCTTTACAGCACTGGAAGTCGACAGCGACTGGCAATTGAAGCGCCGAATCGACGGCAAGGTGGCCAAGACGGTCAAGGCCCGCGATCTTTGGGATCGCATTGCCTGGGCGGCTTGGATCTGCGCCGATCCCGGCACGCAGTACGATACGACGATCAATGAGTGGCATACCTGTCCCGAAGACGGCCGCATCAACGCGTCGAATCCCTGCTCGGAATACATGTTCCTGGATGACACGGCCTGCAATCTGGCATCTCTCAACTTGGCGCAGTTCTTTACAGCCGACGGTCAGTTCGAGTTGGAGCATTTCCGTCACGCGGTGCGCATCTGGACGATCGTACTGGAAATCAGCGTCTTGATGGCGTCGTTCCCAAGCCGAGCGATCGCGGAAAGAAGCTATCAGTTCAGAACGCTCGGGCTCGGCTATGCAAACCTCGGCACCGTACTGATGCGGCAGGGTATTCCCTACGATTCCCCGAAGGCGATGGCAATCTGCGGAGCCCTGACGGCCATCATGACCGGTGAGGCTTACAGTGCGTCGGCCGAAATGGCGGCGGAGTTATGGCCGTTTCCCGGTTATGCCAAGAACCGGGACGCGATGCTCCGTGTCATTCGAAATCACCGGCGCGCGGCATATAACGCCCCGGCGGAGGAATACGAGGAACTGACGATCAAGCCCATGGGAATTCAGGCGGAGCACTGCCCCCCCGATCTGCTCATCGCCGCGCGGCGCGCCTGGGACCGCGCGCTGGAATTGGGAACCGCCTATGGGTTCCGCAATGCACAGGTCACGGTCATCGCCCCGACCGGCACCATTGGGCTTGTCATGGATTGCGACACAACCGGCATCGAGCCGGACTTTGCGCTCGTCAAATTCAAGAAGCTGGCGGGCGGGGGCTATTTCAAGATCATCAACCAAAGTCTTCCCCCGGCGCTCGCGACACTGGGCTACAGCGAGAACCAGATCAAGGACATCGTCAGTTACTGCGTCGGACGGCAGACATTGCGAGGCGCGCCGTTCATCAATCACGAGACCCTGAAGCAGAAAGGGTTCGACGATGCGGCCTTGGCACGACTAGAGAGCGGATTGGCCCAAGCGTTCGAGATTCAGTTTGCCTTCAACAAGTACGTGCTGGGCGAGGAATTCTGTCGCGAGAAGCTCGGCTTAACCGACGTGCAGCTGACCGAGGCCAACTTCAACATGTTGAAGGCCATGGGTTTCACCCAGGAAGAGATCGCCGCCGCAAACGATTATTGCTGCGGCACGATGACCGTCGAAGGCGCCCCGCACCTGAAAGCCGAACACCTCCCGGTATTCGATTGCGCCAACCGCTGCGGCCGCATCGGGCAGCGGTACATCGCGGTCGATGCCCATATTCGAATGATGGCCGCGGCACAGCCATTCATCAGCGGCGCGATCAGCAAGACGATCAACATGCCGGCGGATGCCACGGTGGAGGACGTGAAATCCGCCTACCTCTTCGCGTGGAAGAGCATGGTGAAAGCGGTCGCCCTGTACCGGGACGGATCCAAGCTGAGCCAGCCACTGTCTGCTTCGACCGACACGGGCAAGGCGGCCGAGGCGCCGACGGAGGTCATGGCGATCGCCGAAAAGATTACGGAGCGAGTGCTGGTCCGTTATCTCGCCAAACGTCGTCCGCTCCCGGCACGGCGAAACGGCTATACGCAGAAAGCGGTGATCGGCGGGCACAAGCTGTACCTCAGAACGGGTGAATACGAAGACGGGACGGTAGGGGAGATTTTCCTCGACATGCACAAGGAAGGCGCCGCCTTCCGCAGCTTGATGAATTGTTTTGCCATCGCCATCTCGCTCGGGTTGCAGCACGGCGTGCCGCTCGAGGAATTCGTGGAAGCATTCGTCTTTACGCGGTTCGAGCCGAATGGTCCCGTGAAGCTGAACGACCGCATCAAGATGTCCACGTCCATCATCGACTACATCTTCCGCGAGTTGGCCGTCACGTATCTGGACCGGTACGACCTCGCGCAAGTGAAGGAAGACGATCTGCGTATGGACTCGGTGAAGAAAGACGAGCAGGATCCCGAGTGCTCCGACGAAGAAGCCGATCCCGAGACGCTCGCCTCCTCTTCCATCAGCACCGAACTGTTTCCTTCGCGTCGCGGCATTACGCCGAGGCATGGAGGAAACGGCCAGGGCAACGGACACGGCAGCGTGACGCACAAGGTGGAGTTGAAGCGGGAAACGTTGACCATGACGGCCGTGCAGATTGCCCGTCAGAAAGGGTACGAGGGCGATCCCTGCACCGAATGCAAGCAGTTCACAATGGTGCGCAACGGCACCTGTCTAAAATGCGAAACGTGCGGAGCGACGAGCGGATGCTCGTAACAGTCGCATAGCGGGGAGGTAAGACGGTCTTCTCTGATGCGATGAGTTCGGCTCTGGCGGAATCATCTATTCGGTTCCGTTGCCTAAGCCGAATGGTACCTCGGAAGGCGTTGATTTTCTTTCTGTTCAAAAAAAGAAACACCTGAGCAGCGAGGTGCGACGATGAGCATGACATTGAAAGAGCGGGGCCTGGAAACAGTCCACGATCAGGTGGTGAGTTTGATCGCGCAACGCTGGGCCAAGGTGTTTCACTGTAAGGTCACGATACAGACGGGCCTTGAACACAACCCTTGGGCCGATCCGAACCAACAATGCGTGGATATCATCGGCTGGTTCGTGTCCTCGGGTGGCCATTGCATGGAATGGATGGCGGAGGTGGAAACGGCGGAGTCGTTGGCAGACCCTCAAACCGTGGCCCGCTGGAGAAAGGCGGTGGCGCGTGGCATCCCGTTCTACCTGCTCGTGCCCCGTGGCTTGAAGGAACCGGCCCAGAAACTTGCGCAAGACGCCTCCGTCGTGTTTAGCTGTGTCTACGAATACACCTTTCTCAACGACGTTTGTCACGTGCTGTAGCGAGAGGGAGTGAAGTTATGCCCACGACGACACAGTTGGTCATCAGCGGACAGAGCAGGCCGGGAGTCATGGCTCAAGTCGCGTCGGTCCTCGGTTCGGCGGGGGTGAACATCAAAGCCTTCTCCGCTCCCGAAGTGACGGGAACGGGGAAGCTGCGTCTTCTGGTCGCCGATTTGGAGGGAGCCCGTCAGGCGCTGAAGGCGGCCAAGATCAAATTTTCCGAAGAGACGGCCCTGGTGCTCAGCCTCGAGAACAAGCCCGGCGCACTGAACGAAGTCGCGGATCTCCTGACCCAGGCCAGGATCAATATCAAGTGCGGCTACTGCACGCCTTCCCGCGAAGGCAAGCGGGCGATCGTCGTCCTGACGGTATCGAACACCGAAAAGGCCCTCTCGGTGTTGAGGGATCAATCACTCGACGAGTTTTAGGAATGTCGACCGGTTCGGGACGGGGTTCGTCCTTCGCGGTCGGTATCTTCTGTTCGGCCCTTCTCCTCTCTCTCACCACCGGCTGTACGAGCCCGGCTCCCAAACCGGTGTACTTTCCCGGGTATCCGATCGGTTATGTCGAGCGCGGCGTCGCGTCCTGGTACGGTCCGGGTTTTCACGGAAACAAGACGGCGAACGGCGAGCGTTATGACATGCATCGATTGACGGCTGCGCACCGGACCCTTCCGCTGGGTTCCATCGCCATTGTTCGATCGTTGACCTCCGGTCGACACATCACGGTGCGCATCAACGACCGCGGACCTTTCGCCAAAAACCGTATTCTGGATCTTTCGCTGAGCGGCGCCCAAGCTCTGGGAATGATCGGGAACGGAACCGATCAAGTGGAGATTCGCGTTGTCGGATTTCAAGGGCGGACGACGGACATGGGGGCTCTCAGGGTCCAAGTAGGGGCTTTCTCAGACCCTCAAAATGCCATGAGCCTACTCGACCGCGCAAAAAAGTTTTACGGGCTCGGGCGTATTCAGACAGTGGACTTACCTGAAGGACGACGGTATCGCGTACAGGTCGGGGAGTTCCGCAGCGAAGCCCAGGCTGAGGCGGCGGCAATCCGGCTCGAATCCCTCCTCTCCGTTCAACCGTTTGTATTTCGGGACGATAGTTAGCGTTCTGGCAGTGGAACGAAGCATGTGAAATACAAGCATTTGATTTTCTGAACAGTTTTTTCAATACGCTTGCCCCTCAATGCCGCCTATGATACATCTACTTACCAATGAATAGTCCCGGACCAATAGGCCCCTATCAGATTAGCCTGGATCCCCCCACTGCCCATTACAGCTCGGTAGCTTCCCCGAGCGGGAAGCGGCCCTCCCTCGGACGATGTCCTCTGGTGAGCGGCCCGGCTGTGCGTCCCTAATTTTTGACCTTCATGGATATTGCGATCCTACTGGGTCTCATTATTCTTTCGGCTGTTATTTCAACGGCTGAAATCGGCTTCTTTGCCGTCAATGAGACGAAGCTCAGGGCATTGGCGGCCAATCATAGCGCCAGGGCGAGAATGGCCCTCCGCCTCCGGAGCGATCCCCAACGTCTGCTTTCAACGATTCTGATCGGCGACCGGCTGGTCGGGACGGCGATTCCCATGTACGCCACGTTCATGACGCTCAACGTCTACGGGGGGGAGCGCACCTTCTTCAGCGATACGATCGCGGTCGTCGTCGGATTATTGACCTTTGTGCTCCTCGTATCTGTCGATGTGATTCCCAAAACCCTGGCGGCGAAGTTCGCCGTACCGGTCACCTTGAACATGGCCTATCCCATTTACGGCGTCCAACTCGTCCTCAAGCCGCTCCTGGCCGTCATGGTGCCCTTCATTCACAAGCTCACCGGCGGCAAAGGGTTGGCGCTTCCGCTGGTCACGGAAGAAGAGTTGAAGATTATGCTGGAGGAGGGCGGTAAGGCGGGTTCGATCGAGGTCGAAAAAGTGAAGATGATCAAGAATGTCTTTCAATTGAAGGACATTACGGCAGAGGATGCCATGACGCCGCGCCTCTACGTCTTTTCGCTCGACGGAAACCTCCGCCTCAAAGAGGCTCAGGAATTGCTCTACACTTCGAAGTACAGCCGCATCCCGATCTACGACGGCACGCTGGATAACATCACCGGCATTTTGTATAAATCACGCGCGTTGACCGAGCTGTCAAAAGGCCGCACGGACGCCAAACTCAAAGATATTGCCTACCCTCCGCTGTTTGTCCCGGCCGGAAAAACCGCCGACGATTTGATGAAGCAGTTCCAGCAGGAGAAACGGCACATGGCCGTGGTGGTCAACGAGTTCGGCGGGGTCATGGGGATCGTCACGCTGGAAGACCTCCTCGAGGAGGTGGTCGGGGAGATCATGGACGAAACGGACATCACGGAAGAATTGATCAAGCGGATCGGCAAGAACCACATCCTGGTGCACGGCAGGACGGAAGTCAGGAAAGTGAACGATTTCTTGAAGGTGGATCTCGGAGACGAAGCGGTGACAATCGGCGGACTCATTCAGCAGGAACTGGGGCGGATCCCGAAGGTCGGCGAAGAGTTGCGCATCGGGAACTGCCGGATCCTGATCCATGAAGCCGAGCCCCGCTCGATCCGCAGTGTGCAAATTTTCAAGGAAGAGAAGTCGCCCGTCTCCGTCGAAACACCGAATCTCAATCTGGTCGGCTAGTCTTCGCCCTGGGCTTTCAGTAGCTCGGCAAACGCCTCCTCGCTCAACACCGGAACCCCCAGTTTCTGAGCCTGCGCCAACTTGGATCCGGGATCCTGACCCGCCACCACGTAGGAGGTCTTCTTGCTGACGCTCGAGGCCACCTGGGCCCCATGCGCCTCGACAAGTCTCTTTGCTTCCTCTCTGGTAAATGCGGCAAGCGCCCCGGTGAAGACGAAGGTCTTGGCTACCAGCTTGGCGTCTTGACTCTGCCTGGCAGGGGCGTTCGTGATCTGAAAGCCCGCGTCCAGCAAGCGCCGGATGACCGATCGATTCTGCGGCTCGGAGAAATATGACACCAGACTGGCTGAGATCTCGGGGCCGATCTCGGGAACGCGTTCAAATCTGGCACGATCGGCCGCCATGATCGCCTCAAGCGTTCCGAACTCCCTGGCCAGCACTTTAGCGATATGCTGCCCGACCTGCCGGATGCCGAGGCCCATCAAAAAACGATCCAGGCTGACTGTTTTGCTCCTTGCAATGGCTTCGAGCAGGAGAGTCGCCGAACGGTCGGCGAATCCGTCCAGGGAAAGCAATTGGTCCTTGGTCAGGTTGTACAGGTCCGCGAGCGAATGGATGAGCCCATGATCCACCAACTGCGCCACGGTCTTCTTGCCCAAACCGTCGATATCCAAGGCGCTCTTTGACGCGAAATGTTCGATGGCCCCTTTGATCTGCGCATCGCAGACGGCCTGGCCGGTGCAGTAATAGTAGGCCCCCTCCCGGGCGACCGCCGAGTGACACACCGGGCAATGGTCCGGCATGTGAAACGGATCGGCTCGCCGTTCTCCAGGCACCGGCACTCGTTCCGCCACCGCGGGGATCACGTCTCCCGCCCGCTCCACCTTCACCGTGTCGCCGACGCGGATGTCTTTCCTCGCCACTTCATCGGCATTGTGCAAGGTGGCGCGGCTGATCGTGACTCCGCCGACTTCGACGGGCCGGAGCAAGGCCAACGGCGTCAATATGCCGGTTCGGCCGACCGACACGGCGATCGCTTCGACGACGGTGATTTCCTTGCGGGGAGCGAACTTGAAGGCGATCGCCCATCGCGGACTTCTCGACTTGTAGCCGAGCCGATCCTGCCAATCCCGGCGATCGACCTTTACCACGACCCCGTCAATCTCGTAGTCCAATTGATCGCGCATCGCTTCCGTTTCTCGATGATAGGCGATGACCTCATCGATCGACTCGCAGCGACGGCGGAGAGTCGGGACGGGGAGTCCCCAGTCAGCGAGCGCATCCAATTCATCCGTGTGAGTCGGGAGGACGGAAGCAGACAGAGCCATGACCTCGTAGCAGGTCACGACCAACGGCCGGGACGCCGTCACGGCGGAGTCCAATTGACGAAGCGAACCGGCCGCGGCATTGCGCGGATTGGCAAAGGCATCCTCGCCCCGTTCGGTCATGCGGCGGTTCAAGCTCTGGAAGTCCTCCAGCCGCATATAGACCTCGCCCCGGACGACGAGATGATCCGGGAAGCGCGACCGGGACACGAGTTGGAGCGGGAGGGAGCGGATTGTACGAAGATTGGCGGTTACGTCTTCCCCGATGGTCCCGTCTCCCCGCGTCGCGCCTCTCGCGAAGCCCCCTTTCTCGTACACCAGCTCCACCGACAAGCCGTCGTACTTCGGCTCGACCGTATAGACGACCGACTGCACGCCCAGCTCCCGCTTCATCCGTTGGTCGAAAGCCAGCACCTCTTCCCGGTTCACGATCGAATCCAGGCTGAGCATGGGCTGCTCGTGCCTAACCTTGGCCAACTCGCTTCGCGGCGCCGCACCCACCCGTTGCGTGGGGGAGTCCGGCGTCACAAGTTCGGGATGGCGCCGCTCGATTTCGGTCAGCTCCCGGAACAGGGCATCATATTCGCTGTCGGCAATTTCCGGCTTGTTTTTGACGTAGTAGAGGTAATCATGCCGGCGTATTTCGTCGCGCAGCTTGGCGAGTCTGGCCTGAATATCAGCAGACGTCATGGGGAGTCGGCTTTGAAGGGTTGAAGGCGGTCCCGAGACACATGGCGAAAGACATGACTTCGTCAGCGGATCGATCGGACCGTAGCATAGCGGTATCGGGGCGGTCAAACAGCCGGCGCCCATAACCCTTTGACTTTCGCCGCGTTAGCCACTATGGTATGAGACCCCGTTAAGCTCAATGGTCGATAATTGGGAGCCCGAAGCACCCTTTCTGGATCGGGGGCTGTAGGGTATCGGGAGGAGGAATCCATGAAGGAGGAGATAAGGGTGAAGAGATCGATGTTGCGTTCCTCGTTCACCGTGCCGGCTCTAATATGTACGAGCCTCCTGTTGAATGCCTGCGTGTTGAACGAGAAGTATGAGGCAGAAAAAGCGCGCAGCCTCAATTTTCAGCGACTGCTGGCTCAGGAAGAAAAGCGCACCGCGGAGCTGGACAACGAAGTGAAGCGCTCCAAAAAGGAACTCGCGGAGTATGAAGCTCGGAACCGGGAATTGACGGCACAGGTCCAGGCGGTGCGGGAGCAGATGAGTCGGGTGCAGGAGGAAGCGGAAGCGATCAAAGAAGCCGCGCTCCTCGACAGAAAAGCCCGATCGGACATGAAGCGGGCTGCCGCGCCACCGCCGCCCAAACCGACGCCTCCGGAACCTATCCCCAGCGCCACGGATCTCGCGGCCGGGTCCGCTCCGAACGGTGCGGCGGAGGACGCGAGCGCGCCCCCGATCCAATCCGAATCGCTCACGATTCCGAGCCGGGGAGGACAGAACATCCATGTCGTCAAGCCCGGAGAAACATTGTATCGCATCAGCCGGAAATACGGTGTCCGGGTAGAGACGCTCCGCAAGTGGAACAAGCTTCCGGACGATATCATCGAAGTCGGGCAGAAGTTGATCATCAGCCAGGAGTAGGAGCCGCGTTGTGCCGCCTGCGTATTCGCTCAGCCTTGACGAGTTTCGGCGGTATGCGCTCGAGGGGAACCTGATCCCGCTCTACCGGGAAATCCTCGCCGACTTCGAAACCCCGGTGTCCGCCTTCGCCAAAATCGATCACGGCCCGACCGCCTATTTGCTGGAAAGCATCGAAGGCGGGGAAAAATGGGCGCGCTATTCCTTTCTCGGCAGCGGCTCCTCGGAAATCATCTACGAGGACCGAGGCGACCTGGTTCATCTCCGGGGAAAAAAGAAGAAACGCATCGCCAGCCGCGGCAATCCGCTGGAGCGACTTCGGGAATTCATGCAGGGCTACCGACCGGTGACCGTGCCGGATCTCCCGCGTTTCGTCGGAGGAGCCGTCGGGTATCTGAGTTACGACATGGTAAGGACGTTCGAGGACCTGCCGCCTCGTCGGAAAGAGCTCCTGAACCTCCCGGATTTCGCCTTCTTGCTGACGGATACGCTGTTGATCTTCGACAACGTCGCGCAAAAGATCAAGGTCGTCGCGAATGCCCATGTCTCTTCAACCCACGACCGTGACGTCAGGCGGGCGTATCGGGCGGCGACGGAACGAATCGAACGCATGATCGGCAGGCTGCGCCGGCCGCTTCGCCATGTCCGCCCGCATCGCCGACGACGTCCGATGACTTTTACCTCCAACATGAGCAGGGCCGACTTCGAGAAGATGGTGAACCGGACGAAGGACTACATTCGGGCCGGTGACGTCGTCCAGGCGGTGTTGTCCCAACGCTGGGAAACCAACCTGCAGTCTCCGCCATTTCAGCTGTACCGGGCACTTCGCGTCGTCAATCCTTCGCCCTACATGTACTATCTGCGGGTCGCGGGCGTCGAATTGGTCGGATCCTCACCGGAAACCCTGGTCCGTTGCGAAGACGGCGTCATTTCGGTGAGACCCATTGCGGGAACCAGACGGCGAGGGCACACGGCCGAGGAAGACCAGCAACTCGAGCGTCGTCTGCTCGCCGACGAAAAGGAGCGCGCGGAGCACGTGATGCTCGTCGATTTAGGGCGGAACGACGTCGGCCGCGTGGCCAGACAAGGCACCGTCATGGTCGATTCGCTCATGCACGTTGAGCGGTATTCCCACGTCATGCACATCGTCTCGAATGTGACGGGACAGCTCGACCCGTCCCGAACCTCGTATGACGTCCTACGCGCGTGCTTTCCGGCGGGAACCGTCTCGGGGGCTCCCAAGATCCGGGCGATGGAGATCATCGACGAGCTCGAGCCGACCAGGCGTGGTCCTTATGCGGGGGCGGTGGGCTATTTCAGCTTTTCCGGAAACATGGACATGTGCATCAACATCCGAACCGTGGTAATCAAGAAGCATCAGGCCTTCGTGCAAGCCGGGGCGGGAATTGTGGCCGACTCGAACCCGGAGCATGAGTACGAAGAAACCTGCAACAAGGCCAGAGCCATGATGAAGGCCATCGAATTGGCCGAGGGAGGGCTGGAATGACCCAAATCATGATTCCAGTCAGGCGAGAACGGCAACCTTGATGATCGGGATTCATGGCTCGGATGTAAAGGCATTTCTATGCTCCTGATGATCGACAACTACGATTCGTTCACCTACAACCTCGTTCAATATTTCGGCGAGCTGGGCGAAGACGTCCAGGTGTACCGAAACGACAAGATTACCGTGGAGCAGATCCAAGACTTACGCCCCGCCCGCATCGTCGTGTCGCCGGGGCCCTGCACGCCAAAGGAGGCGGGCATTTCGGTCGAGGCCATCAAACACTTTGCTGGCAAGCTGCCGCTCCTCGGGGTCTGTTTAGGCCATCAATCGCTCGCAGTCGCGTTCGGGGGGGAAGTCGTGCGAGCCGACCGTTTGATGCACGGCAAGACGTCGATGATCCGGCACGACCACCGCACGATCTTCCGCGACTTGCCGAACCCGTTCGAGGCGACTCGCTACCATTCGCTGATTGTTAAGCGCGAATCTCTGCCTTCCTGCTTCGAAATATCGGCGGACACGGCTGAGGGCGAGATCATGGGACTCCGCCACAAGACCCTCGGCGTCGAGGGTGTCCAATTTCACCCGGAATCGATCCTCACGACCTCCGGCAAGGACTTGCTCCGCAATTGGTTGAAGGTCTGAACAGATACGCTCGCCGCGAGGCACGCGCTTCCTCGAAAAGGGCAAGACTCGAGGCTCACTCTTCATGATCAAGCACGCCATCGCCAAACTGGCAGACCGAGCATCCCTGACCGAAAAAGAGGCGGAAGGGGCGATGAACGACATTATGGACGGCGTGGCCAGCCCGGCCCAGATTGCCGCCTACCTCATGGGACTGCGGCTCAAGGGTGAAACGGTGGAGGAGATCGCGGGCTCGGTCACCGCCATGCGGGAGCGCGCCACTCGGATCGCGATCGGAGATCCTCTGGTCGTCGACACCTGCGGCACGGGCGGCGACGGGCTCTACACATTCAACATCTCCACCATTGCCGCCTTCGTTGTCGCGGGAACCGGCCTGACGGTCGCGAAACACGGCAACCGGTCCGTTTCGTCCAAATGCGGCAGCGCGGACGTCCTCGCCGCGCTGGGAGTCAACATCGAGCTGCCGACCGACAGGATTGCCGACTGCATCAACGAGGTCGGAATCGGTTTTCTCTTCGCGCCGCTCTATCACGGGGCGATGAAGCACTGCGCCGCGATCCGCCAAGAGATGGGGATCAGGACGATGCTCAATATTCTCGGCCCGCTCAGCAACCCCGCGGGAGCCGGGATTCAGCTGCTCGGCGTCTATGAGCCCCGGCTCACGGATTTGCTCGGCAAGGTGTTGATGCACCTCGGTTCACACCATTGCTTCGTGGTGCACGGGATGGACGGACTGGACGAGATTACCCTCACCGAGCGGACGCTGATCGCGGAGGCCAAAGGCGGGGTGCTGTCCAATTACGTCGTCGATCCCTCCGAGTTCGGCCTCCATCGGGTTCCGGCACGAGAGCTTGCCGGGGGATCCCCGCAAGAGAACGCCGCCATCGCGCGAGACGTCTTGAACGGCAAGCGGGGACCGAAACGCGACATCGTCTGCCTCAATGCAGCTCCCGCGCTGGTAGCTGGCCGGAAGGCCAAAACGCTTCAGGACGGCTTTCGCCTCGCAGCCGACACGATCGATTCCGGCGCCGCTGCGGAGAAACTCGCGAAACTCATCGCCTACTCGCACCGGGCGGAAACACGATGATCCTGGCCAGAATCTTAGAGCACAAGAAAGCCGAAGTCCGACATAAGCAGAGCCGCGGCTACCGATCCGAACTGAACGCCCAGATACGGGACGCCCCGTCTCCCATGGGATTCGGCGTCACGCTGGACGCAACGCGCCCGGCGACGAGCCCCGCGCTCATTGCCGAGGTGAAAAAGGCTTCGCCAAGCCTGGGATTCTTGAAGGCGGAATTTGAAGAGCAATTCGATCACGTCGGCATTGCCCGGCAATACTATGAACACGGAGCTTCCGCGCTGTCGGTCCTGACCGACAGCGAGTTCTTCCGAGGCAGCCTCGAGTTTCTGCGCGACATCAAGCAGCACATACCCCTGCCGGTTCTGAACAAGGAGTTCATGGTCGACGATGTGCAGTTCTACGAGGCGCGAGCCTTCGGCGCCGACGCAGTCCTCCTCA
This sequence comes from Nitrospira sp., assembly GCA_035760745.1. Classification (GTDB taxonomy): domain Bacteria; phylum Nitrospirota; class Nitrospiria; order Nitrospirales; family Nitrospiraceae; genus Nitrospira_C. Next base: position 14,596 of record DASTSI010000169.1, on the reverse strand, counting down.
TCGTCGCGGCGCTGGAGCGACGCCAGCTGATCGATTTCTACGCGCTGGCCCGAGAGCTCTCGCTCGATGTGTTGATTGAAACCCATCACGAACGGGAGCTCGACACGGTGCTGGAATGGCTTCCAGACGCACGGCTCATCGGCATCAACAACCGGGATCTCGGCACGTTCTCGACCGATCTCGGCGTGACGGCGCGTTTAGCCAAGCGCGTCCCGTCCGACAAGCTCATCGTGAGCGAGAGTGGCATTCACAAGCGGGCCGACGTGGAGCGCCTGCTGGAGTCCGGAGTCCACGCGATGTTGGTGGGCGAATCGTTGATCCGGGCGGAATCGATCGGGTCCAAGATCGCGGAACTCCGCGGAGCCGAATCGCCGAAGAAGACAGGGCATCGATGAAAGCGCCGTCGGGACCGACAGGCTTGGTCCCGCGAATCAAGATCTGCGGGATCACCAATGAAGCGGATGCGGCGGCGGCGGTCGCGGCGGGTGCCGACGCGCTCGGCTTCGTCCTGTACCGAAAGAGTCCCCGTTATGCGACGCCGGGCGACGTCAAGCGGATCGTCGCCGCACTGCCGCCCTTCGTCATCCCGGTGGGCGTCTTCGTCAATGAACAGGCGAAGGTCGTCCGTGACCTGATGGACGACTGCGGTCTGGCGCTGGCGCAACTCCATGGCGAAGAGACCGCCTCGTATTGCCAGGACCTGGCTCGACCGGTCGTGAAAGCGATCAGGGTCAAGGACCGTTCGAGCTTTCTCGCCCTGGCCGAGTTTCAAGGGCGCGCGGGAGTACGGGGGTTCATCCTCGATGCCTACTCGCCGGACCTTTACGGTGGAACGGGCAGGCCGACCGATTGGAGTCTCGCCGCAGAGGCCGCCAGATCCTCGACCGTGATCCTCGCCGGTGGACTCACCCCCGAGAACGTCGCGAAAGCGATTCACGCGGTGCGGCCCTATGGAGTCGATGTCAGCAGTGGGGTGGAATCGGCTCCCGGCATAAAAGATCCGGAGAAACTGAGAGCCTTCGTCCGAGCCGTTGTGTCGTGCAGCTGAGAGCCTTATACTCTTCACCTTTCCGGCAAGAGGAGCGACCGTGAGCGCGATTCCGGACAACAGAGGCCGATTCGGATCCTACGGAGGCCGATACGTGCCGGAGACGCTCATACCGGCGCTCATGGAACTGGAACAGGAATATGCCAAGGCGAACAAAGACCGCCGGTTCCAAGCCGAATTCGCCTATTATCTTCGCCAATACGTCGGACGTCCGACGCCGCTCTATTTGGCGTCCAGGCTCACCAAGCGGTTGGGCGGAGCCAAGATCTACCTCAAGCGCGAAGACCTGTGCCATACCGGCGCCCATAAGATCAACAATGCGATCGGGCAGGGCTTGCTCGCCAAGCGGATGGGAAAACCTCGAATCATCGCCGAAACGGGCGCGGGACAGCATGGGGTCGCCACGGCAACCGTGGCGGCAATGTTCGGCCTGCAGTGCGAAATCTACATGGGCACCGAGGACATGCAGCGCCAGGCGCTCAATGTTTTTCGCATGCGCCTGCTCGGCGCAACGGTGACCGGCGTGGACGCGGGAAGCCGGACGCTCAAGGATGCCATTAGCGAAGCGATGCGGGATTGGACGACCAATATCCGGACGACGCATTACATTCTCGGATCCGTCCTCGGCGCCCATCCCTATCCCATGATGATCCGCGACTTTCAATCGATCATCGGGAAGGAAGCCCGCAGACAGGTCCTCGCCGCCGAGGGACGGTTGCCCGACACCCTGATCGCTTGCGTGGGCGGCGGCAGCAATGCCATGGGGCTGTTCCATGCCTTCATCCGCGACAAGAAGGTCAAGATGATCGGCGTGGAGGCGGGTGGGCTCGGCATCGAGAGCGGCAAGCATGCGGCCCGTTTCTCCGGGGGACGACCGGGCGTCTTGCAAGGCACGATGACCTATCTCTTGCAGGATGACGACGGCCAGGTGAACTTGACCCACTCGGTATCGGCCGGGCTCGATTACGCGGCCGTCGGACCCGAACACAGCTACCTGAGAGAAATCGGCCGCGCCGCGTACACGTCCGCCACCGACGACGAAGCCCTGGCCGCATTTGACCTCCTGTCAAGAGAGGAAGGCATCGTGCCGGCGCTCGAGAGCGCGCACGCGATCGCCCATACCATCAAGATTGTTCCCACGATGAAGAAGAGTCAGATCGTCATCGTGAATCTCTCCGGGCGCGGCGACAAGGATGTGCAGCAGGTCGCCCGCATGCGCGGAATCACGTTGTAGGATCTATGGCACGCCCGACCCGCCGTTTGCCGCAGAGACGAAGCGTTCGCCCCCCGCATCCGGGTCCTCTGCCGGTCGCCAGACTCTCGCCCCTTGCAAGCCGGCTGGATAGAACATTTGAACGGCTTCATCAGGACCACCAGGCTGCGTTGATCGCGTATGTCATGGCAGGGGATCCGACGCTGGCCGACACGGAACACTTGGTCCCGGCACTGGAAGAAGCCGGCGCCGACGTGATCGAGTTGGGTGTGCCGTTCTCCGATCCGATCGCCGATGGGCCGGTCATCCAACAGGCGGCGGAACGCGCGCTGAGGAGCGGGACCTCGCTGAGGACGATTCTTCCGATGGTCTCCCGGCTGAGAACGAAAACCCAGGTCCCCTTGGTGCTCATGGCCTACTACAACAGCATTCAGGCGTTCGGACCGGAGAAGTTCTGCCGGGACGCGGCGGCAGCCGGGGTGGACGGCTTGATCGTGCCTGACATGCCGCCGGATGAAGCCGGCCCGCTGATCGGACCGGCAGCGGAAGCAGGGCTCCAGCTTATCTTCCTGCTCGCCCCGACCAGCACGGCGGAACGGCGAAGCTTTGTGGGCCGGCAATCCAGGGGGTTCGTCTACTACGTGTCGCTGACCGGCATTACGGGGGCCAAGCTGCACAACGTGGCGGAGGTCGGCGCGAATGTCGAGAAGATCCGAAAAGTGTCGCACTGTCCGGTCGCCGTCGGCTTCGGCGTTGCCACCCCGGAAGATGCGAAGAACGTCGCCGAAGTCGCCGACGGAGTCATCGTCGGAAGTGCGATCGTGAAGCAGATCGCCGCGCACCAACAGGACCCCGGCTTGGTGCCGCACGTAGCCGGTTTCGTTCGCTCGCTCAAGACAGCCATGGTTTCGGCTCCCGCAACAATCTGACACCGCGCTTTCTTCTACCGGCTCATCGGACGACTTCCCTTCGACGCGCGTTCCGCACTTCCTGAATGCCGCGGCGAGGCCCGGTCGCGCCCTGTCACGGCTAGGCGAGGAAAAGAGCCGAATCCAGATTGCGAGTCCGCGATGGCCACGCTCGATGCAGGAACGCCGCCTGGCGTGAGCCACATCTTGGTGTGTCGGGGAAGGACAGGGAGGTGCAGAGTCGTTCAGCAGCCTGCGCTAGCGTTTGCCCTGGGGAGGCATGTAGGAGATCATCTCTTTGGCGAGTTCTTTGGCCACGTCCTTGAGGTTGGGCCGGAAGAACATGTAGCTGCTCGATTTTTCATGGCGGGCTTTCCAGACGGTCGTACCCGTCGTCGCGTCCACGAGCCGGAGGCTCAGCCCCACGCGGCCGACGTTGTCGCCTTCTTTGCGGACATATTCCCAGGAATTGACCCGCACGACCAGAAAGGAATCGACATTCAACGCTTTGCCGAGCTTGATCGCGGACTCCTTGTCCGACTGACCCGTCATTTCCAATCGCGAAAAATAAAACACCAAGGAATCGAAGGCTTCCTTCGAGCTTTGAAAGATATCCGTGACGCTCTCCGGCGTAACCACGCGCTCGATATTCGCCACTTTCGTCAAGGCACCGGACAAGACGTCTTGAATGTCTTCGCGGGCGCTGTCGTACTGACTTGCCATGGGAGGCAACACCGCGATGGCCTGGGGGCGGAACATTTTCGCTCCCGGCCCCTCCCAGACTTCCTGGAGACCCCCGCAACCCGTCACGGCGGCGAGGCAGAGGGCCGCGACCACTCGAATGATATGGCGTCGGGTCAGATGCATGGATTCAGTATATCATTAGATATTCTGCAGGAGTGAGGAAAAGCGAGACGGGACCTCTCACCGGCCCTCGCTAGAATGTCAGAGACAAGGAGCCGGACGCCAGAGCTCCCTTCTCACGGAAATCGTAGCCGCCGCCCACGTCGAAGCGCAGGGCGAAGATGCGTACCCCGATGCCGGCCGTCGGTGTAAAGGGCGTCCCGGCGTCCTTCATGTTCTTGAAAGCTCCCACTCGGAAGGAGAGAAATTCGGTCAGGATCGTTTGCTCGGCGCCGAGACTCAGCACCTGACTCTTCACGCCCGGCACCAAGGTCGTATTCGACGTAGCGTCCACATCAGCCGTCAACGTCAGTGTCGAGTAGGGGTTGACGGCCACCCCGCCTCGGACCTGGGGCCTCAGTTTGATCTCTCCTCCGAGGGGAGCATCGAAGGTCGGCTGGTTCAGATCCTTGGCGACCACACCGAAGCGAAGCCAGGAGGAGGGGCGATAAATCGCGCCGACGTCGATGCCATACGACGTCGAAATGGTGGCCTTGCCGAAACTGTCCGACAGCTTCACGTTGTCGCCGCCCTGAAGACCGATCAGCCCGTTGTAGGCGGCCCCTTGAATGATCTTGGCCGTCACCCCGATCGAAAACATCTTGTCGGCGAACGCATAGGCATAGGAGAACGCGACCTGCCTGGCCTCCAGCGCCGGCAAGGTCATCGCCCCGGTCAGGTTCACCCGTGAGCCGGTTTGAGTGGCCGAAACAGGCGTGCTGATGAAGCCGCCTCCCGTCGCGACATCCGAAATGTTGAAACCAAAGGCGTGTTCTCCGAAATGGCCCTTGATGTACAGCCCGGCGGATCCGTTGACGGACGTGTTGGCTCCCGGGCGATTCAACCGGTTCGCGATGTCCTGCGCCTTGGCGATATTCGCGGGCGACGTGTCGTTCGGATTGAAGTCTTCCAGGTCTTTGATGGCGTCGGCAATGCCCAGCCGATCGATGGCCTGCCCGCCGCCTTGAATGCGAATGTCCACGGTTTGGGTCATGGCCAGACCGGCGGGATTCCAGTAGGTCGCCAAGGCGTCCGTCGTCACGGAAACACCCGCGCCGCCCATGCCCATCGCCCGTGGACCGACGGTGACGAATTCCACCGCCGGGGCGTGGACCGGCGCCAGACCAAGCATCGATGCGATGGCCATCACGGCAAGCCGCGCCGAATATCTGCCCATGGGACTCCTGCCTCCGACTTGCGCGAGTCTAGGGGATGATCGCTATTCCGTCAAGGTTTTCGCGGGAGGATTAGCGTGGGCGGCATCCAGGTCGGCGGCCGTGTCCATCGGTCATATGATCTGGCCGTCCTGCATGTGCAGGATCCGGTCCGCCTGCGCGGACAGCTTGTCGTTGTGCGTGACGATGACGAACGTCGTGCCGCGCGCCTTGTTCAGATCCCTCATGAGCGCGAAGAGCGCTTCCCCGGTGTGGGTATCGAGATTGCCGGTGGGTTCATCGGCCAGGACGAGATCCGGCCGCTGAAGCAACGCCCGTGCGACGGCAACTCGCTGCTGCTCGCCCCCGGACAATTCACCCGGCTTGTGATGCAGCCGCTCGCTCAACCCCACCTCGTTCAACAGCGTGACGGCCTCCCGTTTGATCTCGTTGTACTCACGCCGTTGGATCAATGCCGGCATGCACGCGTTCTCGAGAGCGGTGAACTCCGGCAGCAGATGGTGGAATTGAAACACGAATCCGATGCGCCGATTGCGAAAGTCAGCCTGGGCCTGCTCGGAAAGCTGAAAGAGGTCCTGCCCTTCGAAGAGAACGGTCCCTTTGGTGGGCCGGTCGAGGACCCCCAAGATATGAAGAAACGTGCTCTTGCCGGCGCCGGATGCCCCGACGACCGCGATGAGCTCGCCTCGTTCAATGGTGACATTGATGCCTTTGAGCACGGTCACCGTCTGCTCCCCCATCGGAAACGATTTATGGAGATCGGCGACGGTGATCATCGAATGCCGGTGTCGTTGTCGAGCGCCATCGTCATCCGCAGGCCCGGCGGCGCGTGACCCATGGCGATCATTCATAGCGCAGCGCGGCGACCGGCTCGAGTCTCGCCGCTTGGCGCGAGGGGTAGACGGTCGCGGCGAAGCTGATCAGGATCGCCGATCCGGCGACGAGGAGCACGTCCTCGGCCAACACATGGACCGGGATCCTCGAGATGTAATAGACCGTGGGATCGAAGGTCCAGAACGTCTGGATCAGCCAGAGAAAGGCATACCCGAGGGGGATGCCGATGGCGGTCCCCGACAGACCGATGATCAGTCCGTTCAGCATGAAGATGCGCCTGATGCTGCGGCTCGTGGAGCCCATCGCTTTGAGAATGGCGATCTCCTTCTGCTTTTCGGTCACGATCATCGTCAGCGTGCTGACGATGTTGAAGGACGCCACGATCGTGATCAACACGAGCAAGAGAAACATCATGGTCTTTTCCAGCTTCAGCGCGGAGAAGAGATTCCGGTTCATCTGCATCCAGTCCCGCGCCCCATACGCGAAGCCGAGCGTCTGTTCGATCGCATGGGCGACCTCGTTGGAGCGGAAGACGTCCCGGACCTTCACTTCGATGCCCGTGACCGTGTCGCCCATGGCGAAGAATTTTTGGGCCTCCGCGAGGTCGATGTAGGCCAGGGACGAATCGTACTCGTACATGCCGCTGTGGAAGATGCCGGCCACCGCGAAGGTTCTGATCTTCGGCACCATGCCCATCGCGCTGATGGGCCCGGTCGGCGAGACGACACTCACGATGTCTCCCGGAAAAGCGCCGAGCCGGAGGGCAAGCTCTTTGCCGAGGATGATGGCGGGCTTTTCGGTCGGCTGCGGAGCGCCATTGGGATCGTCCGGCGGAGGAAGACTGAGCTTCACCGGCCGGCTCAAGTCCGCCAACCGTCCGGTGGAGAGATTCTTTTCCAACTCCGTCACCTTGGCCTCACGCTCCGGGTCGATCCCGCGGAGCACCACGCCTTGCGCCCCGGACTGCGTCGTCAGCATCACCTGCTTTAAGATGAACGGCGTCGCGGCGACGACGTCGGGCACCGTCTCGGCCTTCTGCGCGACGGTCTGATAGTCGGCCATGGAATCTCTCATGCGGTCCTGGACGATGATGTGGGCCGTCGTGCCGAGGATTTTGGCCTGGATGTCCTCCTTGAAGCCGGTCATGATGCCGACGGTTCCGATCAGCGCCGCGACACCCAAGGTGATCCCGGCGATCGAAACGAACGTATTGAGCGAGATGGTGCGATTGCGGCGCTTGGCCCGGAGATACCGCAGGCCGACGAAGATCTCATAAGGAAGGGCCATCCGCTATTTCTCCGGCCTCAACTGGGGGAAGAGGACGACGTCGCGGATCGAGCCTTGGTTCGTGAAGAGCATCACGAGCCGGTCGATGCCGATGCCTTCGCCCGCCGTGGGCGGCATGCCGTATTCGAGGGCGCGCAGAAAATCCTCGTCGACCAGGTGGGCCTCCTCGTCGCCCGCCTCACGTTGCGCCGCCTGCGCCTCGAAGCGCGCGCGCTGATCCAAAGGATCGTTCAATTCCGAGAAGGCATTTGCGATTTCACGGCCGGCAATGTACAGCTCGAAGCGGTCGGTGAGCGAGGGGTCCGAATCCTTTCGCCTGGCGAGCGGGGAGATTTCGGTCGGATAGTCGGTGATGAAGGTCGGATTGACCAGATTGGGCTCGACCGTCTCCTCGAAAATCTCGTTCACGATATTGAACAGCGGCCACTTGGGATCGACTGCAATATTGAGTTTCCGCGCCGCAGCCGCGGCTTTCTCCTTGTCCTGCAGCACGGACCTATCGAATCCGTTCACCTCGAGAATGGCCTGGTGATAGGACCAGCGGCGCCAGGGCGGCGTGAGGTCGATCGGCTTGCCCTGATACTCGATCACCGTCTTGCCCACGATCTCCTTGGCGAGCGTCGAGATCATCTCCTCGGTCAGGATGATCAGATCCTGGTAATCGGCATAGGAGACGTAGAACTCCAGCATCGTGAATTCCGGATTGTGAATCGTCGAGATGCCCTCGTTCCGGAAGTTCCGATTGATCTCGAACACCCGGGGAAAGCCGCCGACGATCAGCCGCTTCAAGTAGAGCTCCGGCGCAATGCGAAGGTACAGGTCCACGCCGAGCGCATTGTGATGCGTGACGAACGGCTTGGCCGCCGCACCGCCTGGAATCGGATGCATCATGGGCGTCTCGACCTCGAGAAAACCGCGCTCGATGAGGAATGTTCGGATCGCGGCGATCAAGCGGCTCCGTGTCGCGAAAATCGCGTGCACGTCCGGATTCGCAATCAGATCCACATACCGCTGCCGATACCGCGTCTCGACGTCGGTGAGGCCATGCCATTTCTCGGGGAGCGGACGCAGGGCCTTGCTGAGAAATGTCAACTGGCGCACTTCGACGGTGAACTCGTTGGTCTTCGTGCGGAACAGGGTTCCCGAGACGCCGATCCAGTCACCCAAGTCGAGTTGCTCGGCGATCCGGTAGCCCTGCTCGCTCAACAGGTCCTTCTTGAGGTAGACCTGAATCCGGTCGGCGCCGTCCTGCAGGACGGCAAAGCCCGCTTTGCCGAACCGGCGGAGCGCGACCACACGCCCGGCGAGGGTACAGGCAATCTTCTCCTGCTCCAGCACCTCCTTGGTCTTTTCGCCGTGCAGCTTGATCAAGCGGCCCGCCCGGTCCTTGACTTCGAACCGGGTCCCGTACGGGGCCACGCCCGCCTCGCGCAAGAGATCCAGCTTCTTGATCCGTTGTTGGCGCTGTTCGTTCAACTCGTCCATGCCATGCACCGTCGTCTTCGGCCGGTCGCTACTCATCCTCGGCCGCCGCTTTCCCGGGAGCCACCAACCCGCCGGTGAGCTTCTTCTTCAAGTAGGCTTCGATGAACCCGTCCACATCGCCGTCCATCACCGCGCCGACCTGGCCGACTTCATAGCCGGTGCGGTGATCCTTCACCATCTGATACGGCTGGAACACATAGGACCGGATCTGGCTGCCCCAGGCGATGTCCTTCTTCTCTCCGACGATCGCATTGAATTCCGCCTCTTTTTTCTTCTGCTCCAATTCGAAGAGGCGGGCCTTCAGGATTTTCATGGCGCCGTTCCGATTTTGGAGCTGCGAACGTTCGTTCTGGCATTGGACCACGATCCCGGTCGGCAGGTGGGTGATGCGGATGGCCGTTTCGACCTTGTTGACATTCTGACCGCCCGCTCCGCCGGACCGGAACGTATCGATCTTCAGGTCCTTGTCGTCGATCACGACATCGACGTCTTCGTCCAGCTCCGGATAGACGAAGACCGAGGCAAAAGAAGTATGCCGGCGCTTGTTCGCGTCGAACGGAGAGATCCGAACCAGCCGATGCACTCCGGCTTCGGCCTTCAGGTAGCCGTAGGCGTAGGGTCCCGCGATGGAGACGGTGGCGCTCTTGATGCCCGCTTCTTCGCCGGGCTGCAGGTCCAGGGTTTCGACCTTGAACTTCTTCCGCTCGGCCCACCGCACGTACATCCGGAGCAGCATCTGCGCCCAGTCCTGCGACTCCGTGCCTCCGGCGCCGGGATGAATCGACACGATCGCGTTGTTCTGATCCAAATCGCCGGACAGGAGCAATTCGACCCGCATCGCGGCGACCCGGGGCTCGATCCGGTCCAGCTCGGTCGTCAGCTCACGCTCCAAGTCGGCATCGCCGCTCTCTTCTGCCAGCTCGAGCAAGGCGCCGAGATCCTTGACGGCGCTCTCGATTTCGCGCCACTGGGCCAACTCGCGTTCGAGCGTGGCCTTTTTCCGGCTGACTTTCGCGGCCGCCTGGGCATTGCTCCAAAAATTCGGTTGGGCGACTTGCTGCTCCAATTCGTCCAGTTCGGCGGTCATGCGGGCGAAGTCAAAGATGCCCCCGAAGTTCGGAGACTTGTTCGCCGATTGCACGGACACGCACGCCGATGTCATCCAACATGGATCAACCCTTTCTGCCTTGTTAGACGGGAGTCGCAGCCACTGTATGCGGTTCCGGCCCTTCCGTCCGGAAAAGGCCGAACAGACAGAGGATGGCGCAGATTAACACACAGCCATAAGCAAACACATCCCCATGCCGGCTGTAAAAGGTACGGGGCTGCCAGGCGGGAATCGCCGCCTGCATGGCCGCCTCCGTGAAGATCGGCGAGGCCTGCAGAATCCGGCCGAAGGGGTCGATGAACCCCGACACGCCGGTATTCGCGGCACGCGCAAATGCGAGGTGATTCTCCACCGAGCGAAACACGACCATGGAAAAATGCTGCATCGGCGCGGACGAATCGCCGAACCAGGCGTCGTTCGTGATCGTCACGAGAAACTCCGCGCCGTTGAGCGCGAACCGGCGAACCAGATCGGGAAAGATGACCTCATAGCAGATGAGCACGCCGAATCTGACGGGCCGCCGCATTGAGGCGCCCGTTCCGTTCTGGCCCGCGCTTCCCTTCGGCGTGAACGAAAAGACGTTCGGACCCGGACCGGCATGAAAATCGCCGATGCCTTCCACGAGCTTGTCCAGGAAGAACAGCACCGACGACTTGAGCGGAATGTATTCGCCGAACGGCACGAGATGCTGCTTGTCGTACCGGCCCAGAAGGGGACCGTCGGGAGACAGCAGGTAGGCACTGTTCAGGAGATAGGGCTGGTGCTCGCTGTCGAACCGGACGGCCGGGCTGCCGAAGAGCAACGGCGCCGACGCACGATGCGCAATGGCGACCAACTGCATTTGGTAGACCGGCTCCCGCTCATAGACGAAGGGGGTCGCGGCTTCCGGCCACACGACAAGATCCGCTCCATAGCCGAACGATTCGCTGAGCCGGTCATACCGGCTCAGCGTTTCATCGCGGTAGGCTTGGTTCCATTTGACCGCCTGATCGACGTTCGGCTGTACCACGCCGACCTGGATCGGCGTTTGCGGCGCCTTGATTCCTTCGCCGACGATGAGCGAGGTGCTGTAGGCCCAGGACAACCCGACCAGGATGGCGGAGGTCGTGACGAGCTCCCACGGCAGCCTTGCCGGCACGAATCCGCGGAACAACGGCATGAGCCAGGCAATCATCTCCGCAATCGCGACGTTCACGAGGACGATGAGGAACGACACGCCGTAGACGCCCAGATGGTCGGCGATTTGGATCACGTCGATTTGCCGATACTGCGAGTAGCCCAGCAAGGCCCAGGGCAAGCCACTGAACAGGTACGTCCGCGCCAATTCCAGCGCCACCCAGAGGCAGGGCGCCGCGAACAGCCCGTAGCGCGGCACCAGGGATCTGAACCACACGTACCCGGCGCTGTAGAGCGCCACGAAGAGGCCGAGATACGCCGTCAGCAGGAGCATCACGGCGTAGCTCACCAACAACGGCACGTGACCGTACGTGTGCATCGCCGTGACCACCCACGCCATGATGCCGGTGAATCCGATCGTGCCCGTGATCCAGCCGAGACGGAAGGCCTGCCGGCGGCTGGTTCCGTCGAGCGCGAGATGCAGCGGGACCAGTGCGATCCAGGCCAGCAATCCGAGATCGAATTTGGGAAAACAGAAGGGGAGAAGCAGGCCGCTCGCGAATGCGAGCGTGAGCTGACGAACGGACCAATCAGGCATCGCGCGTTACCTTAACGGAAGGTCCGGCACGATGCAACCGCGCGGAGATCCACGAGATTGAGGATGAGCGAGGATGAGGAATCGGCGCTTCGCCCGGACCTGGAGCGGCTTCTAATGGGTCATGAAGGAGAGCGGCACATGCTGCTGGTCGAACGCCACCTGTTCAAGCTCGCACGACGTCGCTTTGTCGTCGGTGTCGAGTTGGACGCCGAAGACCCGGTCGCGCGTCCAACGCACCGTGGCTCTCTTGATCAACAGCGCGTCCTGGGTGGGAGGGATCACCAGGAGCGTCAGCACCATTCCAACAGTGACTTGGTGAGAGCCGTGCAGGCAGCTTCCGTCCGGGGCAAGATTGGTTGTCAGGCCGCTGGCGTGGAATTGTCCGTCCGAGTAGTATACGGCGCAGACGATCGGAACGCGAAGGCTGGTCCGTTTGTTCGAGTGAAACATCATCGAAGCGACACTCGTTCCATCGCGACGGGACTCGCTGTGAGCGCCGCCGGACCCGGATACTGACTGCGGGACCTGTTCACCAGGACCCGCGCGACGACCGATCCAATCCCAAGGGCATCAAGGAGCAGATCGCTGGCCGAAGGGCTTCGCCCCGGCACGGAAGCTTGCAACACTTCCGTGAACAGACCAAAGACGAGCGATGCCCCGCTCGCGGTCATCAGCGCGTAGCCGAACGGCCACGCGCGGCGCTCGAGTCCGCGCATCAGCAACCACGCGAGCAAGCCATAGCAGGGTGCATGGGCCCAATCAACCAGGACGGGCGGCAACTGAACCAGCAGCCGCCCCGTCATGCCAAGGCCGGGAATGATCATGGCCCCGCCACATAACAACGCCACGTACGACACGATGAACAGCATCATTGCCTCGTCGTCCCCTTCGATTGAATTTACTCGCGAGCTTACTGAACCTCGACCCGTGGAAACTATTGGACATTCGTAGGGGGAGACCGGGCCGGGATGTTGAAATGATTCCCACCCATAAGAAGGGGAAAGCATGGGAAAGAAAACGGTGGACCACACGCTGACTCCATGCCGCCATGGCAGAAGCACTTTTTCCGTTCGCTGGTGATTTCCTCGAAGAAAACAGGTATTCTTCCGACCATGGATCACCAACGGGACTGCCGAGTTGCGCAACCGGCGCCTTCGATCGGCGCACGCAAGCGAGTCGTGAACGGATCTATCGCCGTGCGCCTCCTCGGCCTTACGCTCTTCTTGATGAGCGGTTGCGTGATGCAGAGCACCTACGATGCGGCCGTCATGGACTTGAACGCTGCTCAGGCCGAGCTCGCAAGCGCCAAGGCTCACAAGCAGGCCCTGTCCGAGGAAGTCGCCGCCTTGGAAAAAGCGACGCAAGACGCGACGCGCACCGCCGAGGAGGCGGTGGCGGCACTACGCCAGGCGAAAGAGGCCGCGGAAGCTGAGAAGAAAGCCGCGGACGACCGCATTGCGAAACTCAAACACACGGTGATGCAGTTGACGGCCGTGCAACAATCCATGCTCAAGGCCATGGACGCGGCAAAGCAAGACGCTCGCGCGTTGAAAGCCGCGGCCGACATGTATCAAGGCCGACTGGAACAGGCCGACGGACCTCGCATGTCTTCATTTGCTTCGGCTGGCTCTGGCGACCCCGCGCCTCAGTCACCCCCGGACGCCCAATCGCCGAGCCCGTCGCTCATCACTCCACCCGCCGCATCGGCTGTCGCGCCAACCAGCGCCTCGGAATCCGCTCCGGCAAAGACGGCCGCGCCGTCCCCGATGAACGCCCCTTCGGCAGCGACCGACGATAGCTGGCTGTCTTCCATCATCGGATGGCTCCTCTCCCTCTGGCAGGCGATATTTTCCTGATCCCATCGGCGGCTTCTGGCTATTCTCGGTCTCCCCACTGTGCTAGGCTCAATTCATGGAGTACGTCCATCTCGGGCGATCAGGAGTCAAAGTCAGTCGGCTCTGTCTCGGGACGATGAACTTCGGGCCGCACACGAGCGAGCCGGACAGCTTCACGATCATGGACCGGAGCCTTGAGCTCGGAATCAATTTTTTCGACACCGCCAATGTCTATGGCTGGAAGACCGGGGAAGGGTGGACGGAGCAGATCGTTGGCCGATGGCTGGCTCAGGGTGGCGGCCGCCGCAACAAGGTCGTTCTGGCCACCAAGGTCTACGGCCGCATGGGCGACTGGCCGAATCAGAGCCGGCTGTCGGCCCTCCATATCAAGAAGGCCTGCGAAGCCAGTCTGGTCCGCCTGCAGACCGACCATATCGACCTGTATCAAATGCACCATGTGGATCGCGAAACGCCGTGGGAAGAGATTTGGCAAGCAATGGAGCAGTTGTTCCGCGAAGGGAAAATCCTCTACGTCGGCAGCAGCAACTTCGCCGGCTGGCATCTGGCGCAGGCCCAGGAATCGGCACGAGGCCGGCACTTCCTCGGATTGATCTCCGAGCAGAGCCTCTACAACCTGACCGAGCGCATGATCGAACTCGAAGTGATCCCCGCTTGTGAAGCGTACGGCATCGGCCTGATTCCCTGGAGCCCGCTCGCTCGCGGCCTGTTGGCCGACTCACTCGCACCCGCGACGGCAGGACGCCGCGCGGCCAAGGATCTGCAAGAGGATATCCGGAAGCATCGACCGAAACTCGACGCCTATGCCGCGCTGTGCAAGCAACTCGGCGAGCGCCAAGCCGATGTCGCCCTGGCTTGGCTGCTCCACCAAAAGGCCGTGACCTCGCCGATCATCGGTCCTCGCACGCTGGAACAACTGAACGACTCGATGCGGGCGCTCGAGATCACTTTGAGCAAGGACACGCTGAAGAGATTGGACGAGATCTTTCCGGGACCGGGCGGGCCGGCGCCGGAAGCCTATGCCTGGTGAAGCCGCCTGCCGCAAACAGCCGCGGCCGACACCCCGCC
>DASTSI010000168.1:0-32205 GCA_035760745.1 Nitrospira sp. | reverse complement strand
TTCCTTCTTCACCTCGGGCAACTCGGCCTTGATCAGATATTCCCTCTCATTCTCGCTGATATCGACTGTCGGAACCCAGTCGGCGACGGTCAGGGCTTCCTTCCCGCTGTGGCGCACCGCAGGGCGCGCAAACATGCGATTCAACTGTTCGGACATATCTTCCAATTCTCGAAATGGATCCCATCGTACCAGTGTCATAAGTCCTCCCTCTCTTTCTCCTGTCATGTCTTGGTGGTCTCGCTCATGGGCGCCGCGCCGGAGAAGTGGCCTGACACAGAGATAATACGGCCCCGCGGCGAGTCAAGGGCGGGCTCTCCTCTGGAGGCCAGATGATTCAGGCGCGTTCGGAGAGGGGGATATAGGGGCGGTTATGTTCGCCTGCGTAGACCTGATCCGGCCGGAATAGCTTGTTTTCTCTGAGTTGCTCCAGCCAGTGAGCCAGCCAACCGGAGACCCTGGCAATGGCAAACAGAGGCGTAAACAAGTCGACCTCGATGCCCATCTTCTCATAGATGATGCCCGAATAAAAATCGACGTTGGGATGGATGCCCTTGTCTTTCAACATCTCTCGCGCTACCCGTTCGACCTCAACCGCTACGTCGTAGAGCGGCGACGACCCGCATTCCTTGAAGAGCCGCTCGCAGAGGTTTTGCAAGATCGTCGCGCGCGGATCCTTGACCTTGTAAACACGATGGCCAAAACCCATCAGCCTTTGTTTGTTGCGAAGGCGTTCTTCAACGAACGACTTGGCCCGGTCCGGGGTCCCGATCGTCTTGAGCATCTGGACGACCTCTTCGTTCGCCCCGCCGTGCAACGGCCCCTTCAACGACCCGATCGAAGAGGCCACCACCGTGTAGGGATCAGCCAAGGTCGAGGCCGTGACCATCCCCGTGAAGGTCGAGGCGTTCATCGTGTGTTCGGCGTGCAGAATCAGGCAATCATCGAGAATGTCCACCCACAGGGGATGCGGCAAGGACTCAGTGAGCATGTAGAGAAAGTTCTCGCTGAAGCCCAAGTCATCCCGCGGCGGGATGGCCTCATCCCCGTGCCTCAAGCGCGCCCATGCCGCGACGATCGTCGGCAGCTTGGCCACGAGGCGGACCGCCGACCAGTAGTTGTTCTCCACGTCTTTGACATTCCGGCCGGGATAAAACATCCCGAGCGCGGCCACCCCTGCCTGCAGCACGTCCATGGGGTGACCGTGCTCGGGCAGGCACTTCATCAGATCGACGATGGAAAACTTGATGCGGCGATGATGAGTGACGTCCTCCGTCCACTTTGTCAACTCGGCCGGCGATGGCAGATGACCGAAGAGGAGCAGGAACGCTGTTTCGAGATAATTGGACTTGCTACAAAGCTCTTCGATCCGGATTCCCCGGTATTCGAGGATACCTCGTGCACCGTCCACATCGCTGACGGCCGATTTTGCGGCAGGGACGCCCGCGAGCCCGGGCATGAAATCATGAGGCATACATTCTTACTGTGCGCTACGAGACAGGCAAGATGCAAGATCTTGCAAAAGACCCGCGTCGATTGGCATACTCACCGTCGCCGTGAAACGCGGGTCGCCACACAATCTGCTGCCGGCCGCGGTCGTGGTTGGATTGCTCGTCATTATTCCGGCCCTCTTCTTCCTGCTCAGGACCGGAAATCACGTTTCATCGACGGCCCCGAAGGTAATCGGCACGACGACGCTGAGCCACGGCTCTGTCCCAGCGACTCCTCCCCCGATGCCTCCGGGCAACCAAGACCGGCACGGCCAGACCGGAGGAAGAGTAGATCGGCAATGAGCATACTGCGGCGGATCTTGTCGACGCTGATTGTCGTGATGATCCTCGGCGGGTCGGTCTCCGCGGACGATGAACTGTTGATCTTCGCCGTCGTGAGCGAGCCGCCGAAAGACCGCTCCCGTGTCGCCGTCAGAGCGTCCATCAATGATGTCACCATGGACACGAAGCTGCTCGCATCCGAGGCCATCCTCAATAACCTGATTTGGAAGAAGCTGGAGATCTGTCACGCCCTTCGGGTGGAAGGCAGCAAAGCACCGGACGGATACAAGATCTCGACGGTCCGCGTGATCGACGCCAGCATGCTGCCGATGACGTTGCAATCCTTTGCGGGAGATTGCCTCATCAAGAAGGCAATCGAAATCGCTCCGATGGTGGACTAACCCCCAACGGGGTTGAGGCTGAGGTTCCGTCCGTGACGACAGTGGTATCCGAGCCTTGCTCGCTGTTGGATCTTTTAGCCTGCGTCTGACGCCCGGCACTCGGGGCAGAAGGCGGGCTCTTCCGGCGCCTCACACTCCTCACCGGTCAAGGGAAACAGCTGCTCGCAAGACCGGCAAATACGGATCTCGAAGTACGGCGTTCCTTGTTCGTCGATTTCCGTGGGCAAGAGCAGTTCGAAGGGATCATAGCCGAGCACCGCGCCGTCGGAGAATTTCACGACGGCAAGGCGATCGTTGAACACTTCGAACGTCGCTTCCTGTCCCTTCCGTTCGGCCAAATGTCCGAGCACGAAGACCGGCTGGCCTTTCCGCTTGATGCGGAGATCCCGAAGCGTCCGTTGTGCCGAGGTGGCGCAGGCGAACTGACCGCTCGAGCTCGTTCCGACGGTAGGCATGACCAAGAGACGAGACAATGAAATCGCAAATCATGTACCATAGCCTGAAAAATCCCGTCAAGGGACGTTAAAGACCAGAGGGAGCCGTCACATGCCCGACATCGTGATTTATCAGAAGCCGACGTGCTCGACCTGCCGGCAGGCCGTCCAACTGCTCAAAGAAAGCGGCAGGTCCTTCACCGCGGTCAATTACTATGAGAAGACGTTCACGAAGACGCAGCTGAAGGTTCTATTGAAGAAAGCACGCCTCTCTCCGAAGGACGTGTTGCGGACCAAAGAAGACGTGTACAAGGAGTTGGGACTTGCCAACAAGACGCTGTCCGATGACGCATTGATCGACCTCATGATTCAGCACCCGGATCTCATTCAGCGGCCGATCGTCGAAAGGGGCGAATTCGCGATGTTGGCGAGACCGGCCGACACGATCAAACAGTTGCTCTGACTCCGCCTTTTAATACTCCCCGTTCGCCACAATTCCTCCGTCGGCAGCAGATGATCGCCGGGACGGCTCGGCCGCGAGGCTTCCGCGCCTGACGACATTTCCCCCGAAGGATTTTGCCTCGTACAGTGCACGATACGCAGCCTTTTGCACGGCGCTCAGGCTGTCGGCTTCCCTCACTCTCTCGGCCACACCGATGCTGACCGTGACAGGCAAATCCCGATCGCCCCTTCGGAGGGATGGCGTTGCCGACGGCACGCGTCGCACTCCGGTCCGCCTACGAAGGATCAACGCCGTGCTCTCCACAGTCTTGCGAACCCGTTCCAACGTCATGATCGTGTCAGTGGCCGAGCAGTTATGAAACAGGGCAATGAGGTCGTCGCCACCCACCCGATAGACCGTTGCCTCCCGGCAGGCGGCCTGAACCAACGGAGCAACCAGTTTCAAGATCTCCTCAGCCACCGGTTTACCATGGGCGTTGGCATAGGATTTCAGTTGATCGAAATTCATGACAGCCAAGGCATAGCGAGCGCCGAGCCGATCGAGTGCTTCTTCGTACGCCCGGTGCCCTGCAATGCCGGTGAGTCCGTCACGGTAGGTTTGTGAGTAGGACGACTGAAGAAGGCCGAGAAATAACATGAATCCGGCGGCGCCCAAAAAGTTGCTCGGCCGCCAACCAGCCTGAGTGCCGTGATAGGCCAGAAAGACTGCGGCGAGCGCCCACAGAGACCCGGCTTCGAACGGATCGCGCGAGGCGAGAAATCGACCGCCATGCATGACTGCCGCCACCAAAAAAACGGCAAGGGCCGGCTGCGGAACCGGCGTCCATCCGGTCGGGAGCCAATCGACATAGATTCGATCAAAGGAAGCAGTCCACTCCTCATGAGCGGGATCGCAGAGCCAGATGACGAGGAATAGTTGAAGACAGAGGGGCGTGAGCCGCAATATCGCTCTGCTCATCGACACGGCGTCGTCTTTGAAAATCGAAAAGGACAGTAAATTGAGCGGGACGAAGAACGCCGTGATGACAAAGAGCTTGTGCGCCACCGGGTCGCCGACGCTTGCTGAGAACGCGAACGACCGTTCGGCCAAGGCCAGAACCAGCAGCGAGACGATCATTCGAGTGCTGGAGAGATACCACCCGAAGACGAGCCCGAACAGCAGCACGATCACGGGAATCGCGGCCACCGGTTGTTGCAGCGACGTCGGCAGCCCGTGAGGACGCAAAAAGCCAATGGCCGCAACCAACACGACGAGCCCAGGCAATAGGGGGAACAACCGGTCTCGCACCTCGCCACCCGTTAGGAGACTCGTCAAAGAAGCGACGACAAATCACGAGGCACTTGCCATTTCTGTACCACGAGCCGGCACAGCCACTCACAGCAGCCCCCCCGCCAGGAATGTAAGCGCTTGTGTTTTCAAGGGGATGAATACGGACGCGTCTTGGGCTTTTGCCTGAAGCGACGCAGGAGCGAGCCTTTTTGAACGAGGCACTTCGACTTGTAGACACTGCCCCTGCGTCAGAGCGGGACCGTGCGAATGAGGCCGGAACTCCGATCGATCGAAACGGTGGTCGCCCCGTTCAGGACCTGCAGGATCAGTTCCCCCGCGACCTCCCGCCTCCACCCGCGCAATAACGGCAAATCGACGGAGGTACGGTTATCTCGTGCATCAACCAGGGCCTGGATGTCGGCGGTCGTGGCGAGCAATGTCGGGGCGATCTGCGCTTCGGCCGCGCGTGCCTTTAAGACTGCTTGCAGCAGCTCGACCACGCCTGTCGATTCGGGCTCCGGCTTTCGCTCCCTGGGTACGTGGGGCCATGACGAAGCGGGTGAGGCCAGCGCATCCGCGATGGTCTTGAGGAGATGAGCCCCGTTCCGCTCGAACTCGGAGGCGTGGAGTCCGCGGAGACCGCGGAGTTCCTCCAACGACTTCGGCGGGTGCCGTGCCAATTGCAGCAGCACTTCGTCTCTCAACACCCGTCCGCGCGGCACGTTGCGTCGTCTGGCTTCCGCTTCCCGCCACGCGGCAAGCTCTCGCAGCACGGCCGCGTGTCTCGGCTTGAGCGTATCCCAGCCTCGTATCCGCTGGTACCGTTCCAACGGCTCCCGACTTTTTTCGCCCACCGAGCTTTCAAGCCGGGCAAACTCCTCCCGCACCCACTCCAACCGCCCCATGGTCTGCAATCGACCTTGGAGATACGTGTGGATCTGCAGGAGAAACTGGACGTCTTCCGCCGCATAGGCAATTTGCTCCGGCGACAAGGGACGGGCGCTCCAATTCGTGAACGTATGCGCCTTGGCCAATTTCACGCCGTTGATTCGCTGCACGAGGTTCGCATAGGCCACCTGGGCCCCGAACCCCAGCATGGCGGCGGCAATTTGCGTATCAAAGAACGGCTTCGGAATTCCTCCCGAATGAAGAGCGAACAGGTCGAGGTCCTGCCGTCCTGCATGGACCACTTTTTCCACATGAGGATCGCAGAGCAGCTCCCAGAACATGTCGAGCGACCCCTCGGCCTGGACGGCCGGAAAGTCGATCACGGCCGACCGATCTCTGGTCGCGACCTGGATCAATTCCAGTTTGGGGACAAACGTCTCTTCGCCCACGAATTCGGTATCGAGCGCCAAGAGACGACTCGGCCGCAGGTGCGTACAAAGCTGTTCGAGGTCCGAGCGGGAGGTGATGTAGCTGACGGCGGAACTCTTCACCATCGAATCATTCCGCCGGGCTATACGGACGATCCGGCGGCTTCATCGGTTCGGTGTTGCTAAGGCTCAAGTACTCTTTCAAGAACTGGTACGCTTCGAGGAGGCGGCGCAGTTCCGGCTCCGAGCTTCGGTCGCCGTTGTTCGCGTCCGGATGGAGGAGCTTGGCTTTTTGCCGGAACGCCGTGGTGACGTCGGCCAGCGAACTGCCGAATTCCACTCCCATGATGGCATAGGCATCGACGGCGTTGTTGATCCCCGAGCTCTGCGACAAATCCCCGCCGCCTCCGGCCGCTTTCAGCATGTCGGCCAGGCTGATCCGGCGGCGCCGGCGCCGCGGCCGTTCGCGGATTTCGCTGTCCAGATCGTCCCATCGGTCTTCGACGAATTCCAGGCGTGACTCCAAGCGCATGGCGCCCGACAGATCGCTGATCTGCTCCAACTCTTCCTCGATTTGCAGCAGCGATTTCACGATTTCGTCCAGGCCCTGCTCGACGCGGAAGAAACTGTCCACTCGCTCCTGCATCATCGTGTCGACCGCGCAATCCATGCTGTCCTCGGTCTTCGACCGGAGCGCCCCGATCCGTTTTCGCATTCCGTTCCGAAATTTCAGATATTTCGCGGCAGAAAACGGCATCGACGCGGCGCTCCGTCGGCGTGATGTGCGGCATTGTAGCACAGGCGCTTCGCCGGTCAGAAGAGAGAAGTCCCCGGCCGGGCAGCAGACTAGGAGGGAATCTGGTCGGAAGCTTTGTTACGACGCCGCGCTACGCCGCTCTCGTGAGCCGCCGCAGCGACGGCTTTGGCGACGCGGGGCACCACTTCCTTATCGAAGACGCTCGGGATGATGTAATCCTCGCCCAATGCGGACCGCGGGATCGACTCCGCCAAGGCGTTGGCGGCGGCCAGCTTCATGGCTTCGTTGATCTGCGTCGCCTGGACGTCCAGTGCGCCGCGGAAAATGCCGGGAAACGCGAGCGCGTTGTTGATCTGGTTCGGAAAGTCGGAGCGTCCGGTCGCAAAAATCCGGCAGTGGGATACGGCCAGCTCAGGCGGAACTTCCGGGTCGGGATTCGCCATCGCGAATACGATGCGATCGCGGGCCATGAGTTCCAGATCCTCGGCCTTCAACAAATTGCCGACCGACAGGCCGATGAACACCTCGGCCTGCTTCAACGCGTTCCGCAAGCTTCCGGCAGGCCGATGGGGGGTGAGACAGGCCGCCAAATCCGCTCGACAGGCCCGCAATGTCTCACCGTCGCCGTGGAGAATGATTCCCTGTTTGTCGCACCCCAGGAGATGGGAAACCCCTGCCGCCAGCAGCATCCGGCAACAGGCCGTGCCCGCCGCCCCGAGACCCACGACCACGACTCGCACGTCTTCGATTTTCTTATTCACCACCACGAGCGCATTCTTCAATGCGGCGAGAATGACCACCGCAGTCCCGTGCTGATCGTCGTGCATCAACGGCATGTCGAGGGACGCCTTGAGTCGGCGCTCGATCTCGAAGCAGCGGGGCGCGCTGATGTCTTCGAGGTTGATCGCGCCGAATCCGGGCGCGATGGCTTGGACGGCGCGCACGATATCGTCCGTATCCTGGGTATTGAGGCAGATGGGCCACGCGTCGATCCCGGCCAACTCCCGAAACAGCATGGCTTTCCCCTCCATGACGGGAAGCGCCGCTTCAGGACCGAGGTTACCGAGTCCCAGCACCGCGGACCCATCCGTCACGACCGCCACACTGTTGTTCTTCGTGGTGAATGCGTAGGCCTTGGTCTTATCTTTCGCGATCGCTTGCGAAACCCGCCCGACCCCGGGGGTGTAGACCATGGACAGAATATTGCGGGTATTGACCGGTAGTTTGCTTTGGACCTGAATTTTTCCGCCGAGGTGGAGAAGAAAGATCCGATCGGACGCCGACAGCACTTTGACGTCAGGAAGCGCGCCCAATCGCTGCAGGACCCGTTCTCCGTGAGCCTCGTTCTGCACGTCGAACGTCACGTCGCGGATCATCGACTGGGCGGTGGCGGAAACGATGTCCACGGCACCGAGATTGGCGCCTTCCATTGCCAGCGCTGACGCCACACTCGCGAACATGCCGGGCTTATTCGCCAACTGGAGGCGGACGGTCAACCGATAATTGGAATACGGCCCGATATCGTTCATCGCATCGCCGGCCATCTGTCTCAACCATATCATAGTTTCGGCATCGCACCATCCGTCGAGAGGTGTCGGTGACGCGGGGATTCCACATCGTGAGCAGCGTGAGCACCGCGAAGTTTCGTTGATCCTGATTTTACTCGGATGCTAAGGTGAGGCATGGAAACGCCCGCCGGCCGCGCCCCGAACCGACTGATTCACGAGACGAGCCCCTACCTGCTGCAACATGCCTACAATCCCGTCGACTGGTACCCCTGGGGTCCGGAGGCCCTTCAGCAGGCGAAGGAGACCAATCGGCCGATCTTGCTCTCGATCGGCTACTCCGCCTGCCATTGGTGCCATGTCATGGAGCGGGAGTCGTTCGAGAACGAATCAATCGCCGCGATCATGAACCGGCATTTCGTCTGCATCAAGGTGGATCGAGAAGAGCGGCCGGACCTGGACGAGATCTATATGCAGGCGACCGTGACGCTGAACCGCGGACAAGGCGGCTGGCCCATGACCGTCTTTCTGACGCCTGAACAGCAGCCGTTCTTCGCGGGCACCTATTTTCCCCCGGACGATCGATGGGGAAGGCCCGGTTTTGCCAGTCTGCTCAAGAAGATCGCGGACGTCTGGGAACGAGACGCCCCGGGCCTCAGGCATCAGGCGCAAGAGTTGACGCAGCGGCTCAGCGGCGAATGGCAGCTGGCTCTCCCGACGTCGGTCGGCGCCTCGGCCCTGGAAGAGGCGGTCCGAGA
Organism: Nitrospira sp.; assembly: GCA_035760745.1. GTDB lineage: Bacteria > Nitrospirota > Nitrospiria > Nitrospirales > Nitrospiraceae > Nitrospira_C. The sequence goes on along the minus strand of DASTSI010000168.1, from coordinate 23,533 downwards.
ATTCGAGGCGGAATTCGACGCCCGGTACGGCGGCTTCGGCGGAGCCCCCAAGTTTCCTCCGTCGACCGGTCTCTCCTTGCTGCTCCGCTGGTATCGCCGATCAGGGAATCAGAAGACGCTGCACATGGTGACCAAGACGCTCGACGCCATGGCGGCCGGCGGGCTCTACGACCACATCGGCGGCGGCTTTGCCCGCTATTCGACCGATGAGCGATGGCTGGTGCCCCACTTCGAGAAGATGCTCTATGACAATGCCCTGCTCACGCGCGCCTATGTGGAGGCCTATCAAGTCACCAAACACGCCGCCTATCGGCGGATCGCGACCGAGGTCCTCGACTATATTCTCCGGGAGATGACCGACCCGGAGGGCGGCTTCTATTCGGCTACGGACGCCGACTCGGAGGGTGTCGAGGGGAAGTTCTTCGTATGGACGCCGGCCGAGGTCCGAGCGGCGCTGAACGATGAGGAAGAAGCCCGCCGCTTCTGCGCCTGTTATGACATCACCGAGAGCGGGAATTGGGAACACCAGAGCATTCCCAACCGCCTGCGACCCATCGACGCGGTGGCCCGCGAGCTCAATATCACGGTCGACGAATTGCAGGAGTCGGCCAACCGCTCTCGCCCGCTCTTGTATCGGGCGAGGCAACAGCGGGTCCCGCCTGGGCTCGACGACAAGATCATCACCGCCTGGAACGGCATGATGATTTCTTCATTGGCGGAAGCAGGCCGGGTGCTCGACGTTCCGCGGTATATCGAGGCGGCCGGTCGTGCCGCGGACTTCCTGCTCAGGGTGCATCGGACGCCGACGGGCGGGCTGCTTCGGACGTCACGGAAAGGCCGGGCGCATCTTGATGCCGTCCTGGAGGACTACGCCTGGCTTGGAGAAGCGCTCGTGGACCTGTACGAGGCGAACGGCAACGAGCGCTATCTGACGGCGGCCAGGGAACTAGCCGAGCAGGTGATGACCCTCTTCCAGGACCCGCAACATGGAGGGTTCTTCACCACGGCGAGTGGGCACGAGCACTTGATCGCGCGCGCGAGAGAGGGACCCGACGGGGCCACGCCGAGCGGGAACGCCGTCGCGGCCTCGCTGCTCGCCCGGCTCTCGTTTCATCATGATCGCCAAGATTTTCGGGATGCGTCCGTAGCCGCCGTCCGCGCGTACGGCAAGCCGATCGCCCGATATCCCAAAGCCTTCTCGAAAACGCTCATGGTCGTGGACTTTCTCACGGAAGGGCCGGTCGAGCTGGGACTGGTCGGAGGCGAACAGGCCGAACTAGACCAGCTGGCCGGGGCATTTCGAGACATTTTCTTGCCGAACCGCATTATCGCCAGAACCGCGAGACCCGATGGCGCATCCCACCACCCGTTGCTGGCGGGAAAGACCGCGGTCGACGAGAAGGCGGCCCTGTACATCTGTCGCAATTTCACCTGCCAGCGCCCCATCACCGATCCTCTGGACGTCGCGCCAGCCCTTGAGCAGGCCCAACCGCCTCCCTCCGGAGCCGCGCTGCTGTCGAGCAAGGCTATCTCGGGATTTGCAACCCCCGAAGGGACGGCCCGGTTCGTAAGCAGGGTCATCGGGCAGCGCGCGAGCGGCACCCTCCATCAGGGATATGTGCCGTTCGGTGCGACCGGACTGACGAACTCGCGGCTCGGCTTTGGCTGCTATCGTGTGGACTCGAGCGAGCCCGAGTCGGCTGAGGCGCTGAAAGCCGCCTTGCAACGCGGCGTCAACCTCGTCGACACTTCAACGAACTACATGGACGGCGACAGCGAACGGTTGGTCGGCGCCGTCCTGCATGAGTTGATCGGCAATCATGTCCTGGGACGCGACGAGGTGATCGTGGTCTCGAAGATCGGGTACGTCCAGGGGCAGAACCTGAAGCAGGCGACGGCTCGCGAACAGGCTGGTACGCCCTACCCTGAGATGGTCAAGTACGGTGACGGCATCTGGCATTGCATCCATCCGGAGTTCCTCGGCGATCAACTCACCGCGTCGCTCGACCGCCTGGGGCTCGCGACACTCGACGTGTGTCTGCTTCACAACCCCGAATATTTCTTATCCGAAGCGGTCCATCGTCACCAGACCGACGTTGCACGTCTTCGGACGCTGTTCTATCAACGGATCGAGAAGGCTTTTGCCTATCTCGAATCCCAGGTCGCGGCGGGACGGATCCGGTGGTACGGGGTTTCATCCAACACGGTGACGGCCGACCCCGAAGATCTGGAAGCCACATCGCTGACCCGCTTTCTGGAAGCGGCCGAGCGGGCGGCCCTCGCCAACGGGCACTCGAGTCATCACTGTGCCGTGTTGCAATGCCCAATGAACCTTTTCGAAGCCGGGGCGTTCCTCATGCCCAATACCGGCCGAGACGGAAAAGAGACGGTCCTGAGCGTTGCGGCACAACAGGGGATCGCCGTACTCATCAACCGTCCGCTGAATGCCATGCCGACCCGGGGAAGCAGCGTCCAACGGCTCGTCGAGTTTCCCTTGGAAGGCGAGCACATCGATCTGGCCCAGCAATTCAACGTGGTGGAACGGCTGGAACAGGATTATCGCGTCACTTTGGCTCCGTCGATTCCCCATGGCGGTCAGGGGACGGCGCCTGCCGACTTCTTCAATTGGGCTTCCGAACTCACCGCCGCCAGGCCCCAAATCCAGGGCTTGGAGCATTGGGAGCATATTGAACAGCAAATGATTGCGCCGCAGGTCAATCAAGTGCTGCAGGCGGTTCCGCGGCTCGTCACCGGGAGCACGGCTGAACGATGGGAGGAGTGGCGCGATCGGTATCTGCCTCAACTCGTCACGCTGCTGCGCGGCCTCCGCAAAGAAGCGACCGAAAAGAGCCGCGACCGAGCGAGAGCGGTCGCATCCGTTATCGATCCGTTGTTGCCGGCGAGCAAGCGGGACCAATCACTGTCCAGGAAGGCCTTGTGGATCGTCAGCCGTACGCCGGGCGTCACATGCGTCTTGAACGGGATGCGCTCGCGGATCTATGTCGAGGATTCGTCGGCGACGCTCGCCTGGGGCGAGCTACCGGACGTACAGACGATTTACGAAGCCGTCAGGCAACAGTGGGTGGACCGGCGGCGTAACGGCTGAGAAGAGCAGCGTGCTATTTATGGCTGCCGATGAGTCGTTGGAGGTTCTCTATCGCTCCATCGAACCATCCGTCTCCGGTGACTGCTGAGCGTCGTCCATTCTTCAGTGGCGTCGTCCTGCCGGCGAGTTCCCTCATGCGAAAGGCGGCATCCCTAAAGTTGGGGTTTCCTTGCGCCATCCGGCGGTATAACGTCAGCGCTTCCTCGTACTGACCGGCCCACTCGAGGGTCCTGGCAAGAAAGTATTGGACGTCGAGCACATCCTTGCGAGGAGCGGACTGATCGTTGAGTGCCGTGCGAAACGCATGGATCGCCGCCCGCTGGTCCCCCATAGCCCGATAGCAGAGACCGATTTGCGCATGGGCTCTGAGCCAATAGAGCGTGCTGGTGCTGGCGCGTTCGAAGAGCTGAATGGCTCGGTCGAGGTACCCTTCTTTCTTGAGCGCCAGGCCTTCTTCGAAGCACTTTTGCGGCGATGAATGCTGCCGCGCCGCGGGCGCTTCCGAAACCGATGTCACAGGTTTTGCGATGGGAGGCGGCGTGTCGATCTCGCCGGAGTCGTCCGGTGCAGCGGCGAGGGCGGCAAGGTCCTCTCGACCGGCCAGGGGAAGGATACCGCCCTTCGTCCGGTCGAGCGCGGCTTGGGCGACGAGCTTCGACGTAATCACCCTCGCCTGTTCCGCAAAGCCGTAGGTCAGCGCGATGTCACAAACCTGATTGATCAGGCGCGGGTTTCCCCGGCTCAATCGGTGGACCAGGGCGCAAGCCTTGTTGGTCAACAGGCTGGGGTGGCCGCCGGCCACGTGCAAGCGATGACGGATGAATTGCGCCGTTTCCACGTCGGTGAGCGGCTCAAGATGATAGTCGGCGACAACGCGCTGGGCGAACTGCGTCATGTCCACCCGTTTCAACAACGCATGGAGATCAGGCTGGCCCGACAGGATCACCTGCAGTTTGAGCTGCTTGCCATCGTTCAAGTTCGACAAGAGACGCAGCTCCTCCAGAAGCTCGGCGCCCAGGCTCTGCGCCTCGTCGATGACGAGGATGACCCGCCGATGTTGTTTCGATTCTCTTGAAAGGAATTCCGAAAAGGTGTGATAGGCCTCGACGGGATCCAATTGTTTGTGGCTCAATCCGAGGGACAGCAGTATCCAGGGGAGAAGATGCTCGACGTCGTAGCGGGCATTGGTGACGAGCCCGATGGCATGCTTCCCCCGGTGTTCGGCGATGAGTTTTTGAAGCAGCGACGTCTTCCCCATTCCGGGGTCGCCGGTGAGCACGATGAACGGCGCCTGGCTCAGCACACCGTATTCCAACAGACTGTACGCGGCTCGGTGTGTGGTGCCGGCGTAGAGAAAATCGCTGTCGGGCAGCAATGCGAACGGCTTGGTCCGAAGGTTGTAGAACGACTCGTACATGGCAGACCTACCGGGAGACCTCTCCTAGTGCTCTAACATCTTCTTCATCGCGGCCGGAGTGGCGGCAGAACGACCGGCCTTGTTCAGCACGGTACCGAGTACCCGCCTCGAATCTTTCACGAGCGAGAGCGCGCGCTGGAGTTCTTCCGCCGTCGTCCTGCCCTCCTCTACGACCATAAGCAGCGCGTCGGTGTAGGGAGAAAAGGCGATGACATCCGCGGTGTGAAGCAACGGCGGCAGGTCGAAGATCACGACCCGGGACGGGTAACGATGCTTGAATTCCTCGACAAGTGCAAGCATTTTCGGTGAGGTCAGGACCTCGGTGGAGTTCGGGGTGGCCCGGCCCGCCGGCAAAATCACGCACCGGCCGATACCCGGATGGACCAGGAGATCCTCGACGGGCTTGTCGTCCAATAAGTAATCGGCAAGTCCCGGATAATCTTGGAGGCCGAAGACCTCGTGAATACCGGGACTCCGCAGATCGGAATCCACGAGCAGCACCGTCTGGGTGGCCTCCATGGCGAGGCTGACGGCGAGGTTGACGGCAGTCAAGGTCTTGCCTTCCCCATGCCCTGGGCTCGTTACGCCGACGACGTTCCATCCGTTTTCCCGAAGGCGGTGCATGACCTGGGTTCTGAGGATTTTGTATGCGTCGACGAACGGTCCTCGTTCGTAGGCCGCCATGACGCGCTTCCTGCGAAGGGTCGAGACCGGGATGTCGAGCGACTTCGTGTGGGTATACACGATCGGAGGCGGCGCGGCATGGCCGTTGCTGCGTGGAAATTTCCGCAGAGGGTCCGACGTGCGTTGCTGATCTTTGTACAGTTGCAGCGCCGTGCGCAATCGATCCATCGGGATCTCCTCACAGCTATTCCGTTCCAAACCGCTTGAGCATCGAATACCAGAGCACGTCGAGGGGCAGCACGAAGAGATGCACCATGAGCAGCGTCGCCGCGAACGCTGCGAATCCAGCGCTCCTGATCCACCGACGGCGGCGGATCGCCGTCCTCAAATCATCTTCATTCGGCATGAAGGGAATGACGGCGAGCGGGAAGGCCTGCGTGAGTTGCCCCACCTGTTCCGCAGTCCGGATCGAACGATCGAACGTCTCGAGCGCGATCCCCGCTCCACAGCCTCCAGCAAGCGCCAGGACGAGACCGACGACGACGATCGCAGGACGATTCGGCTTGTCGGGCCGTTCCGGCAAGCTCGGCGGGTCAAGCAGCGAAAACCTCTCGCCTTTGCGCTGAACCTCCAGACCTTCCGACACCTTGGCTTCCAGTAGCCGCGAGCGAATGTCCTGATATTTTTGCGCCGACGTGTCTCGATCGCGGGTGAGGAACAGGTAATCGGGTTCCAGTTCGGGAGTCCGCTCCAGACGGCTCGCATAGTCTTGTAAGCGGCCTTTGACGGCCTCGCGCGTTTTTCGCAATGCCTCAAGTGATGAGACCGCGGATTTCAGCTGAGCTTGAAGGTTGATGTAGGCAGGATTCTCGGGTTTGACATCGGCCGGCTTACCGGGTGTCGCACGCAGGCGGCGGACCTCCTCCTCCAGCGTTTCGATCTTCCGCCGGGCTTGCACCACGTCGGGATGGTCCTTTCCCAGGCGCGTGGAAAAGGTGGCCAGCGTGGCGCGGGCATCGACGAGCGCCTTGACGGCATCCTCGATCTCGGGTCTTCGCCCTGCTTCCCGTTCCAGCGCCTCGATTTCCTGTTTCATCTTGATGATGTCGGGATGGTCGGGAGCCATCGTCGCAGACGCCGCCGCATACTGCGCCCTCAGGGCGCGCAGCCGTTCCGCAGAATCCAATATGCGTTCGCCGCTCACCGAAATGATCGGCGTATTCGGCTTGATCGTGGCAAGCTCGCCTTCGAGATAATTTCTTCGCTCCTCCAGGGTCCGAATCTGTTGATCGATGTCGATCAATTCGCGGTCGGCCTGATTCAGCAGTTGCTGGTTCAGGGCCATGAGCTCCGGCAGGGCGCCCTTCGCCTTTTGTTTGAACGCCGCGATCTTTTCGTCGACCTCGCCGATATGCGCGGCCAGGTGCTCCGCCTCCTGTTGCAGGAAAGCCGTCGTTTCCTGGGCCTGCCGCTCGCGGCTCTTCAGATTTTCGCCGAGAAAAAGGCTCGTCAGTTCGTTCGCAACTTTTTGTGCCAAATCCGGAGACCGATTCTGGTACGCGACGGTGAACGCGATCGTGGCTTTCGTGGGGTGTTGCGTTCGCTTGTCCACCACATCGGCGCTGATCACTTCCACTTCGATATCTCGAATGAATCGGTTGACGATTTCTTCCGCAGGGTTGGAGCGTCGAAGATCGCGATACAGATCATACTGCTCCACCACCTTCCACAACGTGGTGCGGCTCATAACTTGCTGTTTGATGGTCTCGATCCGCTGGTCGGCATAACTGGTGATCGTGGAGCGAACGAGATCTGAGGGAATCTCTTGTTCTTCGATCAGGATCGTGGCCGTGGACTTGTAGGTCGAAGGCCACGCGAAGGCTATCGCCAAACTGACCGCCAACAACCCTCCCCCGACCATGACCATGATGCGGCGCCGACGGCGAAATAGCGCGATGTAGTCCTCAAACGTCTTCGCGGCATCGGGCTGCCTCGGCGGATGTGTGCTGCTCGTTTTCGTCACTGTGAGACCGTCAGTTTAGGCGGATAATAGGTGAGCATCAAGACCGTCCCGTTCGAGGTCGCAGGATCGGAAAACGTGTCCACGTCGCGCCAGCGGAAGGTGTAGGAAAGCTCCACCTTCCACCATTCCATGAATTGCCAGCCGATCTTGGGCGTGATATTCACGAAACGAGTTTCGGGAAACGACGCCCCAATCGCCGACTTCGTCGGACTTGACGTGATGAAGCCCGCGGTGTCGAGCGACGCCGTCAGCCGCTCAGAAATTTTGTAGGAACCGCTCACACTTGCTCGATCGGTCTGGATTAAGAGGCCAAACCCGCTGGGGACAATATCGCGTGCGACGGTCGCTTGTACAGACCCATTGTCGAACTTCTTCGCGACATTCGCCCCAAACAGCCACACGGTATCATGAGTGGTCACTGAGCCTCCCCCTACCGCACTGGTTGTAGTCACGAACCGTGGTCCTCCGTACACCGAGCCGGACACGGTTTCCGTAAAGGCATGATTGAGCACCACGTTGAGTCCCGGAAAATTGGCCCGGAACGGCGAGGGAGCGTTCGTCGTGCGAAAGCCGGCATACGAACCGACCACCTGAACGAGGTCCCGTTCCGTGACTTGGTAGGAGACCCCCCCGGTTCCGCCGAGGAGCTGATAGTCCACCAGGCTCAAACGCACACCATTCTCATACGTCGTATCCACGAACTGCACTGAAGACTGGACCGAGAGCTTTTCCGTTACGTTCCTGGACCAACTCGGGTAGACGTTCCATTGATTGCGCTGAGTAAACTGCAACACCACGCCGGTCGTCAGCAGTTCTCCCATCAGCGTATTGTCTCGAACGAATCCTCCGGTGAAGGCAAATTGATCTTTCTCGGTCTTATACCGGGCCGTCACCGGTAAATGGATGTTGGTGAAGGAACTGTCCTGCCCTCCATAGTACGAAACGAAATCAGCGGCCGCCCGGCCGCTGACTTCCAGCCGTTCCGTTGTGCCCCCGAATTCGGCTCCCGGCGAGAGCCAGAAACCATAGGTCTCCCGGTGTGGAAGCGGGGTGAGCAAGAGGTTGTCATTGTAGACGCCCTGCACCGCCATGGAAGGCACGAGGGACCATTCGGCCGCCCCGGCCGGCGCCGTCGCAAGAACGGACCCCAGCAAGATGGCGAGCAACGATCGCGCACCGGATGTTGGCGGCCAAGCGTCCTCCGACTGTCCACGACCTGCCACGATGTGTCAGGGCACCATGACGACGTCGCCGCGCTGCAGCAGGATGTTCTGGTCAAGGTCGTTGCCTTTCCGCACATCGCCGTAGCGAAACGGAAACACGTGCTGTTGCCCCTTAACCCGGCGCACGATTTTGATGTCGTTTTCCGAGGCAAACGGAGTCAGCCCTCCCGCCAAACTCAAGGCCTGCAGGACATCGGTGTAATGGCCGATCAAGTACTCCCCTGGCTTATTGACCCGCCCAACGACATAGACTTTGTAGCTCAACACCTTGATGACCGCGACGGAGACGTTCGGATTCGGGATGAACTTCGTCAGCCGCTTGATGAGATCGTACTTGATCTCGTCCACCGTTCGATCCTCCGCCACCACGTCGCCGACAAGCGGGAACGAAAACATCCCGTCCGGCCTGACCACCACCTCTCTGGTGAGCTGCTCGTCCTTCCAGACCGAGACCAACAAGACGTCCTCGGCTCCCAGACGATAGCCGGGATCGGTTTGCGGCGCCGCCGCAGCGGCGACGAGAGGGCCCCCGGCAGCGACCGCGCCAAGCAGGACCAGACAGATCAGCCGCAACAACGCCATCGATGTTGTCCTGTTCGTGTTCATGCTCGCCATCTACCCCCTTATTTCAGACAGCACGCGCTCAGCCTCTTGCCGCCCCGGAAATTGTTCCGATTTGTTGAGCGCCTTGGCGAGATAGCTGCGCGCCTCCCCTGCCCGGCCGGAGCGGTAATAGGCCATGCCGAGATGGAAGTTGATCACCGGGAGATCCGGTGCCTTGACGATCGCATTCTTCAACAGCCGAACAGCCTCCTCCTGTTGTCCCAACTTGAGCCGGACCCACGCCAGGGTATCGAGGAACAGCGGATGCGGGGCGTCCCTTTCAAAGTCGCGGCTGAGGGCATAGGCCTTTTGCAGGCTCGGCTGATCTCCTTTATGCTCGACGAGCAGCACGGCCAGGTTGTTGGCGGCAAGCAGGTTTCGGGGATTCAAGCGTAACGCCGCTTCGTATGCCGCCATGGCGTCATCGATCTTCGCCTGGTCCACGTAGGCCGATGCCATCAGCATATGGAGCTCCTCACTGTCCGGGATTGCGGCAATCCCGGACCGGATGATCTGGACCGCGAGATCGGGCTTCTTGTCGGCCAGGCACAGACCGGCCCAGTTCAGCCAGGGCGTGACCCACTTGGGGTGCACGCGTGTTGCTTCTCGGAATTGGGTCTCCGCGGCCTCGCGGCTGCCCGCCATCGCGTAGATTTCGCCCAAAAGCCCGTGGGCATAGAGATGCCCGGCATTGCGGGCCAGCAGCGATTCCAGGCGGGCCTGGGCACGTTCGCCTCGGCCATGCGTGACTTCCACCCTGACGAGGGCGAGCAGGGGCTCAGGATCGTTCGGGGCCACGGCGGACGCCCGTTCATACGCCTCGGCCGCCTTTTCGAATTCGGCTCGCGCCTCGTGCAACCGCCCTTCGGCTATCCATGTCACGGCGCTGTCCGCCGACACGGCGCGAAGCCGTCGCAACGTGTGTTCGGCCGCATCCCAATTTCTCATCATGAGGTCAAGATTCATCAGCATGTCGAGGGCGGCGACGTCATCCGGTCGCTGTTTGAGGAGATCATGGAGCCGTGCGCGCGCCTCTTGGTGGCGCCCTCTCTGACTCTCCAGGGCGGCAAGCGATCGGCGGGCATCCACCTGCCCTGGGTACAAGGCGACGGCCCGCTCAAAGCTTTCGCGCGCGAGCGCCTGCTCACCCGTCAAGACGTAGGCTTGCCCGAGCAGGAATTGCACGGTCGCCAGTTCCGGCTGGTCATGGAGCACAGTCCGAAAGGCTTGCACAGCCTGCTTCCCGTTCCGTCTCGACAGGGCCATTCTGCCTGCCAAGATCAATCCTTCGGATGATCGCGGGTTTTCTTTCAGAACCTCTTCGACCTGGCGCTCCGCTTCGGCTTGTTTTCCCGCCGTAAAATCCATTTCGGCCAGCTTGATCTTCGCGTCGAGGCCGGATGGCTTGCCGCGGTATTGCAGGGCCAACGCTTCATACCGCTCGCGCGCGTTGAGCGCCTGCCCGCTGCGTTCATACAGAGCGGCGAGTGCAAACTGGATTTTCGTCGCATGTGGAAGATGATTCGCCGCAGCCAGCAAGACGCCCTCGGCAGCCGCCGCGTCCTTCCTCCCCATAAGGAATTCCGCCAGCAAGAGGCGGCGCTCCTCGCTGTCGGGATCCAAGGCGACTGCCTCCCTGAGCACCGATTCGGCTTTGGCATGATCGCCTTGGAAATCGAAGAGGCGCGCGAGACGTACGCGATGATCGAAATTCCGGGGTTCGACCTCGATCATCCGGCGCACGATGACTTCCGCGCCGGCCATGTCCTTGGCCTGCTCGAGAATTCGATGGAGGCTGTTCAGAAGATCCATATCGCTGGGATGGGCGTCGAGCGCGCGCCGGAGGACCGCTTGTGCGTCGCGGTAACGCTGCAATTGTCCATAGAGCGTGGCCAACAAAATCGCGACGTCCGGTTCGGTGGGGAACTGTGCGACGAGTGCTTCCGATTTCCCGACGGCGGCCGGAACCTTGTCGTCCGTCGCGGCGGAAGCGGCGATCTTCAAGGCGAGGGCCTGAGGTTGGCTCGGGTTTTGAACCAGAATCTTGTCCGCAGTCGCAAGCACATGGTCTGTGAGCCGGGCTTCGAGATAATACTTGGCCAGCATGACGAGCGCCCCGACGTGGTGTGGGGCGAGATCCACCGTGTCCTGATAGAGCTTCACGGCATTGCGCCAGTTCTTTTCCTTTTCTTCGATCTGCGCGAAGAGGTACATCGCTTCGGCGTCCTTCGGGTCAATTTTTAAGACGTTCCGCAGGGCGACGCGGGCTTTGGGGTAATTCCCGGCCTGAATGTACTCTTGCGCTTTCATTCGGTAGCTCGCCTTCCGTTCTTCGGGCCCGCCACACCCCATCGCCACCCCGAAGACCAACAATAGGATCAGCCAACGTATCTTCACAGCTTCACCTCATTCCAATGTCAGAACCAAATTCGCATCCCGAGGCCCAAAAGGATCCACAGGGAGACGAATCCCAGCTGCCTGACGCGGCCGGCGAAGGCGTGAAGCAGCAGCTCAAAGGAAAAGAAGAGGACGATCAGTTTCCCGGCAAAGAGGCTGAGCGCAGACACATCGACGCTCACTTCGGGTAATAACGGGAACGTAACGGCGAGAAACACCATGAGATAGTCGAGCGGAGTGGTCTGAAATCGGCTCTGCTCATTGAATCGAAGACAGAGCAACACCATGACCGCCACGACGACGAAAAAGATGTGATGCGTCACGGCGAACGCCGTCAACGATCCGCCCCAGAGATCCTCCGTCACATACAGGAGACAGGTCGTGCCGACATACAGTCCTCCCCTCACGAAGTAGGGCACAAAACGGGGAAGCAGCGCGAGTCCGGCGAGAACGACGCCGAACAGGACGATGGAAAGGTAACTCACATCCACCGGAACGTCGGTGGGAAAGAGCACGGCCGTGACGAGGAATGCCGGGACCATGACGGCGAGAAAACGGATGGGCATGTCCGTCAACCAGGAACCTCTCAGGAACCGGTTGATCGTGAGGTTCGGGAAGAAACGCCTCGTCGCGTTCGTCGGCGCGGCAAGCAATCCCCGGCCTGCGGCGACAAATCCCGCGAGCACGCACCCGGCAATGAGCAAGTACAACGGCACGACGACGAGGTCGGACTGCCAACGAAGGAGATAGCCCAGGCCGATCATGCCGGCTTGGATGGCGTAAATGACGGTCACCGCCTCGTAGTGAGACAACCCCGCCGCCAGCAGCTTGTGATGCGTGTGCGTGCGGTCGCCGACAAACAGGGCTCGGCCCTCGGCCAACCGCTGACCGATGACTCCCAGTGTATCGAGGAACGGAAGACCCAACAGAAACAGGGCCAAACCGGGTGTGAAGGGTCCGCGAGCCGTGTCCGTGAGGAGAATCGCGAGCACCCCCATCATGAATCCCAGTAACTGGCTGCCGCCGTCTCCCATGAATATGCGGGCCGGATAGGTGTTGTAGCGCAGGAATCCCAGGAGTGCTCCTAAGAAGGGCAGGGTCAGGATCAAAACCGTGGAATCGTGCGACAGGTACGCCAGGTAGGCAATCCCGGAAAGCGTCAGAAACGAGAGCCCGCCGGCCAGACCGTCGAGGCCGTCTGCGAGATTGACGGCATTCGATACCCCGATGATGAACACCAGTGTCACCGGAATGCTGATCCACGCCGGCATGGGAGAATCGGGCATGAAGGGCAAGTTCTCAAACCGCACGTCGCCGAGCATGATCGGCGACAAGGCTGCGAGAAATTGTCCCGCCAGCTTCGTTCGGTATCCCAATTCCACACGATCGTCCCAGACGCCGAATGCGAGAATAATGACGCTGCCGAGCAGGACGGACAGCGTGATGCGGTCCTTTGGTCCCCACCATAAGATCGAGGCATAGGCCCCGAGCGCGAATGCCATCCCGCCGATCCGCGGGATCGGGTATTCGTGAACTTTGCGGCCGCCAGGGACGTCGATGATTCGGAACCGGTCGGCCAGCGCGCGCAACGGTGGAACCAACGCCATACAGACCAGCAGAGCGCTCATGAAGCTGAAGAATAGGTCGCTGTTCATGTGTCGCCCGCTAGTCCGGAACGTACCGGGTGAGTTCGTTTCCCATGGCGGAGGCGAACCGGATGATACGGCGATCCGCGTCCTCCTCCGTTTCACCGTGGCCGACAAGTGAGGCCACGCGGACCAGAGCGCCGTCGGTGCGCTGACGGACCACGGCGTCCCACAACAAGTAGAACTTCACGAGATATTCGTCCGTCAGGATTCGCTCACGCTGCTTAAACCAGTAGAAGACCACTTGCCGGCTCTCGCCCTTTCGGATGACGGCCCGATTGACGTCGAACGATTTTCCAACCGCTGCCGCCGACGCTACTCGGACATTGTTGAGCGACACAATTTCCCACCCTCCGCCCGGGAGGCAGCTCTGAGGGGAATGAGCCGATTGTCCTTTTCGTTGGGATCGATAGTACGCCGCATACAGGCTCACCGGTTCTTGGGTCCCGTCTGCCCGATAGTCGGCAAGCAGATAGTCGTCCATCCGCAATGCCTCGATGTATTGCGGTTCGAGCCGAAGAGGTGATCCATGCCAGTTTGCGAGCTCCATGGGAAAATCGAAGAACGCGAGCCGTGCCGGGAGCGTATCGCCGTCGGCGCCGGTCCCTGGCGAGGCGAGAGCGAAAGGAACGAACAGCATCAAGCCGAAGAGATAGGCCGGACCGGGCAAGTGCTCACCGGATGGTATCGGGCTCCGAGTGGCGACCAGCGGCCCGTCATCCCATTTGAAGCGCTGCGACAGCGAAGCGTTCCGATATTCCGAATCGCAACGGCTCAGCGCCCACATTTCGAGGACGAGCACGGTCAGGCTCAGCATGAAGAGCAGCCATCCCTCAAAGAAGTGAAGAAACCCTTCGGCGGCAGGCTGTCCGAAGAACTCAACGAGGACTCCGATGACCGCGATACGGATTCCATTCACCACCAGGGAGATCGGGACAGAAGACAGGACGAGCACGACTCGCTTCCACATCTTGTCCTTGAAGAGATACGCGCACAACAGCGCGAGTGACGTCAGTGGAAGCAGATAGCGGATCCCGCTGCAGGCGTCGGCGACTTGGAGCTGTACCGGCCCGAGATCAATGAGGTTTCCCTCACGAAACGCGGTGATGCCGACGGCTTGCAGGAACCCCACGCCCATCGCCGACGACATGAGCTGCAGTTCCGTTGAGAGCTTCGCGTGAACCAGCACCGGCAACGGAACGGCAATGAGCAGGTACAGCAGCGGGAAGGCAATCGTCTTCGTCGCCGGAAGTCCGATCAATGCCATGACGAGTCCGACCACGACGCACCAAAGGGATACGTGCAATATGACATACAGGGTCGCCAATTCTCCGATCCAATACAGGGCAAGGCCGACGAGGAGCAGGACCACCCCCCACCACGATCCTTTCATCCCGGCCGCAGCCATGCGGGCTCGCCTCTGCCAAATAAGAAACAGGCTGATCACCGGAACAAAGAGCCCGTGGCCGTAATCATCGCTTCCCGTCCAGTGCGCCATCAGAAAAACCAAGCTGTCCCGGTAGAGGTAGCCCAGCAGGCTCGCGGCCAGCATGGTGCTAAGTATGAAAACCAGCCGAGTAGGCATTGTGGACTAGGAGGCGACGGAAGAAGTGGGCTTGGCATTCATGGATGCCAAGCCCACGTTGTGAAGGCGTCGGTTCGTTGTTACGCTTGAGTGCCGCGGAGATTTCTCAAGCCTCCTGCACCCAGACCGACGAGTGAGATCAACCCGGCACCAAAGAGCAGCACGGCGGCCGGCAGCGGTACGACCGACAGGCTGTTTAAGGCGCCTTGGAGTCGGACGAGATTGCCGTCGCTGTTTTCGAAAATCAGACGCCACCTCGTCCCGGTCAACGATGCGAGGCTCGGCGGGTCCTGCATATCGGTATTCGCGAACAGGCTGCCCTCTCTGTCGAAGTTCAAATCGAACCTCATTGGAGAATAGCCGTTGATCGATGAACCCGTCGCCGCGCTGACCAGTCGCCAACGGTCACCGATCGTCCCTCCCCCGAGATCAATGGCCTTGAAAATCGTGACCGCGTTGGCTCCCGGTGTGTACACCGAGCTATAACCCCCGATTTGGAGCGTCAAGTTGGAGACGACGCCCGGATAATTGCCGCCAACGGCAGGACTGTTATCGAACTGAAACGTCCCCGAGACCGGGGACATCAAGTTGACGGTGGGCAGCAACGCGCCGTTCACCTGGCCGACGCTTCCGGTGAACGAATACGTCACAAGAGCTGCATCCGCCGCACTCCATGCAAACAGGAGCGAGAACAATACAATCGTCGGCAGGATGAGCCCCTGAAACGACGACTGCTGGCTAATACGCATGACTCTTCTCCTTACGTGAAGGTGGTACATGTAGGCCGACTCTATGCATCGCACGTCGCCAGCAAGACTCGGACCGATCACCGGCCGCGCTATGTCGTTGTAAATCCGTGACGCCCGGCAGCGCGCTCTCGACACTCTGTCTGAACGATCCTACAAGGCAGGTTCAATTGTGAATCAGCCGAAGGGAAAGAATGAGACAAGATGTGACAGGATGTTGCCGCTATTTCGCGCAGGCTTGCTCAGAGAGGACTGCGGGCAGCATGTCCTAGCGGCTGCGAGGCTCGCGCTCTAGCGGAGTAGTCGACGAACCGGGCGCGTCGTGCAGACGCTGCATAAATCGCTTGGTGGCCGTCCACCAGGGAGCATGTTCATTCCACTCTTCCCTCCCGCTCCACACCACAACACCGTCCGCGAATTGGTGCGCCGTTTCCAATTGCAACGTCCAGAAATCGGCAGACAGATACCGCCCGCCCAAAGCACGATTCGAGTCATGGTACTGCGGCCATAGAAACACATAGACCGGTTTCCCCTTCCCGACTCGCCGTGCTTCTTTGATCTGGGCGATGGCATACGTCTTCCAGCCATTTTGATCTGCATAGAACGTGTAGAGCGACGGGAACAGGACATCCACGGCATCACGCAGATCCCGGATTTGATCGTCTTCCTTCATCCAGTCTCGGTGCGCCTGGTTTTCTGGAGCTTGCACCGCTCTCCAGTAGTCGCGGATGGGCAGCGTGCCGTAATAGCCGATTTGCAGGCCGGGGGCCGACTCACGAAACCAGTGCAATACGTCCACATATTTCTTGACATTTTGTCGCACGAATTCAGGCTTCCCCTTCAACGCCCAATGCTCGATATCCAGCACGACCGGCGCCCCTGTGTCGGCCAATTCCCTGGCAAGCGCCTGGACCGATGCACGTTCGGGAAGCCGATCTTGATTTTTGAACCACTCGGCTCCAAATCTTCCGGCGTACACCAGGTGAATCGGTCGAATCCCGTACGCCGCCAGGTCCGGTTTGTTGCTGTAGGACGTGCCATCGAACACGATGAACTGACGCAGTTCGGCGGGGTTTTCCCCGGGGGATTGTGGTCCTCCCAGACTGAGACTCACCGGGCACCACAAGAGGATTCCGATCACGACAAAGAGTACGAAACCGCGCTTCATCGTCCCGCTCTCCTGGAACTGGCTATGCGGCCTCATTGAGTACCGATTCCCAGGCCCGGAAGGCCAGGGCTCCGTCAAAATGGCGCTCAAAGGTTTCCCGAGCGCGTCGCCCAAGCCGCCGGCGTTCCGCCTCGTCATCGCCAAGAGCACGAATGATGCGGGCTAGTCGAGTCGGATCGCTTGGCTCCACGGTCCATCCGCACCCGGCTTGCTCGATCAATGTCGGGATTTCCCCGGTCGGGCTGCCGATAAAAATGACAGGCCGTCCGGCCGCCGCAACCCCGTAGAACTTGCTCGGAACGATCAAGCCTTCCAAACAAGGATTCAGCGAAACGATATGAACATCCGCCGCGCTGAGGCTCAAGCCGAGCAACTCCCTCGGCTGATACGGCTTGAACACAACATTGTGCAGGGCCTTCTCTTTCGCATGCTGTTTGATCAAAGGCAGTTGCGCACCTTCTCCGATGAAGAGAAAAACGATATCGTCCCGGTCGACCAACGCTTCGGCCGCATCGAGGAGGGTGCGGAATTCATGCGCCCGACCGAGGTTCCCCGAATATCCGACCACACACTTGCGATCGAGACCCCAGGCTGGCCTCAGCGGATTGCGCTCGGACTCGACCGGATACACTGCTCGGCCATCAGCCCAATTGTGGATCACTTTGATTCTCGACCGCTGGAGGCCTTCCTGCTCGAGGCGTTCCTTCATGCGAGTCCCCAGCACAACATTGGCCACTGCGCCTTGCATCGATCGGTTGCGCCACGCTCGAAGAAGAGCCGTGAGGAATCCGGGGCCGGAAACCCGAAGCGCCGTCGCGACCTCCGGGAAGAGGTCCTGAACCCAATTGATGAGTCGGGCACCGCGAAGACGGGCCACAATGCAGGCAACCACCGAAACCAAGGGAGGATCGGTTTTTGCGACCAGAATATCGCCGCGTCTTACAATCCGCAACAGCATGACAAATGCCGAGCAGTAGAACGTCACATAGTCCAGGCTACGAGCCCAAAGCCGCGCCCGCCCAAACGCGGATGTCCACACTCGGTGAACGAACACTCCTCGCGTCGTTTCTTCCGCCGGCCAGAACACCGAAGGGTCGGCATAGGAATGGCGGCTCGTGACGACATGGACCACACGGCGTTCATTCGCCAGATGAAAGGCCAAATCCGACAGCAGTTGGCTGGTGGCCGACAGATCCGGATGAAAATACCGGTTGACGAAGATCACGCGAGGGGCCGCTTGTCCCGCCTTCACGGTGAACGGCGGGACATTAGCGGGCAGGCGACGCTCGGCATGATGCAACTCGCCGGCATGCGGGCTCGCCTGATGTCCCATCACAGCGATAAACCCCTGGCCCGCAGACCGTACTCCTGCATCTTCAAAACGATCATGTATTCGTAGATCGCCAGCAATCGACAGTACCGGAAGCCCGCGATGCCGTCCAGCATGCCAAGGCGCAACACGTACATGTACAGAAAGCGGAGCAGCGGACGACAGGGCAATCGGAACGACAACTCTTTCAAGGCGCTGCGCCGCCGTGAAGCGTCTTTCAGGCAGAAGAGTCCCTGCCAATCGTGAAATCCGTCGGCCGCCGACCTCATGCCTTCCTGAGCTTCCTGGGATGAATAGTGGTTATGTTTGCTGAACCATGCCTCATACCCTTTGTGAAAACTGTAGTGATGGAAGTGGCCGTTCAACCGGCCAACGGACCCGTTCACGACCGGAACGGGGTTGACCAGCCGTTCCCAACGTACGGTCTCGGGCCTGAACAGGCGCAGGACCCACACGGGGTAAATGCCGCAATGTTTGATCCATCGGCGGCAGAAAAAATTCTTGTAGCGCACACGATAGGCCACATGCGGGGGGCTCGGAGCGGAAACGATGCTGAGCATCTCCTGGCGTAAGTCCTCCGGCACGACCTCGTCGGCATCGGTGTAATACACCCATGGATGCTTAAAGGCGATGTGCTCCATCGCCCAGTTCTGATGACGATCCCAGCTATCGAAATGTCTTTGCACCACTCTGGCGCCCGCCGCAGTGGCGATCTGCACAGTTCTGTCGGTGCTGTAGGAGTCGAGGACGACGATGTCGTCACACCATGCGAGCGACGCCAGGCAATTGGGCAAATTTGCTTCTTCGTTCAGCGTCAGAATCAAAACGGAGAGGCTCATGGGATCACCTCCGCAACTGCCGCTGCTTCAGCACCCTGGCCGGGTTGCCGCCCACCACGGTCCATGGCGCGACATCCGCGACGACCACCGCTCGGGCGCCGACGACCGCTCCCTCCCCCACCGTGACCCCGGGGCCGATGAACGCACCGGCACAGATCCATACGTCGTCGCCGATCGTGATATCGGCTTTGATCAGCGGCATCGTAGAACGGGTGTAGTCGTGTGAGCCGCCGCAGAGATAGGCGTCTTGCGAGATAACAGTGTTCCGCCCAATGGTGATTTTCCCAAGGTTGTAGATCGTCACCCGCGGCCCGAGTGACGAGTATTCCTCCATCTTCAGATTCCAGGGCATTTCAATCCACGTCGAGCCAGCCATCTGGTTCTTGAGCGGCATCGTCGCCCCAAACAGGCGCAACAGCATGACTCGCAAGACGTACAGCCGCTTCCATGCCAGCTTCCAGAGCGTCATCCAACAGAGGGTCCACAGCAGCCGGCCTGCATATTCCGCCAACGTGTAATTGAATCGCGCGCAGCGCGCGAGATCGATGGAAGCCGTTGATTGCATCTTCAGCGCAGATTGCTCCCGCTTCACACACTTTCCGTTTCGCCCGCCCGGGTGACTGCTTTTCGCGCGCGAATGACGAGTTCCTTGCAGTTGAACAGCCTTCCGGCCGCCCGGACGGCTCCGGCATAGACATTCCCGCCGAGGAATCGATACAGCGGCAGCAGACGACGCTTGCCGGCGTAGTATTCGAAGTAGATGCGCCCCACCCGGTACCCGGCCCTTTGGATGAGATTGCCGAGTGTTCTCGGACTCCAGCAATACAGGTGATGATCCAGATCCTCTTCGCTCGGGAACAAACGCATGTTCTCACACGGAACGGCGACGATGAGCTCTCCGCCCGGCTTCAATAGGTCCAAGATCCGCCGCAACGTCAGGAAGGGATCCTCAAGATGCTCGAGGACATGTCGGCAGAGGACGGCATCGAAGTCCCGCTGGCACAACTCCTCTATGCCGCGCGCGACGGCGATCCCTGATCCGGCAGCAAGGTGCCGACCGAGTTCGGAAGGCTCGATCATCCACGTGTCGGCCCGCCTGGCCACTGCGAGAAGATTATTTCCTAGGCCGCCGCCGTACTCCAGCACACGGGCTCCTTCCGGCACTCCCTCGAAATACCGCCGGTCCGCAAAACAGGACCAGGCATGCCGCAGTTCCTCGTCGGCGAGGAATTCCGGGTGGCGCTGGACATGGTAGGAGGGCGCTTCGTAGTCAATCATGCCGGAACGGATGCCTGTAACGATGCGCTGCTTTTCGACAAGCTGGCATACAACCCGCTCCACCGCCGGACAATGGCATCCCACGCATAGTGAGCCCGCAACGATCGAGCAGCATCCCGCATTCCAAGACGGACCGTCTCGTCGAGAGAGATCCGGTCGATCGCGTCGGCCCATTGAGCCGGATCAAAGTTCTCCAGCAATAGGCCGGCCCCTTCCGCGGCGATGTCGGGGAAATTGCAGGCTCGGGACACGATCGTTGGAGTTCCGGCGCCAAGGGCTTCGCACAGGACCAACGGGAGACCTTCGCCGAGCGAAGGAAGGCACAGACAGCTGGCGTGCTGCAAAAGATTCCATTTCGCGTCCCCGTAGGCGGGACCGAAGAAGACCGTTGAATCGAGCAGTCCCAGGCTCTCCGCCCGCCGGCGTATGAGGCTTTGCTGTCCATAGCAGTCGGGGCCGGCGAATACCAAGCGGTGCCGCCTTCGGCTGGCTTGCGATCGCGCAAAGGCTTCGACAAGGAACTCCGGCTGCTTCCGAGGGTCGAGATAGCCGAGAAACAGGACATACGGTGGCGGAATGAATGGTGCCGCTCCGTCGAACTCCTCAGCGGCTGATGCATCATATCCATTGGGGACGACACCGCCGGCTGACCGAAACGCAAACCGTTGCAGTTGTTCCGCTTCTTCGCCGGAACTGACGGCAATGATCGCTGCATGTTCAATGGCCTTGCTCGCTTTGACCGTCCACCACAGGTCTTTCGCCCAGTGATGGGCAGCCCACGAATGCGGGCTCAGCTTTCCGTGCGGCGTGAACACGAACGGGATCCCGCGCGAGTGGCACGCACGCATCGCGGCCTCGGAAAAGGCGCTGAAACACGTATGCACATGCGCAACACTGCGTCCGTCAAGCGATGCGAGCCGCCGAGTCAGCGCCTTCGTCGGCCCCAGCAGCGGGTGCGCGAGCTGCCCATACACCTCCATAGATAAAAATCGGCCGATCCGCCTCACTCCTGGCTGGGCTTTCACCGTGCCTAGCTCGCGATTCCCGCAGAGCAAGAGCACGTCGATTTCTTGTTTTGCCAAATGCAGACAGATCTGCCGCACAATGTTTGCCACCCCGCCCGTCTCGCGCTCGAGATCAACGTAACAGGGACAGATTTGAACGACACGCGTTTCTCGTTCCATGTGTACGCTCCGGCGATTCACAGCGGAGGACAGAAGCGCGCCTCGAGGACCGGGCCTTTCAACATGAGATCATGCTGCAAACGGTCGCGCTCCTCCGGAAATCTGTCACCGACCTTTCGGGCCGGCACACCCGCATGGATTTCATACGGCAAGACGTCTTTCGTTACCACGGCGCCCGCCCCGATAATCGCGCCGCGCCCGATCCGTACACCGGCCATCACGACGGCGCCGATTCCTACCCAGACATCGTCCTCGATGACTGTCTCCTTCAATGCCGGGCGTCCTGCAAAGATAACCGGCACGCCTGGGCGAGACGTCACATGATCGTTTCCCACGACCGCGACGTTCGGCCCCAGCATGACATACCGTCCGAGCGACACCTTCGGGCCGATGATGCACCCACTGTTCATGAAACTGTATTCGTTCGCGATCAAGTCGCTCGCGACGAGACATCCGCGTGCCATGTAGAACGTGGAATGCACGTGCTTCAAACCGAATCGCCAACGGCGATACGCCATGAAGGCCATGCGCCCCATCCGATGCACCCACGGGATCCCCCTGAGCCTGCGGCCAAGCCACAACATGGTCGTCCACCCGTGGTTCGAGGAAGCTCGGACCGTCTTCAACCTGTGGGTTCTGCAGCCAGCCCTCGGACCGCACGCTCAATCACCCGTCGTTGATACTCGGGGTTGTAATAGCGGTCGATGATCGCCCTGCATCGCGCTCGCACAGTTTCATCGGGCCAGGGTCGCAGGCACCACTCTTTGATCGCGCGCGCCAAGTCGTCCACATCCCCGCGTGTAAACAACGCTCCTGTCACCCCCGGCTCGATGGCCTCCCATTCCGGCATCTGTTCATCCGGGTCGTCATGCGTAATGACCGGAGTGCCGTACGCGAGACTGTGCATGGCAGTCAGTCCCACTTTGCCTGGAGCAACCGTGACATTCGCCGACATGATCAATGCTGCAAGTCGCCGTTCGTCATAACAGGGCCCGTAGAAATGCACACGCAGGTCGAGATTTTTAGCCATTCGCGCCAGCGCCTCTCGTTCCGGCCCGTCTCCGACCAGGAGCAAGGACGTGTCGAGCCATTGTTCGCGCAACCGCGACATCGCCAACAGCACCGATTCCAACCCTCTCGCCTTTGACAGCCGGCTCGTGCAGATCAACACCGGTGTCCTCGATTGTCCGAACAGCAATTCTCGTGTCCGCTGTATCTGCTCGTCACTCACCGAGGCTCGCGCGCACTTTTGCGACTCATAGTCCAGACTGTTGTAGATCACGTACAGGCTTTCCAAAGGGAATCCCTGAGATCGCCCAATGTCCTTCGCCCGATTTCCATACAGGAGCAGGCCGTGGGCCAACCGGTAAAAACGCTTCCTCAGCATGGCCCGGATCCCGCTCTCCTGTCGTATCCAGCCGTGGGTCCAAAACAACACCCGCTTGCCGCGCAGCCTGGCCAGCCGCGCCGCGCCCCACGTGCTGACGATGTTTGCGTTGCCGAGAAAAATTATCGTGTCGAGGTCCCCCCGCACGGCGATTCGGGCCGCCCCGTGCTGCCAGATCGCGTGGGCCCCGATTTTTCGACAGGGCGTTCTGATAAATCTGTCGCCCGGCGGCACCCATGGCTCGATGGAGGCATCCGGATCGGTGTCATCTCCCACGAACAGGTACTCAACGTCGCGACTCGCGAGGAGCGCTCGAATCACCCCGGCGCGATAGTGCGCGAAGAAGGGATACACCACCGCCACATTCGGCTTGTCATGTCGGATCACGTCCATCCTTTCGCCTCCCATTCCGATTCCCGGTATGGATTCCAGGCCTCTGGAAGACCTTCGGACAAGTCATTGCGAGGGCTCGCGTCCACCGCCTCGTCTGCGTCGACCGTGCGGTGTGCCGAGGCCGCTTGGATCAGGAGATGCTCGTACCGTCCCAGCAGAATGGCCAGCGTGAAGGGTTCGAGATTTAGCAGCAGGCTCCCCTGCTTCAATGAGAGCACCAAGGTGAAGCCGAACAAGCCCAGCAATCCTCCGAGAAGCAGGCGCTCCTCCGGCTGGTCGGAGGCGAGCCGAAAGCACCGGGTTGCGGTGCGACAGGCGCAGAAGAGCACCAAGGCATACAACGCGAAGCCGACCAACCCTTCTTCGGCCAACACCTCGAGCGGAACAAAATGCGGATAGATTCCGAGCACGCGAGGGTCATACGCGGTGGCGTTGCCCAGGCCGAACAGGACGGTGTCCGGAGCTTGATAGGCCAGACGCAGCAAGAGCATGGCATTGCTCAGGCGCCCGGCCACACTTTCTTGCGCCGATCGCTCGCTCCACCGATCGACCCGCCCTCCATAGTCGTGCTCAGTCCAAAACTC
>DASTSI010000167.1:0-8729 GCA_035760745.1 Nitrospira sp. | reverse complement strand
TGCTCTTGCCGGCGCCGGGATAGCCCGTCACTCCGATCACCGTCGCCGGCCGCTGGCCGGGCGTGAGAAGGTCCAGCGCTTGGGCGCCATCGGCATCGTGATTTTCCAGCAAGGAGATCAGCCGCGAAACAGCTCGGACCTGTCCCGCCTTCACCCGCTCGGCGAGGTCGACGGCGCGGGATTCTTTTTCGGTCGGCGCACCGGTCACCGTCATCGGACTGCCTCGTACGTTTCGCTCTGCCGGTAGAGGCTCGACAGCCGTGAGGAAAGCGGATGAGTCAGAAAGGGTTCCAGCTGCTTCGCCGCGGCCACGACGCGCCGCTCGTCGACGGCGACGGCGGCCCCCGACGCTTTCAATGCATGGACCGTGTCTTCCGTCGCGGCGTTGCCCGATGCTCCCGGCGCGTAGGGACAGCCGCCGAGGCCTCCGGCGGAGGTATCGAACGACGTGATCCCGTACTCCATCCAGGCGGTCAGGACGTTGGCGACGGCCAAGCCGTAGGTATCGTGAAAGTGCAGCGAAAGCGGCGCCCCGGCGAGCTCCGTCAAGGCGTGATCCAGCAGGGTCCGGACATCGCGGGGCGCGCCGCGTCCGATCGTGTCGCCGAGCGAAATTTCATCGACGCCCAAATCGAGCAGGTCCCGCATCACCCGGACGACGCTGGACGGAGCGATGCGCCCCTCGAAGGGACAGTACATCGCGGTAGAGATATAGCCGCGCACCGTGAGGCGGTCGCGTTTCGCCCCGGCGGTGATCGGCTTAAACCGCTGGATGGATTCGCGCACCGTGCAATGGATGTTCCGCTGGGTGAACGAGTCGCTGGCCGCGGTGAAGACCGCGATCTTTTGCACGGCCTCGGCTCTTGCCCGTTCGAGTCCCCGTTCATTGGCCACCAGCGCCGAGTACACCACATCGGGGCGTCGCGTGATCTTTCGGAACAGGTCGTCGGTATCGGCAAGCTGCGGCACGGCGCGGAGCGAGACGAACGAGCCGGCTTCAATCTCCGCCACGCCGGTCTGCGACAAGGCGTCCACGAACGACACCTTCGCTTCAAGCGGCACGATCTGCGCTTCGTTCTGGAGCCCGTCTCGCGGACCGACTTCGATGATGCGAACCGGCGGGCCGTCCTGCCCGTTCAGCCGGGGCCTCCTCGAATCCATCGCCATGGCTAGGCCTCTCCGATTGCATCGTCCCACGCCGGTGCTCGTCGCGCGCGAAACGCGCGAATGCCTTCATGCGCTTCGGCGGAGCAGCGGGCCCGGACGTTTGTCTGGACGCAACTCTTTCTCGCTTCGTCTTCGGTGAGGCGGCCAAGGCGGCGCAGCAGCAGCTTCGTCTCCCGCACGGCTTGCGGCGCCATCTGACCAATCTGTTCCGTGAGCGCGGCAATGCGGCCGTCGAGCGCCGCCGGTTCGATCACGTCGTGGACCAGACCGGCGTCCCGGGCGGTCGCGGCGGAAAACGATTCGCCGCTCAGGAAAAATCGACGCGCGAAGGACTGTCCCGTTTTCTCGAGTACGAACGGAGCGATCACGGCGGGAACGAGACCCAGCCGGACCTCGCTGAACGCGAACGCCGCGTCCGCCGCGGCGACGGCCATGTCGCAGACGGCGATCAAGCCGAGGCCTCCGCCATACGCGGCTCCCTGCACACGGCCGATCACGGGACAGGAACATTCATCGATCGTGCGGTACATCGCCATCAGCCGCTCGGCGTCCTGCTGCGCTTCGGACACCGGGACCGCACGCTCGGGCGCCATCCAGCCAAGGTCGGCGCCGGCGCAAAACGTTCCGCCCGCTCCCGCGAGGACGATCACCCGCACCGAGCGATTGTGTCCCAAAGTGTGGAACGCCTGGCGCAGCTCCTCGACCATGGCGGCATTGAACGCGTTGCGTCGCTCGGGCCGGTTCAGCGTCACGCGGGCCACGCCTTTCTCCAACTCCACGAGGACCGGTCGCTCCTTCATAATCCCCTCACATGCGGAACACCGGGGCGTGCGATCCCCGCGCCGGCGCCGTCAGCGCGATGTCGAGGCAGAGGCCCAGAACCGCTCGGGTCTCCGCCGGATCGATGACGCCGTCGTCCCACAGCCGTGCCGTACTGAAATATGCGCTGCCTTCGCGCTCGTACTGGGCGAGCGTCTGGTCGCGGATCGTTCGCTGTTCTTCCTGGGACAGGGCGGCCTGTGCCCGGGCTCGCTGCTGTTGCTTGACGGTCAGGAGGACCTGGGCCGCCTGTGGCGCTCCCATCACCGAGGTCCGGGCATTGGGCCAGAGAAACAGGAATCGCGGCGCATAGGCGCGTCCGCACATCGCGTAATTGCCGGCGCCGTGAGAGGCCCCTACGATAATGGTGAATTTCGGCACGTCGGCCGTCGCCACCGCCTGCACCATCTTCGCGCCGTCCTTGATGATTCCCCTCGCTTCGTAGTCCTTGCCGACCATGAATCCGGTGATGTTCTGGAGAAAGACGAGCGGCAGCCGCCGTTGAGCGCAGAGCTGCACGAAGTGCGCTCCCTTCAAGGCCGCCTCCGACAACAGCACGCCGTTGTTGGCCGCGATCCCGACCAGATGGCCCATCCAGCGGGCGAACCCGCAGACGAGCGTCCTGCTATAGCGGGCTTTGAACTCGTGGAAACGGCTGCCGTCCACCAGGCGGGCGATAATTTCTCGCGCTTCGACCGACTGGCGCGGATTGCTCGGAATGATTCCGTACAGTTCCCGGGCGTCGTACCGGGGCGCTTCGACCGACGCCGGTTTCCGGAGCAGGGGCCGCCGCGGGAGCGTCTCGACGATCGTGCGGCAGATCTCGAGCGCCTCGTGGTCATTGTCGGCGAGATGGTCGCTCACGCCGGAGAGCCTGGTGTGAAGATCCGCGCCGCCCAATTCCTCGGCCGTGACCTCCTCGCCGGTCGCGGCTTTGACGAGCGGCGGACCGGCCAAATAGATCGTGCCGGTTCCTTTCACGATGATGTTTTCGTCGCACATCGCCGGTACATAGGCGCCGCCGGCCGTGCACATGCCCATGACGACCGCGATCTGCGGAACGCCCATGGCGGACATCCGTGCCTGGTTGTAGAAGATCCGCCCGAAGTGCTCCTTGTCGGCGAAGACGTCGGCCTGCATCGGCAGGAAGACGCCGCCGGAATCGACGAGATAGATCGCCGGCAGCCGGTTCTCGAGCGCGATTTCCTGAGCGCGGAGATGCTTCTTGATCGTCAGCGGGAAATAGGTCCCGCCCTTCACGGTGGCATCGTTGGCCGCAATCACGCAGGGCCGGCCGGACACGTAGCCGACCCCCGTGATCAAGCCCGCGGCGGGCACCTCGTCCCCGTACAGACCTGATGCCGCGAGCGGACTGAGCTCAAGCCACGGAGCGTCGGGATCGAGCAGCGCGGCGATCCGTTCGCGTGCGGTCAGCTTGCCGCGTTGCTTGTGAAGGGCGACGGCCTGGACGGATCCTCCGGCCCGGGCCACGGCGAGACGTTTATGGAGGTCCGCGAGCAGGCTTACGTAGTGAGCCTGGTTGGATTTGAATTCGGGGGATGAAGACGCGATGGACGTCGTGAGAGTGCGCATGCCGACCTCAGCTGCGTGGGGTGATGGCCTTCACGAACTCGACGATGTCCTGCAGGGGCGCGCCCGGCCTGAACAGGGCCTTCACGCCTGCGGCTTTGAGCGCGGGGATGTCCTCGTCGGGAATGATGCCTCCGCCGAACAGGACGATCTCCTCGGCATCATGATCCTTCAGCAATTCCAGCACGCGCCGGAACAGCGTGTTGTGCGCTCCCGAAAGAATGCTCAGGCCGATCGCATGAACGTCTTCTTGAATCGCGGTGCTGACGATTTGCTCCGGCGTCTGGTGAAGACCGGTGTAGATCACCTCCATGCCGGCGTCCCGCAAGGCACGGGCGATTAATTTCACCCCCCGGTCGTGCCCGTCGAGGCCCACCTTGCCGACGAGGATGCGCATCGGTGTCGCAGCTACTGCCATGCGGTCACCTCTCGAAGAAAATATTTGCCGTCTTGGTCCCTTCGCACGTAGCCGGCCTGCACCAGCGGGTCGTGCTCGAAGAGCAGCAGCCACTGCTCCTCGAATGCCCGATCGAGCACCCAGCGTTTCGTTTCGAGCGTCTGGATCGGGTAGAGGTCGTACCCCATGATGTAGGGAAGCGGCAGATGAGAGACCGTCGGGATCAGATCCCCCAGAAAGAACGCGACCCGCCCTTCCGACTCGATTTTGATGCTTTGATGCCAGCGTGTATGACCGGGAGTGACGACGGCCGTGACCCCGGGGATCAGTTCCGTATCGCCGTGGAGCAGCTCCCACTGGTTGACGTCGGCGACCGGGATGAAATTGTCCCGCCGGTAGCTGGCTCTGGTGCGTTCGTTGGCGCGGGCGGCGTCTTCAAACTCGCCCCGCTGGACCAGGTAGCGGGCTTTGGGGAACGCGGGTCGAATCATCCCCTCCTCCGCACGCGAGGTATTGCCGCCCGCGTGATCGAAGTGAAGATGCGTGTTGACGACCAGGTGGATGTCCTCCGCGTCCATCCCGAGGCGTTTCAGCGAGCTCCTCAGGCCGGGGGACCGCTCTACTGCGAACATGCGGCGGAACTTCTCGTCTTCCTTGGCCCCCAGGCCGGTATCGACCAGGATGTGCTTTCCGTGAGCGCGGATCAGCAGAGCGGTGAGGCTCAGCGGGATCCGGTTCAGGTCATCCGCCGGGCAGCAGTGCTCCCACAAGGTTTTCGGCACGACGCCGAACATTGCGCCCCCGTCCAGTGCGAATCGGCCGTCGCTCACGGGATAGAGGTCAAACGCGCCAAGCTTCATACGAATCTCTCAACGTTCCGGGGAGCCCTACGCCGGACGGGATGCCGCGACAGCGGCATACCCCCGGCGTCAGAGGACGATCGGCTCCCGATAGATTCCGAACACTTCTTGCAGCGCCGTGCAAATCTCCCCCAGCGTCGCTCTGACCTTCACCGCCTCGACCAGATACGGCATGAGGTTCTCGCCGCATGAGGCCGCTTCCTGGAGCTCCTCTACCGCGCCCGCCATGCGGAACGGATCGCGCGCCTTGCGCAGGTCGGACAGGCGGGCGATCTGCTCCTGCTCGACTTCCGGCCCGATCTTCAGGATGGGCACCGGACGCTCCTCTCGATCGACGTACTGGTTCACGCCCACGATGATCCGCTCTCCCCGCTCGATCTCCCGTTGGTACCGCTGGGAGGCATCGAGAATTTCGCGCTGCGGATAGCCCCGTTCGATCGCGTTGATCATCCCTCCCATGCCGTCCAGTTTCCGGAAGTAGTCGAGGGCCGCTTCCTCCAGGCGATTGGTCAACGCCTCGACGTAATAAGACCCTCCCAATGGGTCCACGGTGTTGGCGACCTCGCTTTCCTCGGCGATGATCTGCTGGGTCCGCAAGGCGAGCTTCACGGCGTCCTCGGTCGGCAACGCGAGGGTTTCATCCATGGAATTGGTATGGAGCGACTGCGTCCCGCCGAGGACGGCCGCCAAGGCCTGAATGGTCGTACGGACCACGTTGTTCAGCGGCTGCTGCGCGGTCAGCGAACAGCCGGCGGTCTGTGCATGA
Organism: Nitrospira sp.; assembly: GCA_035760745.1. Classification (GTDB taxonomy): domain Bacteria; phylum Nitrospirota; class Nitrospiria; order Nitrospirales; family Nitrospiraceae; genus Nitrospira_C. The sequence continues at coordinate 3,130 of DASTSI010000167.1, read as the reverse complement.
CAGCGCATCTGCGCCGATCGGGGATCGCTGGGACGATACCGCCGCGTCATCTCGCGGGCCCACAGGCGCCGGGCGGCCCTGAATTTTGCGATCTCTTCGAAAAAGTCGTTGTGGACGTTGAAGAAGAATGACAGCTGCGGAGCGAACTGGTCCACGGCGAGACCCGCTTGCACCGCGGCTTCGACGTACGTGAGGCCGTTGTAGAGCGTGAAGGCCAATTCCTGCACGGCCGTCGAACCGGCTTCCCGAATGTGATAGCCGCTGATGCTCACCGGGTGCCATTTGGGGATGTGCTTCGCACAGTACGCGATCGTATCGGTCATGAGGCGGAGCGAGGGTTCCGGTGGAAAGAGCCACTCTTTTTGCGCGATGTACTCCTTCAGGATGTCGTTCTGCAGCGTGCCGCCAAGACGCTCGGGAGGGATGCCTCGTTTTTCGGCGACCGCGAGGTACATGGCGAAGATCACCGCGGCCGGCCCGTTGATCGTCATGGAGGTCGTCACTCGATCCAGCGGAATGCCGTCGAAGAGCCGCTCCATGTCGTCCATCGACGAGACCGCGACGCCGCAGTGGCCGATTTCGCCGTGCGCGCGCGGATCATCGGCATCGATGCCCATCAACGTCGGCATGTCGAACGCGACGCTGAGCCCGGTTTGCCCCTGTTCGAGCAAATATTTGAAACGGCGATTGGTGTCCTGAGCGGAGCCGAATCCGGCGAACTGCCTCATCGTCCAGAGGCGGCCGCGATACATGGTCGGATACACGCCGCGCGTATAGGGAAACGAACCGGGCGCCCCGAGCTCCTCGTCCGGCGACCAGTTCTTGAGATCGTCGCTCGTATAGACGCGGTTGATGTCGAGTCCCGAGGGCGACTGGAATCTCGTGTTTCGCTCTTGCATCGCCCCGTCCCTCCTCCGAGATGCGACAGGCTCGGTCACAGGGTCTTGCTCGCCGCCTCCCGGCGCTCGCCGCTGGCTTCGTACAGATAGAACCCGCGTCCGGCCTTTCTCCCGTGCCAGCCGGCTTCCACGTAGCGGCGAAGCAGCGGGCAGGGGCGGAATTTCTCGTCTCCCAAGTCCTGGTAGAGCACCTCGCAGATGGCGAGGACAGTGTCCAAGCCGATCCGGTCGGCCAGGGCGAGCGGCCCGACCGGGTGATTGGCTCCGGTGGTCATTGCCAAGTCGATGTCGGCGGCGGAGGCGACGCCTTCCTCCAACGCGAAGCAGGCCTCGTTGATCATCGGCATCAGCACACGGTTCACGATAAAGCCGGGAACGTCTTTCGCGATCACCGGAAGCTTGCCCAGGCGGCGGGCGAATGCCACCGCGAGCTCGAGCGTCTGTTCCGATGTTTCACGCCCGCGTATGACTTCCACGAGCCGCATGACCGGCGCCGGGTTCATGAAATGCAAGCCGACGACCCGATCGGGCCGGTTCGAGGCGAGGCCCAATTTGGTGATCGAGATCGACGACGTGTTGGTCGCGAGAATCGTCTGCGGCTCGCAGATCCGGTTCAATTCGCCGAAGAGCGCCTGTTTGAGCGTAATGTCTTCAGGAACCGCCTCGATCACCAGTTGGGCCTTCTGCAGCCGTTCCCGTTGCACCATGGGATGAATCAGAGCGAGCACCGTTCTCGCCTGCTGTTGATCGAGCGTCCCTCGCTCCACTGCGCGTTCGAGGCCGACCCGGATTTTGGAGTCCGCGTCGGCCAGCGCCCCTTCGGAGACGTCGAGGAGCAACACCCGATAGCCTGTCGTCGCACAGACCTGGGCGATGCCTCTGCCCATCTGGCCCGCGCCTACGACGCCGACGGTCTGGATGTCCTCGAGGTGCATCAGTTCGTCACCGCTCCACGATCATCGCCAGCGCTTCCCCGCCGCCGATGCAGAGGCTTGCCAGGCCCCGCCGCGCGCCGTTTGCTTCCATGGCATGCACCAGCGTCGTCAGGATGCGGGCGCCGGTCGCGCCGATCGGATGACCGAGGGCCACGGCCCCGCCGTGCACGTTCACCTTCTTGTGATCAAGGCCCAGTTCCCGATTGATGGCAAGCGACACGGCCGAAAAGGCTTCGTTGATCTCGAAGAGATCGATATCCCCGATCGACAACCCCGCCTTCTTGAGCACGAGCCTGATGGCCTCGATAGGCGCGATGGTGAACCATTCCGGCGCCACGGCCGCTCCCGCGTAGGCGACGATGCGCGCCATGGGGACGAGTCCAAGCCGGGACGCTTCTTCCTCCGCCATGACGATCAGCGCCGCCGCCCCGTCGTTGCAGGAAGGGGAATTGCCCACGGTCAGGATGCCCGTCTCCTGAAAGGCCGGCTTCAGTTGCCGCAGCTTCCCGAGGTCGACGCGATTCGGCTCCTCGTCCTCCGAGACCGTGAGGGCCGGTCCCTTTCGCTGCGGCACGTCCACCGGCACGATTTCCTTCTTGAACGCTCCGGACGCCATGGCCTCCCGGGCACGCCGGTAACTCTCGAGCGCGAAATCATCGACTTCCTGCCGGGTGAGCCGGTATTTCACGGCGCACAATTCGCCGCCGTCGCCCATGTGGAAATTGTTGTACACGTCCCAGAGACCGTCCTTGATCAGGCTGTCCACCAGTTCGGCGTGACCCAACCGGTAGCCCTGCCGCGCTCGTTCAAGCAAGTAGGGGGCGCGGGTCATGTTTTCCATCCCCCCTGCCACCACGATCCGCGCCTCCCCGAGCGCGATCGCCTGGCAAGCCATGATCACGCTCTGAAGGCTCGAGCCGCAGACCTTGTTGACGGTCACGGCGCCGACCGACTCCGGGATCCCGGCGCCGATCGAGGCTTGTCTGGCCGGCGCCTGCCCCAGGCCGGCACTCAGGACACATCCCATATAGACGCCATCCACGCGGTCCGGACGCACCTGCCCCCGCTTCAAGGCTTCGGCGATCGCGACGCTGCCCAATTTCGTCGCCGGCACGGCACTGAATAGACCGTTGAAACTTCCCAGCGGTGTCCGGACCGCGCTGACGATCACGGCCGGCTTCGTTCCGTTCATGCCCTGTGCTGTTTCATCCTTCATCGTGGCGCTCATCCCATGCTCGGCTCGGTCATACAATTTGTTCCCAATGACTCTGTTCGAGATACAGCTTCACCTTCGCC
>DASTSI010000166.1:0-31926 GCA_035760745.1 Nitrospira sp. | reverse complement strand
TCGAGGCTGAAGACCCAATCATGCGAACAGTAGGCGAGCGCCTGATTTCGGAGATGGCCGAAGCCCTTGAACTCGACTTGATGGATCTTGTCGGTGAACTCTGCGGCGAGGCGGGCCGTGCGGTCCCTGCTGTACGAATCGACGATGACGAGCTCGTCGGCCCACCGGACGGACTCCAGGCAGGCTCTGATGTTCGGCTCGTCGTTGTACGCGATGACATAGACCGAATACTTTGCCATATCATGCGGCCAGCCGGCGGTAGACTGCTTCCATCCGGTCCAGCATCTTCTCGATGGAATAGTCCCGCACTACCAATGCCCGACCGGCTTCGCCCAGTCGCGAGCGAAGCGCCGCATCGTCCAGGAGCCGGAGGATGCGTTCGGCCAACGCCGCTCCGTCTCGCGGGGGCACGACGAATCCGGTCTGCCCGTCGATCACGACATCGGGAATCGATCCGACGGTCGTGGAGACCACGGGAATTCCGACCGCCAGTGCCTGCATCAATACCTGGGGGATGGTGTCTCCTTCGACCGACGGGATGGCGAAGACGTCAAGCGACCGAAAGACGTTGAGTAAGTCTTCACGGTATCCCAACATTCTGATGCGCTGTTGCAGTCCGAGCCTGCCGATCAGCTCGCGAATGCGCGGCGCTTCGGGGCCCTCCCCCACGATGACGAACGTGACGTCCGTCCGCTTCGCCGCGATGATGCGGGCCGCCTCGATGAAGTACTCATGGCCCTTGTACGTGCGGAGATAGGAAATGAGTCCTACCAACCCATGCCGCTCAGGCAGTTTCAGCTCGACCCGCAGATCCCGATCCGGCGACGCGGGAGAGAACTGCTGCACGTCGAGACCGATCGGAAACGCCTCCACTCGTTCGGCCGGCAGTCCGTCTCGCTCGACGAGGGCCCTCCTCGTCCGCTCCCCTCCCGTGACGACCACCATGTCGAGCAGGCGCCGGTAGAGGAGCTGCGTCGTGATGCTCCGGTTCAGAGGAGCCGAGATGTGCCGGATCCGCAGCACTTTCGGTCTCGGCCGCACCAAGCGGGCGGCGATCGACCCGATCCAACTGTCGCGGGAGCTGTTGACCTGCAGCACCGCGGGCCGATGCTGCCGTAGCAGGGCCTGAAAGTGAAGGATGGCCTGCGGGTAGCGAGCGCGCCGCATCGACACCAGGGCGACGGGCAGCTTTTGTTCTTCGGCCATCCCGGCAATCGGACTTCCCGGCTCGAGCACGAGGCAAAGATCGTGGCCCCGTTCCGCCAATCCCCTGGCGTGGAGCAGCACGGCCAGCTCCTGGCCGCCCACCGCCGTGCTCGATTCCGCGATGAAAATCTTCACGAACGTCGTTCCAGGATCCGCGGTTGGACATGACGGATGTGGTCCAAGACCTGGGTGGGCGTAGTGGCGGTCAAGCAGGCCAGCGGCACACTGTTGGCGCAGGTCCGGCTGAAGCATGGGCTGCAGGGAATCTTGTGCGCGAGGACTGAGTGGCCCGATCCGTAGGGGCCGGTTCGCGCGGGGCTGGTTGGTCCGAACAGCGCGACGATCGGCGTCTCGACCGCCGCCGCGATATGCATCGGGCCCGAATCATTCGTGATCAGCAGCGCCGCCTGCCTCAGAAACGCGGGCAGCAGCCCGACGGACATGGCGCCGGCGAGATTGACTGCGGGTCTTCTCATCGAGCCGATGACGGCCGCCACGTCGGCTCGCTCGCCCGGGCTGCCGATGAAGATCATGGGAATCTCTGCTTCTTGATGGAGACGGTCCGCGAGGGTCGCAAACGAGGCGGCCGGCCACCGCTTGGTCGGCCAGCGAGCCGAGACGTTGACAGCCACCCATCGGTCCCCTCGCTTCATGCCATGGCGGCTCAGCAACCGATCCACCTCCTCGTCATCCGAGACCGGGATGCGAAACGCGAACTCGGGCCGCTCAATGGGGGCGCCCATGGCCTGCGCGACCAGGAGGTAGCGATCGACCGCATGGAGGTCGGCGGCCGGAACGGCCACCCGCGTCGTATACATCCACGGACTTCCCTCTCGTCCATTTGCGAAACCGATCCGTTCCTCGGCACCGCTGAGCCAAGCCATCGCGGCGCTGCGAAACAATCCTTGCAGATCCACGGCCGCATCGAAACGTCGGGCGCGGAGGGATGGGACTTGGGATAACCATCCCCTGGCACCCCGTTCCACCGGCCAGACCTGATCCACCCCGGCGATACGGTCGACAACCTCAGCCCATTCCCGCTTGACGAGCCAGGTGAGATGCGCCGACGGATAGAGGCGACGGAGTACGGCGAACGTCGGCATGGCGTGCACGATATCGCCGAGGGAGCTCGGTTTGATGAAAAGGATCCGGCGGTAGTCCGGCATGATACCTAATGCTTGAAATCAGTGCGGAGGGATGAGATCCGACCGCATGCTCACTGCTGAGGGTTCTCTCCTCTGCGCGGCATCGTCGATGATCCAATCCGCCGCCTCCGCCATAGTCGGGACGATCGCATCCGGGACGGCATCCTGCGCCCGAAGCGCTTCACGGCTCTTTTCGTCGACGGTCGCCGTCGTCAAGAGGATCGCTTTGGCTCCGACGGCGCGCGCCAATTGGATATCCCGCACGTGGTCCCCGACCAGGTAGGAGCGCCGCAGATCGATTTGCAATTCGGCGACCGCCCGGTCCACCATTCCGCGCGCGGGCTTCCGGCAGCGGCAGGCGTCGTCCGGATGATGAGGACAGAAGTAAATGGCATCGAGCGGCGCCTCTTCGCGTTCCAACAAACCCTGGAGGCGCGCATGGACGGCTTCCAAATCCTTCAGCGTCAGGAATCCTCTTGCGATCCCCGACTGATTGGTGACGACGACGAGCCGCGCCCCGGCCGCCTTCAATCTCGCCAATCCGCTTGCCGCCCCGGGAAGCAATTTGACCTCCGAAGCCGATTTCAGATACCCGGGATCTTCGTTCAATGTGCCGTCGCGGTCCAGAAAGACGGTGTAGCCTTCGAGCGGCGCCTGCACGGGCGCCGAGCCGCGTGACGCGGCAAGCTTCTCGCCATTCTGCGGGCCCTCGGCTCCCTTCCCTGGCCGATTGACGAGGTTGAGCGCCGCCTCGAGCACCTGACTGACCGAGACGCCGGTCATGCATCGATGATCGATCGGGCACTCCCGGAGCAGGCAGGGGGCGCACTCGACCGGCTGGCGCACAATGGCATGGTCCCTTCCATACGGCGCCGTGGTCCGCCAGTCGGTCGGACCGAAGACGGCGACGATCGGGACGCCGAACGCCGACGCGATGTGCATCGGACCGGTGTCGTTGGTCAGAAGGAGCGCGCAACGAGTGATCGCGGCCATAAGCTCACGGATAGTCGTGGCTCCCGAGAGCACTGCCGAGCGCGAACTGAGCCGCCGGGCAATCTCCTGACCCAAAGACTCCTCGCCCTTCGCTCCCAGGATAAGGACCGCCGTTCGGCGACCGCGTGCCTCTTTGATCCTCCGGCAGAGGGCGTCGGTCGTTTCGGCAAAGCGATCCGGGAGCCATCTCTTGGCGCTGCCATAGGTCGAGCCGGGGTTCAGGCCGATCAGCAGATCCTCGTCCGTGATTCCGGACTCGCCGAGCCGCCGTCCCATCGCCTGTTCTTCCTCTGGAAGCAGGGCAAGCTCCGGCTGAGGAGGCTCGCCCGTCACCCCGAGCGGTCTGAGCAGATTCCAATAGTAATGCGTTTGGTGCTCGAGCGCCCGGCGCTCCGGCACCGCCACCGGTTCAGTCAGGAGCAGCGCCCGGCCGTCCGTCGCGTAGCCGTACCGGCGAGGAATGCCGCCCAGATACGCAAGCAAGGCCGCTTCGAAGGCGTTTTGGAAGAGCACAGCCAGCTCGAAGCCGGCCTGTCGCAATTCGCCCGCCAGTTTCCATTTCCCCATCATCCCGCCATGGCGTCCCCGGTCCTCGTAGAGCAGCACGCGGTCCACGGCTTGGTGACCGGCGAAGAGTTCCCCTATAGCTGGTTTGGCCAGCAGCGACAAGCGGGCGGCAGGGAAGAGCCCCTTCAGCGCTCGAATCGCCGGCTCGCACATCACCGCGTCGCCAAGCCAGTTGGGCGCCCTCACCAAGAGGGTCTTCACGCCGTCGTGACGCACAGACCTCCACGGTTGCCCGGAGCGAATGCCGCGAGGACCGATTCTCGCAGCCGCTGCTCACCCGCCGTCACCTCAGTCCCGAGACGAAGCGCCCACCAATTGCTGTCCTTCGAGCTCAACAGCCGAGCAAGCTTCCCGGCGTCTTTTTCCGTTGTCATGACGAAGTCCACTCCGAGCTTCGCAGCCTGTTCCCGGAGCCGCGCGACGTCGGCGTCGGAATAGGCGTGGTGATCCCGGTACGTCACTTCTCCGCGTACGATCATCCCCAGGGACTCGGCCATCGTGCGGAACGACCGCGCATGTCCGATACCGCTGACGAGGAGGGCGGCCTTGCCTTTGCACCAATGAAGCGGCTGCCTATCCGGCGACATGACGGAGACCAACCCTTCGGGGCGAAAGACGATCCGAACCGGATCTACAGCGGCAGGGATGCCATGGAGCCGCCCGAGGACGAGTTCCACCTCCGTCGCGTCCTCCGCGCGGGTGACGAGAATCAGATCGGCCCGCGCCGCTGCTTGAATTGGTTCTCGCAACCGCCCCGCCGGCACCACTGCGTCCAGGCCCGCCAGATCCGTGGCATCCACGAGCAGGAGATTCAGGTCCCGATGCAGACCCAGGTGCTGAAATCCGTCATCGAGAAGCAGGCAGTCCACCGGAAAACGCGAAAGTACCCAACAGCCGAGCCTGTACCGGTCCGACCCTACCGCAACGATCGCCTGAGGACAACGTCGAGCGATGAGATACGGCTCATCGCCCGCTTCCTCCGGACCTGCGATCACTCGTACGCCGTCAGACACCAAAACTTGCGCGTCCGGACTCCGCCTCCGATAGCCCCGGCTGAGGATCGCGATGCGCTTGCCGTCGGCGAGCAGCCACTCGGCCAACCGAATGACCACCGGCGTCTTTCCGGTTCCTCCTACCGTCAAATTTCCGACGCTGATAACCGGAACGGATAGCTTCCGCTGACTGTACCATCCCCATCGATATAAAAGGGCGCGGAAGCGGGCCGCCATGCCATAGGGCACCGCCGCCCAGAGCAGCCACCACCGGAGATTGGTCCCGGGAGCATACACGCGCTTATCGTCCCGCCATGATCGGGTAGGGCGTTCGGGACAATGCTGATGTTGTACTTGAAGAAGACGATACAAAGAGGGACTCTATGGCTTCGACTGTAGCGCCCATCGCTCCCTGGTTTTGATCCACGACCGACCGAGCCGCCCCGCCCATGTGAGACCGCTTTCCGGGCTGAGTCACGAGTTCGACAAGGTCCTGTGTCAGACTCGATGCGGACACTCGGCGTCCTCCTCCGGACTGTAGAAGGAGCTCGGCGATCTCGGCACAGTGATCCGTATAGGGGCCGAAGAGGACCGGCTTGCCGCACACGGCAGGCTCGAGCAAATTATGGCCGCCGACCGGAACGAGCGTCCCGCCGACAAAGGCGATGATCGCGTCTTGATAGAGACCGGCCAGCTCGCCTCGTGAGTCCAAGACCGTGACTTGAGCTGGCGGCTCGAGCCGGGGGGCGCCGGAATCGACGGTACTCCGCCTTCGGACCGTGCATCCTTTCGCCACAACCATCGCCTCGACCTGCTCGGCTCGCTCGATATGCCTCGGGGCGAGGACCAACCTGACTTCAGGATGGACTCGTGAGAGCGCGCAGTAGGCATCGACGAGGATTTCTTCCTCTCCCTGATGGGTGCTTCCCGCGACGATCAACGGCACGGACTCCGGAAGCCCAAGCAGGCGCACAGCGTGAGGCGACTCCCGCAATGCCGGCGCCGGTTGGTCGAATTTGAGATTGCCCGTCCGTTTGACCTTCCGCGGATCTGCGCCCAGCGTCATAATCCGTTGCGCGTCGCGCTCGGACTGCATCAAGCAGAGGGTCAGCGTCCGAAGCATGGTCGCATAGAACGCTCGCACCAAGGGCCACACTTGCCTCGCGAAGGACCGGCTTGAGATCCGTCCGTTCACCATGATCGTCGGGACGCCTCGCCGGTTGAGATGCCGCAAAAGATTCGGCCACAGCTCGGTCTCGACGAACAGATAGAGCACGGGACACAGGGATTCGACCGTTCGTGACACGACCCACGGAAAATCGAGCGGAGCATACCGATGCTCCGCCACGCCGGCCAGACGCTGCTCGACGGCCTCCCGGCCGGTTTCTGTCACGGTCGACACGATGAATCGACAATCGGGATGGCGGCGATGCAGTTCCTTCACCAGCGGAGCGACAGCCACGACTTCGCCGAGGGAGACGGCATGCACCCAGACGAGCGGCTTGCCGTCAGGGGGGGACTGCGGCTCCATCATACCCAATCGTTGCGGCAAACCGCGGCGGCAGCGCGGTTTGGACCACAGCACGGCGAGAATGACCGGCGATGCGATGAGCAGCAGGATGTTATAGACCAAATACCACATGCTCGTCGGTGCCCTGGCATGCGCCCTCACCCGTCGGCCGTGACCTCGTCATCGGCCTGCGCGGTGAGGCGGTTCAACTCGGTTTCCAGCGCCAGCCGCTTGGCCTCGAGCTCCTGGTCATCCGCCTGCCGCGACACCCAAAGAGGCGCGCCCCAGATGAAGAGGCCTCGTGACGCCGGATACGGCACCATGAAGCGATCCCAACTCGCGAAGACTTTTTTTTTGAGCAACCGAACGTCAGAGGCACGATCGGCAGGCCCGACGCGCGGGCGAGTTGGATCACTCCCATCTTCACCACCTGCGCCGGCCCCTTGGGTCCATCCGGAGTCACCACGAGATCGACTCCCGCGCGTCCCAGCCGAATGAGCTCGCGCAAGGCCTCGACCCCGCCCCTGGTGCTCGACCCGCGGACTGTTCGAAAGCCGAACCGCTCCACGATTCGCGCGATGATCTCGCCGTCTCGATGATGGCTGATCAGGATATGGGCGCCCGTACCGCGGTAGGTCAAGGGCATCATCAGCTGGCGCGCGTGCCAGAAGGCGATGATGACCCGCTGGCCCTGCCGATACAGCGCGTCGACCTGATCCTGTCCCCTGGTCTCCAGACGCATGGAGCGCCCGAGCCCACGGATGATCCAGGCCCCGACCGGGGGAACGACTGACAATTTCAACCAGGTCTCGATGCGCTTCCCCCACCTCGTCTGGTGTCGGTCCGAATCACGCATTCCGCTTCGTCAGCAACGATTTACTCAAGAGCCCGGATCGCGAGCACCCGTTCGGCATGATCCAGCGAACCGCTCCACCGCGACGGCAGGCGCAAGTTTTCCATGTGAAAGCGAGCACGCCGCCCCGGATCTCGTCGGTTTCTGCTACACATCCTGAAACTGCATGGCATGGAGCCGCTTGTAGTGGCCCCCACGCATGAGCAACTCCTCATGCGTCCCGACTTCGACAATGGCGCCCCGGTCGAGCACGACGATGCGATCCGCTCGCTGAATCGTGGAGAGGCGGTGCGCAATGACGACGGTGGTTCGGTTCTTCATCAAGTTGGCGAGCGCCAGCTGAACGATCCGCTCGGACTCGGTATCGAGCGCCGAAGTCGCTTCATCGAGAATCAAGAGCGGAGGATCACGAAGGATGGCCCGCGCGATCGCCACCCGCTGTCGCTCGCCGCCCGAGAGCTTGACGCCCTTCTCCCCCACCACGGTCTGATAGCCCTGCGGAAGACGGTCGATGAACTCATGCGCGTAGGCTTTTTGCGCCGCCTGCGCGATCTCTTCATCCGTCGCGTCCTGGCGGCCGAACGCGATGTTGTTGCGCACGGTATCGTCGAACAAGACCACATCCTGAGACACAATGCCGATCTGCGCGCGAAGCGAGGCCAAGGTATAGGATTGGACATCGACTCCATCGATGAGGATCCTGCCGGCGGTCGGCTCGTAGAAACGCGGCAGCAGATTGACGAGGGTCGTCTTGCCGCTGCCGCTGCTCCCCACGATCGCGACCATTTCTCCGGCCTGGATCGTCAAATCCACGTCGGTCAGGGCCGGAAGGCTCTGCCCCTCGTAATGGAACGTCACGTCCTCGAAGGACACCGAACGGGTCACCGGCGGCAGCTGCAAGTGTCCCCGTTCCTCCTCCTGCTCCGTCTGCAGGTCGATCACGCTGAAGACGCGCTCCGCCGCGGCGAGGGCCTGCTGAATCGTGTTGTTCGACCCGGACAGCTTTCTGATCGGGGTGTACGCCATGAACATCGCCGTGAGGAATGAAAAAAAGGCCCCCGGCGTCATGGTTCCGTTGATGACCAAATACCCGCCGTACCAGACGATCGCCGCCACGCCGACCACGCCGATCACTTCCATGTGCGAGGAGCCGAGCGAGGAAACCTGAATCGCCTTCATCGTCGTGTTGAGGAACGCTTTGTTGCTTTGACGGAACCGCTCCGCCTCGGCGTCCTCCCGCCCGTAGGCCTTGACCATACGGATGCCGGCCAGCGTCTCCTGGAGCGTGGACGCCATGTCCCCCATCCGTTCCTGACCGCTTGCGGCCAAGCCACGAAGCCGCTTTCCCATGCGGACCATCGTGATCACGGCGAGCGGAATGATGACCACTGAGAGACCGGCCAACTGCCAATTCTGGTAGAAAATGACCCCCAGCATCGCGAGGAACGTGAGGCCTTGCTGGAAAATATCCTTCAGCACTCCCGCCACCGCGTTCGCCATCAAGGTGACGTCGTTCACGACGCGCGACACCAGACGGCCAGATGTATTGGCGTCATGGTATCCCACGGGCAACCGGATCATTTTGCCGAACAACTCCTGCCGGATGTCGGTGATCACCTGATTGCCGACATAGTTCATAAGATAGTTCTGGCCGTAATTAAAGGCGCTCTTCAGGACGGAGACCACGAAGAGGGCCAGCGGCAGTACGAGGAGCAGCGTCTCGTTCTTGTTGATGAAGATTTCGTCAAGGACCGGCTTCACGAGCCAGGCATAGGCCCCGGAAAAAAGGGCGACCAGCCCGGAACAGACGAAGGCGGCCACGAGCCTGAGCCGATACGGCCTCAGGTATCGCACCAAGCGCAGAAAGCGGTCTAGACTCGACATTCCGTCAATATGAGCTTGGCCGCCCGTTCAGAGGCGCCCGGCTCTCCTAATGACTGCCTGACTTCATGGAGCGCCCGTTTCATTTCTTCATAGGCACGACGATCGGTCAGCAGGCGGCCCGCCTCCTGGCTCGCTCGTTCAGCATTCGCCTCCTGCTGAATGAGTTCCGGGACGACCGTCCGACGCGCGACCAGGTTCACGAGTCCGATCCACTGGACCCTGATCAACCAGCGTGCCAGCCAGTACGTCACGAACGTCGTCTTGTACAACAGGATCATCGGGGTTCCGACGACCGCCGCCTGGAGTGTCGCGGTCCCGGACGCCACGAGCAAAATGTCCGACACGGCCATGACTTCGCTGGCTTGCTCGCGGACCACGTGGATCGGGACCGGACTTCGCCGGAGCAGCTCGTGGAGCAGATTATCGTCGATTGAGGAAGCCTGTGCCAGGATAAATTCCGTTTTCGGGTTCTGTGCCGCCAGGCGGACGGCAGTCTGGATCAGCACGGGAAGCAGCAGCCTGACCTCCGCGACACGGCTTCCCGGCAAGAGGCCGATGACCGGGGCATCGTCGGTCAAGCCGAAGTGGCGGCGCAGCGCCACCCGATCATAGTGCGGCGCAACGGCGTCCAGCAGAGGATGCCCGACAAATGTGCAGCGGACGCCCGCGCGTCGGTACACCTCCGCTTCGAACGGCAGGATCACGACCACGTGGTCCACGCGCCGTTGAATCCACTTCATTCGTCCGGGACGCCAGGCCCAGATCTGTGGAGCAATATAGTAGAGGACCCGCAACCCTGCACCCTTCGCGATTCGGGCGAAGTGAAAGTTCAGCCCCGGATTGTCGATTAAGACCACCAGGTCCCACGCCTCGCTTTTCAGGACGCGGCGGATCGCGCGGATGCGGTGGATCATGGCCCGAACCGCAGACAGGCCGATCAATCCCATCACGTCGAGTTGCGGGACCCCGGGAATCATCGACACACCGGCTCTTTTCATGGCGCTGCCCCCGATGCCGACCAGTTGAGCGGAGCGGTCCAGGGCGTGAATCGCCTTGGCGAGGTTGGCTCCATGCAAATCGCCGGACGCTTCACCGGTCACGATCAGGATTCGAGGCATAGCACCGTCGCTGGGGAATGAGGCGGAAAGTGAGTTCGCCGTGCGCGCCTCAGCCTTCCGGTTCCTGGTGGCGCAGCGCAAAGGACTCCATCGCCCGCAACACTTGGTGCGCGACATCAAGCGCCGCTGCGCCGTCTTCTCCGGACACCACCGGTCTCGTCCCGCCACGAGCGGACTGGAGAAACGATTCCAACTGGAGCTTCAGCGGTTCTTCATCGCCGCCCTGCAGCTGCTCGATCGAGATGGTCGGCCGTTCCCCCGGCTTCCCTTCGCGCCGGCACACCATGCCCTGGCGCGTTTGAAAGTCGATGGAGACATAGTTATCGCGCTGGAACAGGCGCAGCCGCCGCATCTTGCTCGTCGAAACCCGGCTGGCAGTGAGATTGGCCACGCATCCGTTCTTGAACTGGATTCTCGCGTTCGCAATGTCCGTGGTCGGTGACAGGACCGGGACACCCGCCGCTTGCACGTCTTCCACCGCTCCCGGGTTGAACGACAGCACCATGTCGATGTCGTGGATCATCAGATCAAGCACGACGTCCACGTCGGTGCCCCGTTCGCTGAAGCTGCTGAGACGATGACATTCGATGAACACCGGCCGGACAATATAGGGCCGCATCAGTTGCATCACCGGATTGAACCGCTCGCTGTGCCCGACCTGCAGGCAGCGCCCATGCTGGCGCGCCAGATGCACCAACTCTTCCGCCTCGGCGAGCGTCACCGCGATCGGCTTTTCGATGAGCACGTGCTTCCCGGCCTGGAGGCAGGCTTTCGCGACGTCGTAATGGGCCGAGGTCGGGACGGCGACGCTCAGCAGGTCGACGTGCGGCAGAAGGTCCTGCACCGAGGTGAATGACGGCACGCCGTGCTTGTCGGCAATCGTCTTTGCGCGTTCGGGTACCTGATCAACGACCCCGACCAGCCGCGCACCGGGCAGCGAGGCATAGAGCCTTGCATGGTGTTGGCCGAGATGGCCGACACCCACGACGCCGGCCCGCAACGGAGCCGCGCTAGTCACAATCCTCCGTTCGGCCCTGGGCCGCCAGCCCCAACACCGCAATGCCGGCGTGCTTGGCCGCCGCGACCGTGGCCTCACGATCGAGGACGACCGTGCGCCCGGCCTCCACGGCCAGGACGGATGCTTTCACCGACGCCATGACTTGGATCGTTCGAGGTCCGATGGCCGGGAGATCGAACCGCAAGTCCTGTTGCGGCTTGCATCGCTTCACGACGACGGCCCCTTCCTTGGCGAGGTGCCCGCCCCGCTTGATCGCCTCGTCGGTCCCTTCGACGGCCTCGACCGCGACCACGACGCGGTCCTTGATGACGACGCATTGACCGATGTCGAGCCGGCCGATCTCCTGCGCAATGTCCCAGCCGTACCGGATATCCGCCCATTCCTTCTCGCTCGGCTCGCGGGCGGTCATGGTTCCTTCCTCCGCGAGGATCCCGTCGAGCCCGAAGGTCGATTCGCAGATCGTGATGCCCTCCCGCTCGAGTTCCTTGGCGATCTCCCGCAGGATATCGTCGTCCTTCCACAGCGCCAGACGGGCCGCGAGCGCCAACGCGCGGAAATCGGGACGAACCGTCGTGAACACGTGCGTCTTTTTGATCCCGCCCAGCATGACCGCCTGATGCACCTGATCCTCCTTGAAGGCGGTGATCAGCTTGTTCAACTGGCCGATCTTGATCCAGTGAATGCGATCGACATGATGCGCGAGCTCAGGATCGGTCTCTCCTTCATGGGCTACGGCGGATACCTGATATCCGAGCTTGCGGGCATTGTCGGCGAAAATGATCGGGAAGCGGCCGTTGCCCGCGATCAGCCCGAGACGCTCGTGCGCTTCAATGCGCGGGGCCTGGCTCAAGATTCTACTCCCCGTCCTCCAGTTCCTGCTCGTGCCCGACCGAATGGCAAATGCCGCGCTTCGTTCCCTCGATGAAGGCCAGGACCGCCATCACGTCCGGCTGGTCGTTGAACTCCGCTTTCGCGAGCTTCGCCGCTTCAGCCATGCGGTGTCCGGACCTAAATAGGACATCGTACGCCCGCTTGAGGACCGCAATGCGATCGGCGGAGAACCCATGACGGCGAAGTCCCACCGAATTCAGGCCGTACATCCGCGCCCGGTATCCTCCGGCCGCCCGCATGAACGGCGGCAGATCCTGGCCCAAGGCGCAACAACCTCCGACCATGGCATACGGGCCTACGCGCACGTACTGATGGATCCCGGACAGGCCGCCGATGATCGCATGGTCCCCGATGGTGATATGACCAGCCAGGCTCGCGGCGTTCGCCAAAATGAGATGGTTGCCGAGATGGCAATCATGGGCCACGTGAACGTAGGCCATGAGGAAGTTGTTCGACCCGATCGTCGTCGTGCCGCCGCCCTGCTCGGTGGCCCGATTCACCGTGACATATTCCCGAAAGATGTTGTTGTCGCCGATCAGCACCTGAGTCGGCTCACCTTTATATTGCAGATGTTGGGGCGGTCCTCCGATCGACACGAACGGGTGGAATTCGCATCGCTCCCCGACTTGCGTCCAGCCGTCGATCGTCACATGAGACACGAGTTTCGTGCCCCTGCCGATCGTCACATGTTCACCAACGATGCAAAACGGCCCGACCGTCACATTGTCCGCCAATTTGGCTTTCGGATGGACGATGGCTTGTGGATGAATCTGCACGCCGACCTCCCGTTCACGTTAATCGCGAATCGCTACTCGGAATGTCTGTAGCGATTGACGTCTTAGCCCTTTTCCTCCGTCACCATGGCCGTGACTTCCGCCTCGCACACCAATTCGGATTCCACGAAGGCCTTCCCCTGCATTTTCCAGAACGGCGCCCGCTTTTTGATGACGTCGATCTCGCACCGCAGACGATCGCCCGGCACGACCGGCTTCCGAAACTTGGCTCCGTCGACGCCGGTCAAGTAGACGACTGGGCGCTTGGACTCACCCATCGACTTGAATGCCAGCAATCCCCCGACTTGCGCCATGGCCTCCAAAATCAGCACGCCGGGCATGACGGGGCGCCCCGGGAAGTGGCCTTGGAAGAACGGCTCGTTGATCGTGACGTTTTTGATGCCGACGATTCGCCGATCCGGATCGAATTCCAGCACACGGTCGACCAGCAAAAACGGATAGCGGTGGGGCAGCAACGCCTGAATCTCGGCTTGTTCCATCACGGCCATTCT
Organism: Nitrospira sp.; assembly: GCA_035760745.1. GTDB lineage: Bacteria > Nitrospirota > Nitrospiria > Nitrospirales > Nitrospiraceae > Nitrospira_C. The sequence continues at coordinate 18,464 of DASTSI010000166.1, read as the reverse complement.
CAAGACCTCCTGGCAAGCTTCGCTCGAGCCGTTCGGCTTCGGTCACACGAGCGGACAGTGAAGCGCATCTTCGATTCTCCGAAGTGATTCCGGCCGGACTCTCACTTGTTTTGTCTGTCGAATTCCTTGACCACTTGTTCGGTCAGATCGAGCGCGGGCTGGTAATAGATCACGATGCGGATGATCGCGTCGTTTCCCTTGTCGAGAATCGCGGTGTACCCTTCCTTCTGCGCGACGGCCTGGGCCGCATCGGACACTTTCTTGGAATATTCAGCGACCAGCTCGCGCTGCTTTTGTTGGATCTCACGGTTGAAGTCGGCCAGCCGTCGCTGATAGGCCTCGAGCTTCGCTTGGAACTGATTTTGTTTCTCTTGTTTGGCCTGATCGCTCAGTTTGGGGTCCTGAATGGATTGCTCGAGTTCTTTCAGTTCCTGATCGTCGGCATTGATGATCTTTTGTCGCGTCGCCGAATACGCCTTCATTTCCTCCAGTGCCCGCTTGCCCGCCTTGGATCGTTCGATGACCGCCTGCTGATCCATGACGGCCACCCTAAACTGTTCGGCCGACCAGGCGATCCCCGCCGTTCCCAGCACGATCGCACCAGCGATCGCCACCCATACCCTCCCTGCCCTTCTCATCGCGCGCCTCCTCTTCCCTCGTTTCGGTTCATGGCTCACGGATATTCGCGGTTGAGCTCTTCGACGACTTCATTCGTGATGTCCAGCGCGTCATCCCCGTACAGCGTGGGCCCGCCTTTCCCCTTGTCGATGACGACGCGGAGCCCGTGGCGCTTGGCGACCTTAGCCACCACCTGCTCCAGCTTCTCCCGGAAGCTGTCCAACACTTCCTTCTGCTTTTCCTGGACCTCGCGGTTCAGTTCGCCGGCTTTTTGCTGATACTCCGCCATGCGCCGGCGGAACACCTGCTCGCGCTCGCTCTTGGCGGCCTGACTCAGCACGCTGGCCTGTTTGATGAAATCCTCCTCCATCCGGCGCAGCTCTTTTTCTTCCATTTCAATCAGCGCCTGGCGGTTTTTCGAGAAGGCGGCAAGCGAATCCTTGGCCTTTTTCCCGACGTTCGAATCGTTCAATAGCTTGGTGGGATCCACAAGACCCACAGAACCCTCGACCTTGCTGGTGCCGGCACATCCGGCGAAGCTCAGAAAGACGATCAGAGACCATGCCAGGGCGCGATGGGCACCTGTGCGGGATTTATGTGCAGGCAAAGACGGCACGCGGCCACTCCGTTTCTTAGAACAACGACCCGATCGTGAACTCGAATACCCCCATCCGCTCGCCGGGGCGCGGGTGGAGATTGATGCCGTAGGCGGCTCGCAAGGGCCCGAAGGGTGAGATCCATCGACCTTCGATGCCGGCGGCACTGCGCAAGTTAAAGGACAACGGCTCGTCCGACGCGAATCCCTTGCCGTAATCGAAGAAAATCACCCCGTTCAGCTTCGCCTCCTGAGAGATCGTGAAGATAAAATCGTTGTTGAAGATCAGCTCCTTGGCCGCGCCGAGGAGTGAAAACGTGACGGGATCGACCGGCCCCGCACGGCCGAACACGAACCCGCGCATCGTATTGATGCCGCCGACGAAGAAGAGCTCGGTGAGCGGAACGGGTTTGTCCCCGATGCCCTGCGCCTGTCCATAGCGGGCGTGGACCGAGAATCGCGTGTCGTACGGCAGCGGCGTGTACTTGATCACGTCGAAGTAATATTTATAGAAGTCGTTGGTGCCGCCTAGATACGGGGTTCCGAAATCAAACCCGACGCTTGTCCGCCATCCGGTCCGGGGATCCAGATAGTAGTCGCGAGTATCGCGGGCAAGCGACGTTCGGAATCCCGTCGTGGTTTGATTGCCCAATTGCCGACAGATGAAGAGGGTCGGGTTGCTGAGACAGCTGTTGTTCGGGTCGCTGAAATTCAATTGTTCGGCCACGAGACTGATGCTGCCGCTCACATATTCGGACAGCCACCGGCCGAACGTCAGGCTGGCGCCGGATTTTTTCTCGAAATACGTGATGTAGTTCGTCATGCTGCGGTAGACGTCGATCTGCATCGACGTCAGCGAATCGTTGAGATAGGGGTTGCGGAAGGTGATCAAGCCGAGGGTCCGTTGCTGGCCCAACTGGCCGCGGACCCGGCCCAGCCATCCATTCCCACCGAGATTTCCCTCGGTGATGTCCGCGATCGCGACGAGTTTGTCCAACGTGCTGAAGCCGCCGCCGATGCTGAACTGTCCGGTCGGCTTTTCCTTGACCCGCACGTTCAAGTCGACCTTGTCCGGGCCGACCTGCTGAGGCAGGATTTCCACCGTCTCGAAAAAGTTCAGATTGTTCAGGCGCTGAAAGCTCCGTTTCAAGGACGGCGTATCGATGACATCCTGCTCGTCTACGCGGAGTTCGCGCCGGATGACGTTGTCCTTCGTCTTGTCGTTCCCGTAGATGTTGATCTGGCGGATGCGCATCATCTCTCCTTCCTTGATGGTCAGGATGATGCTCGCGGTCCGCTCGGCCGGATTCGGATTGACGGTCGGCGATACGTCGGCGAAGGCATAGCCCTTGCTGCCGTAGAGATCGGTGATCCGCGTGATCTCGTCACGGATCTTTTGCCGCTGGAAGATCTCCCCTTCTCTGATCCTCAGTTTTTGCCGCAACTCGGCATCCTCGAAGACGGTGTTCCCTCTAAAGCCCACCTCGGCGACCGTGAAAGGCTCTCCCTCGACGATCGGGTAGGTCACCGTGAACCACTTCTTGTCTTCGCTCAACTGGACGGTCGGAAGGCCGACCTGCGCGTTCAGGTACCCTTTATTGAGCAGAACCTCGCGGATCCGCTCGACGTCGTTGTTCATTTCCTCGCGCTTGAGGATCCCCGCATCGGACAAGAAGGACGGAAGCTTCAATTGGGTGAAGATCCCGTGCCAGGGAATCCATTCCCTCGTCGCCATGACCTTGAACATCTCGTCTTTCGTGGCCGCCCGCATGCCTTCGAAATTCACGGTTTTGATCTTCGCCTTGTCCCCTTCCTTGATGAAAAACGTCAACCGCTTGCGATCCTCATCCAAGGTCTGGACGATCGGAATGACCTGGGCGTCGTAAAATCCCTCCTCTTGGTAGGCCAGCCGGATCTTCTCAGCGCTTTCTTTGGCCTGTTGCTGGTCCAGGAAGGCCTGGCTCTTGATCGTAATTTTTTCCTTCAGCTTGTCGTCGCTCAGTTCCTCGTTGCCGTCGAAGACAATCTCGGTGATGAACGGCTTCTCGCGCACCACAAAGGTCAGCGCGGTGCCCTGCGGGGTGGCCTCCGTCTCGACCTGCACATCCTCGAAGTATCCGGTGTCGTACAGGATTTTGATTTGCCCGCGGACATTCTCCGGCGTGTACGGATCTCCGGGCTTGAGCGTAAGCCGTCCGATGATCGCCGGCAGCTCGATTTTCTTGTTCCCGCGGATGTCGACCGACGAAACCTTCGATCCGGTGGATTGCGCCAGCGCACCCCCGGCGGCCAGGCTGAACCCGCAGAGCAGCGCCGCACACAGCATCAGGGGCCAGCACCAATCGGCCGACAGGACCGCGGCCCTCACTGATACTGAGCTCCATCCATAGAAGGCCATCACGAACAGAACAGAGATCACCCCGCCAGAAGGTTCCTCGAATTCCTGGTCCGGGGCTTCCGTCGCAGACAACGTAAACGCACAACCATTGCTGACGGCGGCCATGAAGGCCTGTGACGTGAGATGCGACGCGCGGGGCGACGCATCCGGTCATGAATGCTGCGCGCAAAACTGCTGGATTATATGGGGCAAGTATTTCAATGTAAAGCGGTTCCCGGCCTTTCGTGGCTTGCTCGGAATCTTAACATCGCATGACCGGTTTCTTGACATCATGAGCCCCATCACCTACTATCACTTTCATGTCTCGATCCGACGTACGCAAGGCCGTCATACCGGCCGCCGGCTTGGGAACCCGGTTCCTTCCGGCGACCAAGGCGTCCCCGAAAGAGATGCTTCCGCTCGTCGACAAGCCGCTGATCCAATACGCGGTCGAAGAGGCGGTGGCCTCCGGCATCGAAGACATCATCGTGGTCACGGGCCGCGGGAAGCGCGCGATCGAAGACCACTTCGACCGCTCCGTCGAGCTCGAGGAAAACCTCAAGGGCAACGGAAAAGCGCAACTCCTCAGCCAGATCCGGCATATCTCGAATCTCGCCAACTTTTGCTACGTCCGGCAATCCGAAGCGCTCGGTCTGGGCCATGCGGTGATGTGCGCTCAACGGCTGATCGGAGACGAACCATTCGCCGTCATTCTGGGAGACGAAATCATTGATGCGCAGGTTCCGGGGCTGGCTCAATTGATCCACGTGTACAAGAAACGGAACGGCGCCGTCCTGGGAGTGCAGGAAGTCCCCCACCAAGAAGTGAACCGATACGGCATTGTCTCTCCGACCAGGATCATGCACGGATTACACAAGGTCGCGGACTTGGTCGAAAAGCCCTCGCCCTCGGACGCGCCTTCCAACTTGGCGGTGATTGGACGGTACGTCCTCCCGCCGGAAATCTTTCCGATCCTGCGGAAGACCAGGCCCGGGAAAAACGGCGAAATCCAGTTGACCGACGCCTTGAAGGAACTATCGCGGGTTTCTCCCATGTATGCCCTCGAGGTACAGGGACAGCGATACGACGCGGGGGACAAGCTGGGCTTTCTCATCGCGACCGTGGAATTCGCGCTCAAGAATCCATCCCTCGGCTCTGAGTTTGGCGAATATCTTCAGCATCGCATGGCGCCCTCCAGAGCGCCGCGCAGAGTCCGAGCGCACCGGGCCTGACGGTCGCTTCCGCTCATCCATTATTCGGATACTCTCAGCGAGACGCAGGACCGAACCAAAGAGAGACGTCCCGAGTTTATGAGACGACTATGAGCGATTCCATCGAGCAGGATCTCACGCCGCCGCAAAACATCGACATTCCCGATCAGCTGCCGTTGCTTCCCGTCCGGGACATTGTCGTGTTCCCCTACATGGTCTTGCCGCTCTTCGTGGGGCGAGAGATGTCGATCAAGGCCATCGAGGCCGCCCTGGCGGGCAATCGCATGCTGTTCCTCGCGACGCAGAAGGCCCTCGACGTGGAAAATCCCACGCCGGAAGATATCCATACCATCGGGACGGTCGGCATCATCATGCGGATGCTGAAGCTGCCCGACGAGCGGATCAAGATCCTGGTCCAGGGCCTCTCCAAGGCGAAGATCTCGAACTACATCCAGACCGAACCCTACTACTCGGTCAAGATCGACCGCCTGCCTGAACTCAAAGCGAGCGGTTCGAACCTTGAGACCGAGGCGGTCATGCGGACCGTGAAGGAGCAAATCGAGCGCCTGGTCAGCCTGGGCAAGGTGTTGATTCCCGATGTGATGGTCGTCATCGAAAACCTCGAGGATCCCGGTCGCCTGGCCGACATGGTGGCGTCCAATCTCGGCTTGAAGGTCGACATCACGCAGGCCGTTCTCGAAATCACCGACCCGGTCAAGCGTCTCCGCAACGTGAGCGAGATTCTCGCGAAGGAGATCGATGTCCTGTCCATGCAGCAAAAGATTCAGGCGCAGGCCAAGGGCGAGATGGACAAGACCCAGCGCGAGTACTTCCTGCGAGAGCAACTGAAGGCGATCCAAAAGGAACTGGGCGAACTGGACGAACGGACCGAGGAGGTGGCCGAGTTCCGCAATCGCATCAAAGACGCGAAGATGCCCGAGAAGGTGCTGAAAGAGGCCGAGAAGCAACTGAAGCGGCTGGAGAAAATGCATCCGGATACGGCTGAATCGGCGACGGTGCGCACCTATCTCGAATGGATGGTGGAACTGCCCTGGGCGAAGAAATCAAAGGACAATCTTGACCTCAAGGCGGCGGCCAAAGTGTTGAACGAGGACCACTACGATCTCGAGAAAGTCAAGGAACGGATTCTCGAGTATCTCGCCGTCCGGAAGCTCAAAGAAAAGATGAAAGGGCCAATTCTCTGCTTCGTCGGACCGCCAGGCGTCGGAAAAACGTCGCTCGGCAAATCCATCGCCCGGGCGTTGGGGCGCGAGTTCGTCCGTATCAGCCTCGGCGGCGTGCGGGATGAAGCCGAAATCCGGGGTCATCGCCGCACCTATGTCGGCGCACTCCCAGGCCGGATGATCCAGGGCATGAAGCAGGCCGGCACCAGCAATCCCGTTTTCATGCTGGATGAGATCGACAAGGTGGGAATGGATTTCCGCGGAGATCCTTCCGCCGCGTTGCTTGAGGTGCTCGATCCCGAGCAGAACAGCACCTTCACGGACCATTATCTCGGCGTCCCATTCGATCTTTCCGAGGTGATGTTCATCACCACGGCGAACCTCATCGACCCGATCCTTCCGGCTTTGCGCGATCGCATGGAAATCATCGAGATCCCGGGCTACACCGAGGACGAAAAGCTCGGCATCGCCCAGAAGTACTTGATTCCCAGGCAATTGTCCGAGCACGGCATCACGGAAAAACACGTGAAGATCTCCGAGCAGGCCATCCGCCAGATCATCATGCACTATACCCGGGAGGCCGGCGTCCGGAACCTGGAGCGCGAGATTGCCAACGTCATGCGCAAGGTCGCGAAGAAGGTGGCCGAGGGAAAAGGGCTCGGCTTCCCGGTCACGCCGGCCAACCTGCACAAGTATCTCGGCGTGTCGAAATTCGTGCCGGAATCCGAATTGGACAAGGACGAAATCGGCGTCGCGACCGGCCTGGCCTGGACCGAATCGGGCGGCGACGTGCTCTACATCGAAGCGACCGTAATGAAGGGCAAGGGCGCCTTGACCCTCACGGGTCATCTCGGCGACGTCATGAAAGAGTCGGCACAGGCCGCGCTCAGCTATGTCCGTTCACGGGAAAAATCTTTGGGCATCAATCCCGATCTCTTTCACAAGCAGGACATTCACATCCATGTCCCGGCAGGGGCCATTCCCAAGGACGGCCCTTCGGCCGGCATTACAATGGCCACCGCGATCGCCTCGGCGATGGCTCAAGTGCCGGCCAGACGGGATCTAGCCATGACTGGAGAGATCACGCTTCGCGGCCGCGTCCTCCCCATCGGCGGGCTGAAGGAGAAGATTCTTGCCGCCAAGCGCGCCAAGCTGCGCGCGGTGATTCTTCCGAAGCGCAACAAGAAGGACTTGGACGAGATCCCGAAGCACATCCTCAGCGGCATTCAGCTCATTTTCGCCGATACGATGGACGATGTGATGAAAGTGGCATTGCGGCGGACGCCCAAGACCAGCCGGCCGGTGAACCGGCCGGAGCCGCCGCAAGAACCGGTACGCAAGACCCCTTCCAGGCCGATCAAGCCCGGACGCCCAGCCACGATCCACATGACGGTCACGACGGGCTCCTGCTCGCCATCCCGCTAGTATGGTGTCAACGGCCGGTCCCAAGGCCTCCAATCCCCTACGCGAATTCGACCTAATCGACCGGATTCACCGGAAGTATGGACGAGGAGCAGCTTCGATCGTTCGCGGCATCGGCGACGACGCCGCGGTCGTCTTCCCTCACGCCGATCGTTGGACCTTGCTGACGACCGATCTGTTGGCGGAAGACGTCCATTTCGATCTCCGCACGGCGACGTTTGCCGACATCGGCTTCCGAGCCATGACCGCCAACCTGAGCGACATTGCCGCCATGGGGGGGCACCCGTTGTACCTCCTGGTCGCGCTCGCGATCCCGCGCCGGGGCACCGTGAGACAAGTTCATCAACTCTACCGCGGCATCATGGCTTCAGGCCGGCCTTACGGCGTGCGCCTCATCGGTGGAGACGTCTCGGCCTCCTCGGGCGGGTGGTTCATCAGCCTCACGCTCATCGGATGCGTTGCCCCCGACCGGGCGCTCTTCCGGCGGGGAGCCCGGCCGGGGGACGGCCTGTATGCGACCGGGACGCTCGGAGACTCACTGGCTGGTATGACGCTGCTTCAAAGACAGGCCAAGTCCTCACGGGGACAACGGACGGCGCGGGTGGCTAGCGCCCACCAACGCTTCCTGATTCGGCGCCATTTGCGTCCCGTGGCTCGGCTTGAGCTGGGTCAGTGGCTCTCACGCGAAGGATTGGCGAGTTCGGCGATCGACCTCTCCGACGGACTGTCAGGAGATGTCCGCCATCTCTGCCTTGCCAGCAGAGTCGGGGTTGAAATCAATCTCGCGGCGCTTCCTCTGTCAGCCGCGTGCCGGGCCTTCGCCGAGAAGTTTCACCTGGAGCCAAGGCGACTCGCCTTGCAGGGCGGAGAGGATTACGAGCTGTTGTTCACGACGCCCGCCGCGCTAAAGTCGCGGCTTGAACGAAGAGCGAGGAAACGCGGGTTTCGCATTACGCGCATCGGAACGATACTCCCTGCTAACGCAGGCATGTCGATCAGAACTTCCGCTGGCCGCCGTCCGTTGCCGGCGATGAGTTACGAGCATTTTCGCTAGAAACCGCATGACGCGACAGCGCTTGGCCTTGCTTTCCGTATGGCTCAGGCCTGCGTGCAGCGCGCGGTAAGCGAGCCTCCGGATGGCCTCTTTTCGCTCTCTGCTGCGGCACGTGCTGCACCTCCAGGAATCCAAGGAACGCACCGCCCTCGCGTTCGCGGTCGGCGCCGCCATTGCATTTTGTCCGTTTTACGGGTTTCACATGATGCTGGTGGCCTTCTGCACGTGGGCCTTCCGCTTGAACTTCGTCGCGCTCCTGGCAGGCGCGCTGATCAACAATCCATGGACGATCGTGCCGATCCTCGGCGCCACCTACTGGACCGGCGCCGCACTGATGGGTAGAGCCGACAGCCCGTCCTTCGATTGGCACGACTTGAGCTTCCGGGCCATCTATGACCAGGTCGCGCCGTACGCCGTCCCATTCACGATCGGCGGGCTCGTCCTCAGTATCGTGGGAGCCGCCCTTTCGTATCCCGTCGTCTACTATGTCATCAGCAAATACCGCTAGTCCTCGAGCGCGCTTGTCTCCCAGCCGTTGCCGCCCCCTGACTCCGTGGGCTAAGATGGCCGGCGGAACATGACGCCGCCAACGACCGGAAGACCGACCAACGCGCCGTACGACGGGTCGGCGCTGATCGCTGATCCGATTCACAAGTATGTATCATTCACCGTTCCCTACGCCCTTGCCGATCGACAGGAACGAACCGAGAAAGACCTGATCGATTCCCCCTGGGTCCAGCGTCTCCGCTATATCTATCAACTCCAAAGCGCGAGGTGGGTCTACCCATCGGCCGAACATACGCGGTTCGTCCACAGCCTGGGCACTATGCATGTCGCGGGGCTCTTCGCGCGACATCTCTATCCCTTCCTGAAAAAAGCGGCGCCCGACGCACCGAGCGCCCACTATGTCGAGGCCTTTCTGCGCGTCACCGCGCTGGTGCACGACATCGGCCATGGTCCGTTCTGCCACTTCTTCGATGAGAATTTCCTTCATGCGCGGAACGCAAGCCACGAGAAGCTTGGCCAGATCATTATCCGGGACTACTTGGGACCGATCATCAGGAAAATCCGCCGGAGTCCTTCGGGCCCATTCGAGAAGGGCGAGGAATTGAATCCCGATCAGATCGCCCACGTCATCCTCAAGGAAAAAGGCAAGGATAACTCCCGTCTGCCACGCTGGCTGAACATGCTGCAACCGGTGATCTCGGGAAGCTATACCGCGGACAATCTCGACTACGTGCTCCGGGACTCCTACATGTGCGGCGTGGCAGTCGGCCCGGTCGATCTCACCCGGCTGATCCACTATACGATCATTACCGACAAAGGATTCACCATTCACAAGACCGGCCTCCCGGCACTGCAGATGTTCCTCAATACGCGCATGTATCTCTACTCCAATGTGTATTTTCACCGCACCACCAGGGCCATCGACATCCATCTGCGGGATATTTTCGGGGATACCATGAAACTCGTGTTCCCCTATGATCCTCGGAGGAAAATGGACGAATACCTTTCACTCACCGACTGGTCGTTGCTAGAGCAGGTGCGAAGCTGGAAGAAAGGGCGTCATCACGAAAAACGCCGCCTTGCAGAGGAATGGGCGAGAATTCTCGATCGAAACGTCAAATGGAAGATGTCCTATAGCACCGTGTTGAAGGAAAAAGGCCAGGAACGCGGGATGGACTTTCCCAGCCACGAGCACTTCGCGACGCAAATCATGAAAGAACTGCCTCAGGCGCTGCGGAAGAAGATGGAGTTCCGCGTGGATATGGCGCCGTTGGATCCTCGCCCGGACCCGAAAGATCGTCGCGGCAACCCGCTCTACGTCTATGATCCAGGAACCAAGCAGGTCTCTGTGGAACCGCTCGAGGAATTTCTCGATTTGCTGCCGACCCGCCTCATCCAGTTTCGCATCTACTCGCTCGACCACCGGCACGACGGTGCCCTTTCCCGCGCCGCTGCCACGGTGCTGAACAAGACCCCCGCGAGCCTCGAATCCAATTTTTAGTGTTGGCGGCCGGTGATTCCCGGGAGACGAAGGAAGAGAGCCACGCTCATCGCCTCTCCTCCCGCGGCTCGGCACATCGTGCGTTGAGCCCAATACGGGCAGGGCACGGCGCCGTCCTGCGTGTTATTGTTTGACGGTAGGAACGGGCGCCAGGGTAGATGAAGAATCTTGCACGGGGGTGAGGACGGTCTTTCCGGGCGCCGGGCCGTTCTTGAGCGGCAGATCGAGCAAGGCGTAGGGGTTGACTCGCGCCCCGTTGAGCTTGACACCCCAGTGAAGATGCGGGCCGGTGGCCCGGCCGGTCGCCCCAACCCTGCCGATGACCTGGCCGGCCTGCACCAGGTCCCCGTCATTCACTAAAACATCGGAGAGATGGAAGTACATGCTGTAGAAGCCAAGCCCGTGGTCCACGAACACACCTTTGCCCGAAAAGAAGTGGTCCACCGTCAAGCGGACGATGCCGTCGTTCGTGGCGGTCACCTCGGTACCGAGCGGGGCCCCGATATCTTCTCCGTTATGAGGATTGCGAGGCTGGCCATTCATGATGCGGACGCTCCCGAATATGCCGCTCCGCTTCCCGCTCACCGGCTCGACAAAGTCGCTGCGCCAGAGACGCAAGGCGGAATTTTCAGCCAGCGCCTGCCTCACCTGTTCCTGTTCGGCCTTCCAGCGAGCAAGCGTCTTATCGTCCAAATCGACCTTGTCTTTCGGGAGCTTCAGGTGCTCGATGCCAAATTTCTCCTTGGTCACCAGCACGTTGTAGCTGAGGCGTTTTTTCTGGTCCCCGTTCCTCACGTCGATGGCCAGTTCGTGCATGCCGGGCGCGTCCTGCATGTCGATACCGAGCAATCCGAGATATCCAGCCGGCTCTCCGGACCGGTACTCCCGGAAGAAGGGAATCGTACGATCGAGGAACGTCCCTTTCACTTCAGTGGCCTGTTCGTCCATGGGGACCTTAATAACCAGGATCTGGCCCTGCTTCCCGCTGTACTGGCCGTCGATACCTTTCGGGGAAGGAGGGGTATTGGGAAACAATTCGACCGGAAAGACACTCGTCAAGAGGACGACCGCGGTGATGACCGAGCGATCAAGTCCGGAAATCCGCCGACGCGCCTCTCTGAGGGTCGAGCCGATCATCTGTAGAACCGAAGTCCCGACACCTGCGCCACCAATTCGTCCACCCGGCGATTGACCGAACTGAACGGATCCATGCAGAGTATCGTTTCTTCCCAGTAGCCGTTCAACTTCAGATACGTCCAGTCCACCGTATAGGATCGGTTCTTCGCTCGGGCGAACCGGATGAAATCGCCCCGCACCTTCGCCCGGGTCGTCTGCGGCGGAGTCGACATGGCCCGCTGCACCGCATCCTCCTCGACCACCCGCTCGATGAGCCCGCGGGACTCCAGGAGATAGTAGAGCCCTCTGGTCCGTTTCACGTCATGGTATTGCAGATCGAGCAGGAACACCCGCGGATCGTCCCACCCGCAGCCCTTCTTGTCGATGTAGGACTGGATGAGATGCCGCTTCGTGACCCAATCGACCTCGCGGACCAGCTGCATCGGATCATCTTCGAGCTTGTCCAGGACCCCGGCCCATCGATGCCAGACATCGTCCAGGATGGGATCATGATCTTGCTGGGCGAGGTATTCCTGGGCGCGTTCCAAATACACGCGCTGGATCTCAACGGCCGTCATCTGCCGGCCGTCGTCGAGCTTGACCTTGCGCTTGACGGTCGGGTCTCGCGAAATTTCCCTGATCGCCTTGACCGGGTCCTCGAGCTCCATCCCGTGGACGGTATAGCCCTCTTCGATCATCGAGAGCACCAGCGTCGCGGTTCCAACCTTGAGAAACGTGACGAGTTCCGACATGTTCGAGTCACCCACGATGATGTGCAGTCTCCGGTACCGCTCCGCATCGGCGTGAGGTTCGTCTCTGGTATTGATGATGCTGCGGGACGATGTCGTGGAGGATGACGTCTTTTCGTGGATGTGCTGAGCTCGCTGCGAAATGAAGTACTGCGGCTTACCGGAGACCTTCAACACTTTGCCGGCCCCGCTGTAGACCTGTCTCGTCACAAAGAAGGGAATGAGCTGCTCGGTGACCTTCCAAAAATCGACGTCACGCCGCATGAGAAAGTTTTCATGGCAGCCATACGTATTGCCGAGCGAATCGGTGTTGTTCTTGAAAATGTAGATTTCGCCCGACAGGCCCTCTTCGCGGAGTCGTTCTTCAGCGGCCGGCAGGCAGGCTTCGAGCAAGCGTTCCCCGGCCTTGTCGTGCACGACCAAATCGAGAATGTTGTCGCATTCGGGAGTGGAGTATTCGGGATGACACCCGGTGTCTTGATAGAACCGGGCGCCGTTGACCAAAAACGCGTTCGACGGCCAACTGTTCGGGATCAATCCCTCAAAGATATAGCCCAGCACTTTTTCCATCGGCAGGTAGATCCTGCCGTTGGGAGAAAAGATCAGCCCATACTCGTTCTCAAGGCCGAAGATTCTCTGTCGCATGGGCCCGCCGTGCATCATCATTGAAGGCTACCCTTCTGCAGAGAGGCGGTGCAGGACCCTCAGTATCCTCGCGCAGCGACGTTTCAGCATCCAGCACACAGCTTACACGCCGGGAATCGCATCTTCAACAGAAGGACGACACTCGTCCTTCATCATGCAGGGAGCAGTGGCGCGAGGCCGCACGCCCCTTGCCTGCGCTCGAATCACGAGCGTGATCGCCAGCGAACGCGACCGCTTATGATGACAGGAGTTGCTTGGTTTCGGCCGAGGTGAAGCGGCGGAACTTCCGGGTGTCTCTTGTTCGGTCCAGCACCGCCACTTCCAGGCCGTCCAGAGACAGCTTTTGGTTCCCGGTCTGCTCGAGTGAGACAATACAGACGCCCAGTGCGGCTTTAAGATCCGGCAGCTCATTCGGCATCCGATCCTTGAGGACACCCTGCACGGCATCCGACTTGCCGCCGATGACGGCATAGTGCCGTTCATCGATGATGCTGCCGTCGAACGAGATCCGGTACATCTCGTTGGCATGGCCATTGTTGCCGACCTGCACCACGAGAATCTCGACCTCCAGCGGCTTCAACTCCTGGCTGAAAATCGTCCCCAGGCTCTGAGAATAGCCGTTGGCCAGGGAGCGGGCCGTCACATCCTCGCGGCTGTACATGAACCCTTTCAAATCGGCGTGCCGGATCCCCGCCTTCCGGAGGTTTTCGAATTCGCTGTATTTCCCGGCACCGGCGAACGCGATGTTGTCGTAGATCTCCGAGATCTTGTGCAGCGACGCGCTGGGATTGTCGGCCGCCAGCAGGATGCCGTTGGTGTACTCCATCGCGATGATCGACCGCCCGCGGGCGATGCCCTTCTTGGCATACTCCGCCTTGTCCTGCATCATCTGCTCGGGCGAGACGTAGTACGGAAGCGGCATCTTATCTCTCCTTCGAACGGCGCGCGGAGATCATGGCGTCATAAATCGCGCTGATTTGCTGCTCCGAGACGTCGGTAATGCCCGTGGCATTGACGATCTTCGCCGTCGGGTAGATGCCTCGAACAGGATCGGGACCACCGGTCCCGACATCGTCCTCGGCGGCGTTATAGAGTGCGAGCAGTACGACTTTCAACGCGTCCTGCTCCGGCAGCCCCTTCTTGTAATGTTCGCGCATGGTGTTGCGGGCATCTTTACCCCCCGATCCAATCGCGTGGTAATCGGATTCTTCATAGCGGCCGCCGGCCAAATCATACTTGAAAATGCGTCCCTCGGACCGCTTCAGATCGTATCCGACGTAAATGGGCATGACGACCAGGCCCTGAAAGACCATCGGCAGATTGGCCTTCACCATCTGACCGAGCTTGTTCGCTTTGCCCTCACACGACAACTGGACGCCCTCCAGCTTTTCATAGTGTTCGAGTTCGGTTTGAAACAGCTTGGCCATTTCCACGCAGGGTCCCGCCGCGCCGGCAATCGCCATCGCGGAGTAGTCGTCGATCTTGAACACCTTCTCGATGCGGCGGTCCGCGATTTGAAATCCTTCCGTCGCTCGCCGGTCTCCGGCGATGATCACGCCGTTTTGATACTTGAGGGCAAGAACCGTCGTGGCCTGGGGAACGGTCACCGGCGCCGTGTGACGGGGCGACTCCACCGTCCCCGGTCCCAACAATGACAGGACTCGATGGCTCGGCGCCAGTTCTGGATATCGTTTGGTGAGAAAATCGAAGAAGCTGGAATCGTCGTGATTCGGGAGAAAAGGAAGCTTCATTATGCCTTCAATTTCTCCAACAACGCCTCTGCCGTGTCGCATTGGTCCAGCAGGTCTCGTGTCAGTGCTTCCGTGCCGCGAAGCGGATCCATCAGAGGAACTTTCTTGATTGCCGTATTTCCGACATCGAACAGCACAGAGGTCCAGCTGGCCCCATAGATGGATTTGGAAAATTTCCCGATGCATCGGCCTCGGAAAAAAGCCCGCGTCCCGGACGGCGGGATGAACTCGGCTCTGGTGACCTCGACATCCTGGACGATCCGGTCGATCATGTGGCTGCGCTCCAGCGTGTAATAGAGCCCTTTCTCCGGACGGATGTCATGATACTGCAGGTCCATCAAACGGACACGGGGATCCTCCCACCCGCAACCCTTTCGCTCCAGGTAGGACTCGATCATATGTCGCTTGGCGACCCAGTCTAACTCGCGAACCAGCAAACGCGGATCCCGTTCGAGCTTGTCGAGCACTTCCTCCCAGCGTACCAGGACGTCCTTGGTCACTTGCGGAAGGTCGTGACAGGCGTAAAAATCCATCGCCGCTTTCAGATAGGCACGCTGGATCTCCAACGCGGTCGTCGAACGACCGCCGGAGAGCTTCAACGTCTCCTTCATCGTCACGTCTCGGGACACCTGCTTGATGGCGCGAACCGGGTCCTCAAGTTCGAAGACTGGCACGTCGGCCCCGGCCTCCACGAGATCCAGCACGATGGTCAACGTGCCGACCTTGAGATATGTGGACAGTTCGGCCATGTTCGCGTCCCCGACGATGACATGCAGGCGACGGTACTTGGCGTAATCGGAATGGGGCTCGTCCCGGGAATTGACAATGGGACGCTTGACCATCGTGTTGAGATCCACGAGACATTCGAAAAAGTCGGCCCGCTGTGAGATCTGATAGTCCGCGGCATTCGTCTGGTTTTCCGCGCCGACCTTGCCGGCGCCGGCGACAATGCAGCGGGTGATGAAGAAGGGGGCCAAGACCTTCACCAGCCGGTCGAAGGGGACCGATCGGGACACCAGATAGTTCTCGTGGTAGCCGTAACTGTTTCCCTTGCCGTCGGAGTTGTTTTTATACAGGACGAGTTGCTCCCGGCCTCGTGCCCGGACCATCGCGTCCAAACTTTGGGCCAAGATCCGCTCGGCCACCCGCTCATACGCCACGATCTCGCGGGGATTCGAGCATTCGGGGGTCGAGTATTCCGGGTGGGCGCCGTCGACGTAGAGGCGTCCGCCGTTGGCCAGCACTTTATTCAGCTGCCGGTTGTAGTCCGGATTCGGACGCTCGCGCTCCCCGTCTACTTCGAAGCCTCTGGCATCGAGCAATGGGTTTTCGTTCTCGTAATCCCAGACAGCGTGCGGCACCGAAAGCCCGGGATAGTGCGCGATGACGGCGAGCGAATTCGCGATGGGATCGGCCAAAGCGGCATCGCGGGAGGCGATGCCGAACTCCGTCTCGGTACCGAGCACGCGAGGAGTCGTAGACGCCTTCATATCCGACATGGAATCGTGTGTCAGAGGTAGTGCCCAGTTGTGATGGTTTCGATCTGGCGGTGATCGGAGGGCCCGCCGCTGATCGTCCGAATGTGGACGATCTTCTCGCCCTTCTTTCCGGCCACCTTGGCCCAGTCATCGGGATTGGTCGTATTCGGCAGATCTTCGTGTTCCTTAAACTCCTCACGAATCGCGCGGATCAGGTCATCGGATCGAAGTCCGTGACCCTCGCGAGCGAGGGCGCGCTTGACCGCGTATTTCTTCGCACGGGACACAATACCTTCGATCAGCGCTCCGCTGGCAAAGTCCTTGAAGTAGAGGATCTCCTTCTCCCCGTTCGCGTACGTGACCTCGATGAACTTGTTCTCCTCGGATGTCGCGTACATCGTCTCGACCGTCATGTCGATGAGGTGTTCGACCAAGCTCGTCACATCGCCGCCGAATCGTCTCTTGTCTTCTTCGGCGAACGGCAAGTCGGCGCTGATGTATTTGGAGAAGATGTCCTTCGCCGCCGCGGCGTCCGGACGGCCGACTTTCACCTTGACGTCCAGCCTGCCGGCCCGCAGCACGGCCGGGTCAATCAGATCCTGGCGGTTGCTGGCGCCGATGACGATGACGTTTCTGAGACTTTCCACCCCGTCGATCTCCGACAAGAACTGCGGCACGATCGTTGATTCGATGTCGGATGAGATCCCCGTCCCTCGGGTGCGGAATAGCGCGTCCATCTCGTCGAAGAACACGATCACGGGGTTGCCTTCGCCCGCCCGCTCTTTGGCCTTCTTGAAGACTTCTCGGACTTGCCGTTCCGATTCGCCGACATACTTGTTCAGCAGTTCGGGCCCTTTGACGTGAAGGAAGTAGCTGCGCACTTCTTTGCCGGTGAGATGACCGAGCTTCTTGGCGATCGAATTGGCGACGGCCTTGGCGATGAGCGTCTTTCCGCAGCCCGGCGGGCCGTACAGGAGGACACCCTTGGGGGCATGCAGTTGGAATTCCGCGAACAGTTCCGGATGCAAGAAAGGCAGCTCGACGGCATCCCGCACCTGCTCCAATTCGCGCTGTAACCCGCCGATGCGGGCATAGTCGACGTCCGGGACTTCTTCCAGCACCAGCTCTTCAGCCTCGGACTTCGGCAACTTCTCGATGACGCAGCCCGAGCGCGCGTCGTAGAGCAAGTGATCCCCGACGCTGAGGTGCTCGGCGAGCAGGGGTTCGGCCAATTCCGCGACCTTCTCCTCGTCAAAATGCAGGGTCACCAGAGCGCGCTGTCCCTCGAGCAGATCTTTGAGCCGGACGACTTCACCCTGCACATCGAATCCCTTCATCTCGATGACGTTGAGGGCTTCGTTCAGGATGAGCTCCTGCCCCTTGCGCAGCTCTTTCGATTTGATGGACGGATGGACGCTCACCTTCATCTTGCGTCCCGACACGTAGACGTTCGCCGTGCCGTCAGCATTAAGACTTGAAAAAATGGCGTAGGTGGACGGCGGTGCCGTCAGCTTTTCGACTTCGGCGCGCAAGGCTTCGATCTGCGCCTTGGCTTCCTGAAGCGTCGCGACGAGCTTTTCGTTCTGCTTGGTGGCCTGATCGAGTTGGTAGCGCGATTGGTACAGCCGACGGATCTCTTCTTCCATCGACTGAATCTGCACCCGGAGCTTTTCAGCTTCGCGGGCATGTTCGTCATTACGATGTATCACGTCGGCCTCTCCCTCGGACAACCGCTTGGTCATGCGCTTCACGGAATCGCGAAGGGACCGGAGTCGGCTTGGGCTACCCTTTTTCTCGGGCATGATCCACCGGCAGAAGGCGCGAATCCTTGCTAGATCACGAAGTCCAAGTCCGTGAGCAGATTCTATCATTCAGTTTTTTCATGGTCAACAGCACGAGACGTTCACACGTCGCCGACACGCGTCAGATTTGCATCATGCCCCTGAGTCGAGCGCGGCGAGCAATCGTCGCGCAGCATCTTGTTCGTTTGGCGCGCCGCAGATCGCCCTGATCACCGCGACCCCGAACGCGCCTGCGCGGCGAACTTCGGCCGCGCGGGTCAGGGTGACTCCTCCGATGGCGAGGACTGGAATGGCGACACGTCGACAGGCCTCCTCCAATCGCGCCAGTCCAAGCGGCGGACCGAACGACTCCTTCGATGGTGTCGGATAGATCGGCCCGATCACGATGTAATCCGCACCTTCCGACTCCGCGCGAGCCGCCTCTTCCACCGAATGCGCGGAGACGCCCACCAGA
>DASTSI010000165.1:0-11626 GCA_035760745.1 Nitrospira sp. | reverse complement strand
AACCATCCGGTGTTCCGCTCCGTGAAAGGATCATCCGCGAACGCCGAATCATAGGATTAGCCCGCGCTCCCGGACCAGCTTCTGCTTCAGCATCGTGAACAACTTGTGATAATCCGCGTGACCGCGCTCGATCTCCTCTTCGTGCGCCTTGAGCATCTGACGCACTTCGGCATTGAGCTTGTCCTCGATCGACAATTCTTCCGTGATCGCATGGTCGAGCGCCTCCACGAAGACTTTGTGCGCCTGCCCGACCGCGACGTGCCCGTCCTGCTCCAGCCGCGTCGCGAGCGTCTCCGCCATGTGCCGGACACGCTCCTTCGTTAATCGCATCGCTACACTTTCTCGACCTTGATCCTCGGTGAGTCCATCACTTTTCGAAACGTGGTGGCATCCCCGAGAATCCGACCGATCACATTGACCCGGTCCGCCGGAACCGGGTCCGCCCCGAGGCTCATCGGTGTGCGACCGAAAAAGATCGCCAAAACTTGGCCCGCGCCCCAAAATGCCACGTCGCCGACTTTGACCGTCGTCGTCGCCGTCTCCCGGTAATCTTTGACGCCGGGAAGCTTGAAATAGAATTCCTCGCCCCAAGTATTGACTGGGGCTTCCACCGGTAATGCCGCGTAGACCTCCAGTGCAGTCTTGTTCGATTTCAACTCGGCCTCCAGTTGGACGGGTCCGACGGTGATTCGAATCCGCTTGCTCGAAGACTCGGACATAGCCCTTGAAGATTCAGCGGGGAAGTCAACAAACCGCGCGTCTCTCGCGGACTCTAGCCGGTTTGGCAAGGTGAAATCAAGGCGCGCAGGCGGTCCCAAACTCCTGATCGCCTCGCCCTGTGAGACTTCCGTCACATCCTGCTACAATCCGCCGCCATGTTGACCTCGACCTTCGTCCTCCTCAAGGGGATTGGGCCGGGCACGGAACGGCGCCTGTGGGGAGAAGGCGTGACCGATTGGGGCAGCTTTCTGAACAAGCCCACGATCTGCGGCATCTCGCTCGCGCGTAAGGCCTGGTACGATCGGGACTTGACGGCGGCCCTGTCCTTCCTTCAACAAGGACGCGCCGATTATTTCGGAACCTGTTTGAGGAGCCGGGACCATTGGCGATTGTTCGAAACGTTTCGCCACCGTGCGCTCTATCTCGATATTGAAACAACAGGAATGGCCGGCCCGATGAGCCAGCTCACCGTGGTCGGGCTCTACCGCAACGGCCGGATGAGCACCCTCATCCGAGGTGATAGTCTCAGCGAGGACCGGCTCCAAGAGGAGCTTGAGCAGTCGGATCTGCTCGTGACGTTTTTCGGAAGCGCGTTCGATATTCCGTATCTGCAAGCGGCCTTTCCCAGGCTCAATTTCAAAAAACCGCACTTCGATCTTTGTTTTGCGGCTCGGCGCCTCGGATTGCGGGGCGGGCTGAAAGCCATCGAGCAGGAACTCCAAATTGACCGCGAGGCGGACCTCCAAGGGCTCGACGGGTGGGATGCGGTCCGCTTGTGGCACCAGTGGCAGGGCGGGGACGAATCATCGCTCGACACGTTGATTCGCTACAACGCGGCCGATACCACGAACCTCGAGGCCTTGGCGGACCACCTGTACGGACGGATGGTGGCACAATTCGGGCCCCAGCCCCTTGTACGATCGCGCGATGCCGCCGCTGGGTAAGTGAAGGCAAGCATGCGCTGGACCGGCGCGGGACAGACGGACACCGGACTCGTGCGTCCGACGAACCAGGACGCCTTTGCGGTGTTGAATGACCACCAACTGTGGATCGTCGCGGACGGGATGGGAGGACACCCCGGCGGGGACATCGCCGCCCACACGGCGGTGGCATCGCTCACGAAGAATGCCTCCCGGCAATTTGGAAAGACTCGAACGGCCCGGTCGGACCCGGGCCGAACCTTGCGTGATCTTGTCATCCAGGCGCATCGCGATGTCTTGAACAGGGCGAAGGAGCAGCGGGCGCTCACCGGCATGGGGACGACCATCGTCGCCCTCGTCATTGAGCCGGACCCGCGACCCCTCGCCCATATCATCCATGCCGGAGACAGTCGGGCCTATCTCCTGCGGGACGGCATGCTCAGGCAATTGACTCGGGACCATACGGTCGTTGAAGAATATCTGCGGAGGGGGGTCATCAACGTCCACGAGGCGAAGAAGCATCCGAAACGGCACGTGCTCACGCGCGCGCTCGGCATTGAGCCTGACGTCGAACTCAAGGTCCGCTCCGAGTGTTTGGAGAGTGAAGATCGGCTTCTGCTGTGCACCGATGGGTTGACGAAGATGCTCGAGGATGACGAGATTCAGTCCATCGTCGGACGGGAGGGCCCTGGCCTCCAGGATCTCTGTCATGCGTTGATCGAAGCCTGCCTGGCGAAAGGGGGGGAAGACAACGTCACGGTTGTCCTCTGCGCCGGCGAATCACTGCCATCCCGGTCGCCCGGCCATTGACATAATTCCATCGCCCATGTAGCCTCGGCCAAGCGGAAACCTCGCTGCGCCTCGGTTCATTGCCTATGACGATCGCCGTACGTCTGATTGTGTGCCTGATGGTCGGAGCACTGTCCAGTTGCTCCTCTCTGCCTGCGACCGAGGCCTCGGATGCCGCGAGCGCGGACTCGGCGATCCGCGCCATGGTGCGGGCCAACGCGGAGAAGGATTGGAAGACGCTCTCCCGGCTCATGGCCCATGACGCGGACATTATCAGCTACACAATCGGCGGCCGTAAGTATGTGGGATGGCCCGACCTCGAGCGGGACATGCTTGAAGAATTCACCTCCGCCGCGAAACTTGAGATACCAATACGCGAACTGAAGGTGTGGACGAAAGGCGATCTTGCCTGGTACACGATGGAACTCGACTATATTCGAACCGTCTCCGTCTCCCAGGGCCAACGCCAAGAGCGCGCGCTGCTGCCGCTACGCGAAACGGGTGTGCTCGAGCGGCGTCAAGGGCAATGGGTCCTCCTCTCCTGGCACGAGTCGTTTCGGAATTCGGGGGGTGCGGTTCAATTGACTGATGAACGCGTCGAACCTGCTGCGGTGACGCTAACCTCTGCCGCATCGGATCAGAATTCAGCCCACGTGGACCTGAGCGGTGAATGGGATATTCACGAAGTGGAAGACAACAAGAACTATCGGGCGACACTCGATAAGACGGGCAACGGTCCCTACACTCAGCAGGGCGGCCGTTTCGTCACCACAAAATTCGAGGATCGCTCTTGGCAGGGAACGTGGCACCAGACCGGCAACGACCGGGAAGGGGGCTTCGACGTGTTGTTGTCCGAGGACGGGACACAAGCCAAGGGCGTGTGGTGGTACACGAGAGTCGGCGACAAGAAGAACATTCCCCCGCGACAATGGGGCGGCACCTTTGTGTGGAAACGCGTGACGGCACCGGCATCCGCACAGTGAGTGCCAATCATCTCCGCATCCTTACATAAAGATAACGCCCGGCATCGCGCGGCCGGTCTGTCTATGGATTCTGACCCAAGGAGGTCTTATGCTGCGAACGATTGTCGTCTTGCTGATGGGACTTGGGACGATCGCCCCCGCTTTCGCTTCCGGCGGCCACGATCACCATACTGACCGTGCGGTTCCCACGCTGGCCAACCAGGTCACCACTCGGGTCACGATCGAGGCCAATCAAGTCACGCTCACCTTCGGACCGATTGATCTCCCTTCGGGTCACGACGGCGACCTCGCGGCCTCCATGCCGAAGCATATCTTCCAACTTCCCAAGGACATGTACCTCGTGGGATTCAAGTCCGCCGTCTTCACAAAAGACGGGCAGGAGCTGCCCCGGAATTATCTCCATCATATCCTCATGCTCAATAACGACAAGCCCAGCGTATCCTGTCCGGGCGAACCGCTCTTCTTCGGAGGAGCGGGGCTCGAAATGACGGAAGCGCGGTTCCCCGAGGGTTACGGAGTCAAACTGGCCAAAGGCCAGAGCCTCATGTCCGTGGTCGCGTTCTATCACAAGGCGCCTCCGACCAAGGACGTGATGGCGAGCTTTACGATGTATATGGCACCCGAGGGAGCGCCGATCAAGGAAATGGACGTGTACCAGGTCGGTGTCAACGTCGTCTGCTACAGCAAATTCTCACAGCGGGGCCCGGATCAGACGGACGAAGGCATTGAGATCAAGCCCGGCGTACAAGTGCACAAAGCGCCGCTCAAGTTTCTCATGGATGGATGCGTCAAGTTCGCCTACCCGCACGGACACGACCAATTGCTCCTCATCGCCCTCGAGAACAAGACCAAACAACAGACGCTACTCCGAACGGTCCCAGATGTATCGATCGACGGGACGTTTCGGGAGTTCCAGCCGCACCAGGTTTACAAAAACGCCCGGGGATTCACTGTGACGAAAGACGACGAGTACGAGATGGTCATGGTGCACCATCACCCGCTGCATAAAAAAGAGGAGCATCATGGGATGGGCAATTATCTTCTCTACATGACGCCAGGAGCCTGTCTGAGCACGAGCACAGCGTCTGTTCAGTAAACCGCTTTCCTGTTCCAGAAGAGCCGTCGCCCCGTGGCGACGGCTATCCTGCGTGTCCCCTTTTGTACGGCTTGCCAATTCTGTACAGCAGCCCCCTACCAAAGCGGGAGCCAGTCCGCACAAATCCTGACTGGGTTTCCGAAGAGTGCGTGTGATATCTCATAGCGACGCCGTCGGTTGAAGGCTCGCTGCACATAGTACGGACTGAACCCATGCCTGGTCCGTGGTGCACCCTCACTCCCGAACGCCGTTCTTGACGTCGATTCAGTTCGTTTTCCGGACACGGCCGATTCATCCGATGTCGATGGCCACCACGGTCTCGATCCTCATCGTCAATCACCATGCCGAGGAGATCAAGCTTGCGACCATTGGTTTTCGAGGCTTCTTCGCCGAGTGTCGTGTGGAAGTGGCGTATTCCGCAGAAGAGGCTAGGATGCTGGCAGCCAAGCAGGCGTCGGAATGGACCGTCATCCTGATCGATGAAGGGTGCCTCGAGGGCCCTCACGCCGCACTGATCGAAGATCTGAAACGCCAGGCGATGTACGCGGGCGTCATCCTCCAAAGCGACCGGTTCGACGATGCCGCGGTCATCGATGCGATGCGGGCAGGTGCGGATTTTTTCCTGTCGAAGGCCTCGCCGGCCTTTCTCGCGGAACTTCTGTTTTGCGCGAAGGCCGCCGTTGAAAAGCAGGAACTAGGACGCCAAGCGAGCCATGCCCGTGCTCGACACGAACAGTTGGTGGAGTCGCTGCCCGATGTGTATTACGAGCTCGATTCAGAAGGACGGTTCGTGGCGGCAGGGCCTAACATCACGGCGCTGCTCGGATATAGTCCTCAAGAATTGATCGGCTCACCCTACACCGTTCTGTTGTTTCCCGGGCAACAGAGTCAGGCGCAACATCGCTTCAATGAGCGCCGCTCAGGCCCACGAGGAACTCACCGCGTTCCTGTCACGCTTCAACGAAAGGCTGGCTTAGGAGAGGTGGGAGAAGCCGTGCCGGTCGAGGTGAGCGCCAGGGGGCTCTACGACCCCCAACGACGTTTCCTCGGCACGGTAGGCACGGTCCGGCACACGGCCCGCATCGGGAGTCACCCGCCTGAGTCGGAACGACAGCGGCAAGAGGTGGTGAGCGGTGGCGAATGGCTCCAGCAACACCGCCGTGCGACCCTCCTCGCAGAGGAACTTCGCCAGCCGCTTTCCGCACTACAGGCCGAAACCACCCGACTTGCCGAGGCTGTACAAGCCATCCATCTCGTCGACAGACTCGACCGCATGAAGCAAGACCTAGTCCAGATCCTCACGCGGTACGAGCAACTCGATCGGGAACTTCACGCTTTCCCGGAATCCACGCCGCGCGAAACACTCAAGGATCTGCTCGAGCAGGCCGTGAGATCCGTTGGAGCCGATCCGCATGGCGTTGAGACCGACTTCGCGCCGGAGATACCGTTTTATGGAGGCAATCGCGAAGAGGCGGTCGCCTGCTTTCGCTTGCTCCTTCTCTCGACACGCGCCCTCGCAGAAAGTGCCGGCCGCAGCAGCGCGTTTCTTATTCGGTCCAGTCTTTCCGGCGTCACCGAGATCGTCGACTCCCCTCCCCTTCTTCCTGTTCCACAGCCGGCCCATGCGACTATCGAATACCTGGAACTGGAGCGCGGCAGCGGTTCCCGCCCCCTGACAGAGGAGCGCGCTGCGCCGCCCGATTTTTTCAGCCTATACCAGCGCGTCCGAAACCTGGGCGGGACGATGACTCTTGCCCTTCCGACGAGCGGGCCTCTCCGCCTTGTCGTGCAACTACCGCTCGCCCCTCCAGACCGACATGACCGGCCCGAGCAACCCGCGGTTCCCGCAAAAACCACCGGGAATCAGACGGCCGCTTCCTCGGTCGTCCCGGCAGCGGGCAAAGCGAGCTCTACCGAGACCGAGCGACGGGCCTCCGGACGGATTTCCACCACCCTCTCCGCCCGGGTGACGGCCGACGCGACGACATGGGAGGGGACAATCACGAACCTCAGCGTCGGAGGCGCGTGCCTCACGCTGCCTCCGGAATTTCCCGGCATCCATCCCCAAGAAGCTCCGGTCACATTGAGAACCGCAATCGGCGTCCTCGAATTGACCGGAAACGTCTCCCTTCGGGGTGGAGAGGACATACCTGGTACGCGGGAGACATCCCCCGTTCAATTGATCGTGACGTTCCATCCCCCGGAACCGATCGAAGCCTCGATCTTGGCGTCGCTTGTCGAGGCCGCCCGTGATCAATCGTTACCGTTTTCGCTCGAGACCCGGTTGTCGCTCCTCGCGGAGACGGCGGGAACCAGTCTGGATCGATCGGATGAGACCGACGACGATCGGCGGGAATCGGTCCGCGTCCCATTGGCGGTACCGGTCCGTCTCGAGCAGGCCGAGCAACCCGAGCAAAGCCGTCTCGTGGCACGCGCCGAAAACATAAGCCGCCAGGGCGCCTGCCTGCTGGTGAAATCACAACCTGACCGATTGCGGGGGTCCGTGCTCCTCCACTTTGCCGCGGGAAAAAGTACGGCGCATCCGGGTCCTCACGAGCCCGGAGTCCCCGATGCCTCCTTGCCCGCGAAAATTGTCTGGCGGACGCAGGACCTGGCGGCGCCGCCCGAGTTTCGGCCCCAGGATGCCGTCCCGGCGGCGAGGATAGGGGTCCGCTTTCTGTCATTGACTCCGTATGCGGAGCGAGAGTTGGCCAGGCTGATTCGGCAGCATTTGGCGCCGACATCCGCGGCAGATCGGAGCGCCGAATCTTCTGTCCTCACGATTCACCGGGAATTGCGCAATGCTCGAGGGCAGACCATCGCTGTCGCCGACGACCATTTAAGGCACCCTCTGCCTCCGGATACTCCGGTTCTCATTATCTCGCCGGGCTACGGCCAGACCGCCCGGGACTATGTGGAGTTCTCGCGCTACCTTGCCCACCATCGGCTTCGCATTCTGCGCTACGACCACTCGAATCACATTGGGATGAGCGACGGAGAGCTCCAGAACACCACGCTCCGCGGCATGCAGACCGATCTCGCCAAAGTCGTCGAATTCGTTCAACATACGTGGCCTGCAGCTCGCATCGTCGTCCTCGCCAGCGACCTGGCCGCACGGGCCGCGCTAAAAATGGCCGTGCACCATCCGGTCGACTTGCTTCTCCTCGTCAATCCGGTCATCGACGTCGGGGATCTTCTCCTAAAAGTCCATGGACACGACTTGGTGGCCGATTATCGATACGGCCTTCGGCGCGGGATCAGCAATCTGCTGGGATTGAACGTCAATTTGGATCAATTCGTGGGCGATATCGTGGCCGGACGGTTGACGGACCTCGCGTCAACTTTGGAAGACATCAGGCTGCTCCGAACGCCGTTGGCCATTATCAGCAGCCCGCAACATTCATCCAGCCCGCTCCCCGCCTCCGATCTCCCGCATGCCTTCATGGCCGCGCTCGGCACACAAACGCGCATGGTCAGCATACCGTCGGCTTTGGCCAACCAGTCCCTAGGGGCGGCTGATGTCCCAGCTGCATTTCGTCAGGTGCTGGAGCAGGTGGGGTCGATGCTTTCCTGGCCCGTACCCAAGGTCGACATCGACGTCCCAACCCGACGATCAATCGTGGTCCATCAACGGCTGGAACTCGAGCAGACTCGGCTGCACAGGAATGTCTCCCAAATCAGCCGCGACGCCATCGCACTGGCGCACCTGCAGCAATTGCCGCAGCTCGCGAATTTACACGACTATCGGAAACTGCTCGACGACCTCTATGCCTTTCTGGCTCCGCTGGAATCCGGGATGGCCGTCGTGGACGCCGGGATCGGACAAAGCGACGTCACTCGGGCCATGTTGGTGAATCACGCCTACCGGACAAGACAGCGCGGCGTGACGTCGGAGCCTCCCCCGCTCCTCATTGGGCTGGGACGTTCCGGCGATCACGTGCAGCAGGCCCGGCACAACGTCCAGTTGTTACAACGAGAACTTATGATCGGAAAAATGGGAGGCGTCGCCGCACTTCCGCCGCTCACGGTCACCTGGATGCGCGCAGAATGGAGCCAGGCCCTGCCGTTTCAGACAGGCTCCGTGCACCGCATCGTCTGCAACCTGTCGCTGTCCTTCGTCAACTCCCCTCGTTCCACGCTGATGGAATGGCATCGCATCCTGCATCCGGAAGGCCGGCTGGTCTTCACGACCTTTCACCCGGGAACCGACCTGTCGCAGCTTTACAGGCGGCATCTGCGTCTGGCGAATCAAGATGAATTCAGTCCGGCTGCACAACCGGTCCTGCATTACCTTGGCCGATTGCGGGAAGCCATCCGTCACGGCATCCTCCACACCTACAGTCAGCCGGCGTTGACTGCCCTTCTTGGTCAGACCGGTATGACCACATTTCGCATCAGTCCCACCTTCGATGGCCAAGCCTTCGTGGTCATCGTCGGGAAACAGATTTCCACTAGCTCCCTTTCCTGAGCCGGTGTATACTCCGCACGTACATCTTTGAACACTGACCGTATCCTCTGTTCAAATAGGTTCCATTGACCTAAGCCGGCCGTCCTGTCCCAAACTCTATGACCCTACGCTCTTCGCCCACTGCCGTCAGACCTGTGTCGCCTAGCGCCCTATTGGACCTCGTCACGAGGTTTTCCATCGATCTGGCCGGTTTGACCGAGTTGGTTCCACTCGCGCAGCGAACAATCGGCGAACTTTGTCGCGCAGCCGGCTCCCGCAACGGGGCCCTCTATCTCTTGGACCGAGAACAGGACTGCTACCGATGTGTCGCCACAGGCGGCGCACATGCGATTTCATGCTACCCGACGACAATCCCGTTGACCCATGCCATCCTTCATCCACTGCAAGCTGTGAGCAAAACCCCTTCTGCGGTGCTGGCATCCGCTCCGTTGGAGGTCGCCGCGGCGGACCCGATGAACGCCGGGTTCTCGGAATTGGGAATATCGGTGCTGCTGCCTCATCTCAGCCGCGGTCGTCTGATTGCCTTTTCGCTCCTGGCTTCGTCGGATGGGCACGATGAGGATCCCGCCGCCGGCAAATCCCTGCTGACGGCTCTGGCTCAGACGGCGACGAGTGCCATCGACACCCTGATGCTCTACGAAGACCTTCATCGTTCTCATTTGTTGATGAAACGGACGGATCGACTGAAATCGCTCGAAACTATTGCGGGCGGGTTCGCTCATGAGATTCGGAATCCGCTGACGTCGATCAAGACCTTTATCCAACTGGCGCCGGAGCGCAAAGACGACCCAGATTTCATCCGAGAATTCAGCCGCATCGTCCTCGACGACGTGTACCGGATCGAACGCTTGATCGAGGAGATTCTCGACTATGCCCGGTACATGGAACCAAAGTTGACCGAGGAAGACATCAACGACATCGTCTCTTCCTGCCTCTATTTCATCGACGTGAAGGCCGACAATCGGGGAATCAAGATCGAAAAAGTTTTGGCGCCGGACGTGCCGCGGCTCATGGTCGACCGCCAGCAAATCAAACAGGTATTTCTCAACCTGTTCCTCAACGCAGTGGATGCCATGGGGGAGCGGGGCGGCATCTTGAAGGTCGCCACTCAGCGGATCATCAGGCCGGAAGGCCATGCCTGGGTGCAGGTCGAAGTCGAAGATACGGGAGAAGGCATCTCCGAGAGCAATCTCGAGCACATTTTCGACCCTTTTTTCACCACCAAGCATCAAAGCGGCGAGCACGAAGGAACGGGGCTCGGGCTCACAATCGTCCATCAAATCATTCAGGAACACCGCGGTGAAATTCGAGTGAAGAGCGCCCTCGGGAAAGGCACCACTTTTATCGTCGCCCTTCCCGCCCCCTCGACATGACGAACAACACGGAGTATTTGCCAGCGTGAAAAAACGCGTACTGCTCATTGACGACGAAGCGCGAGTCCGGGCCTCCTTAAAAGCGGTATTGGAGCCGACCTATGAGGTCATCCAGGCAGCCGACGCGCAAGAAGGCTTGGATCTGTACCATAAAGAGGCGCCGCACCTGATTCTGCTCGACGTCATTCTTCCGGGGACGGACGGCCTGTCGGTCCTTCAAACGCTTCGCGGAGAATCCTGTCCCGCCCCCGTGATCATGTTGACCGGAACCAAATCGGTCAAGACCGCCGTCGACGCCATGAAGCTGGGAGCGGCCGATTACCTCTCCAAGCCGTTCGATGTGGACGAGCTTCGCATTGTGGTGGATCGAGCGCTGAATTCTCAAGAACTCGAACGCGAGGTCAAGAGCCTGCGCGCTCAAGTGACCCAGCGGTATGCCTTTCACAATCTGATCGGCAAGAGCCGGCCCATGCAGGAAATTTACAGCAAGATCGAACAAGTCGCGGACAGCCGCACGACAGTACTCATTACCGGCGAGAGCGGAACCGGCAAGGAGTTGGTGGCCAAAGCGCTGCACTACAACAGTCCCCGTCGCGACCGTCCCTTCGTCGCCTTGAACTGTGCCGCGCTTCCGGAAACCCTCATCGAGAGCGAGTTGTTCGGTCATGAGAAAGGGTCCTTCACGGACGCCACCGCGAGACGCGTGGGTCAGTTCGAGCTCGCCAACAGCGGGACGCTGTTTCTGGATGAAATCGGTGATCTGAGCCCGATGACGCAGGCCAAACTGCTGCGCGTCCTTCAGGAACGCGAATTCACGCGCATCGGCGGCATCCAAGCCATCAAAGTCGACGTCCGGATTGTGGCGGCAACGAACAAGAATCTGGAGGAGCTAGTCCGCAAGGGCCAGTTCCGGGAGGATTTGTACTATCGGATCAACGTCATCGCCTTGTACTTGCCTCCGCTGCGGGAGCGCGGGGAAGACATTCCACTGCTCGCTAAACATTTCCTGTCCAAGCGGGTCGAGGAGGACAACCGACCCAATCAGGAGTTTACAAAAGAAGCGGTCGATCTGCTGACGCGGTACCCCTGGCCTGGCAATGTCCGGGAGATGGAAAACATCATCGAGCAGGCGTTTATTTGGTCGAAAGGATGCGACAGCGTGACGCCAGAACACCTGCCGACCATCCTCCGAAATGACAGTCGATCATCGTCTTTGCGAGACGACACCCTGGCCGGGCGCTTGTCTCTCGAAAAAGCGGTGATGGAATTCGAGCGCG
>DASTSI010000164.1:0-4481 GCA_035760745.1 Nitrospira sp. | reverse complement strand
GCCACGCCGATTACACCTATTGGCAGAAATACGGCATTCGAGATCACCGGGGAGGGGGGCGCGCCTCGGCGAGGGAAACCGCCGTGCGGGTCGCAGCGGCCGCGATTGCGAGGAAATGGCTGCACGAGACACAGGGCGTGGTGATCCGTGCCTATCTCAGCCAACTGGGTCCCCATCCCCTGCCGTTCAAGAGCTGGGATGCGGTGCGCGGCAATCCTTTCTTTGTCGCCGATGCCGACATGGTGGCGCAACTGGAAGCGTTCATGGACGAGTTGCGCCGATCGGGCGATTCCGTGGGCGCGAAAATCACGACGGTGGCCGAACATGTTCCGGTCGGATGGGGCGCGCCGGTGTACGGAAAGCTGGATGCGGATTTGGCGGCGGCCATGATGAGCATCAATGCCGTCAAAGGCGTGGAGATCGGCTCCGGCTTCGCGGCGGTCACGCAGCGAGGCTCCGAACACGGGGACGAGCTCACCCCGGAGGGCTTCGTGACGAACCATGCGGGCGGAATCCTGGGAGGGATCTCCACCGGCCAAGACCTCATCGTCACGATCGGCGTCAAACCGACGTCGAGTATTCGCGTCCCACGCCGCTCCATCGACAAACTGGGGAATCCGGTCACGGTGGAGACCAACGGACGCCATGATCCGTGCGTCGGGATTC
The DNA here is from genome assembly GCA_035760745.1 of Nitrospira sp. Classification (GTDB taxonomy): domain Bacteria; phylum Nitrospirota; class Nitrospiria; order Nitrospirales; family Nitrospiraceae; genus Nitrospira_C. The sequence continues at coordinate 3,815 of DASTSI010000164.1, read as the reverse complement.
GCGCCACGCCGATCGCGGAGGCGATGATGGCGCTCGTCCTGATGGATCACGCGCTCCTTCATCGCGCGCAGAATGCCGATGTGCGTACCGTCACGCCGAAGATCGCCGGATCTGCGGCCCGCCATGGCGCCCCTGCACAGCCGTCGCCGGTGAAAGTGAACCGGGATCCTCACGAGGCGTAACGGCTCGATCTAGGCATGCCTGCCTCCTTCCCCGAAGGCCGCATACTCGACATTCGGCGCGCGACCGTCTTTCGCGGCGACCAGTGCGTGTTCGAGGATCTCTCCTTCACGCTCGACCAGGACGAGCACGTCGCCATCCTCGGCCCGAACGGTGCCGGCAAATCGACGATCCTCAAGCTCTTGGCCGGCGAAGTGCATCCGGTTCACCGCGAGCACACCTCGGTCCGGCTTTTCGGGGAGACCCGATGGAGCGTCTGGGATGTCCGCAAGCGGCTCGGGATGGTGTCGCACGATCTGCAGCATCAATACTTGGATCAGACCACCGGCTTGAAAGTCGTGCTGTCGGGCTTCTATGCGAGCATCGGGATTTACGGGCACCAGGACTTCAGTTATGGCCAATTGGCAAGAGCCGACGAAGTCCTCGCGGATCTCGGCGCCTCCGAGCTGAGAGACCGCCGGTTCGGTGAGATGTCAACCGGCGAGCAGAGACGGTGCCTGCTCGGGAGGGCGCTGGTCCATGACCCCCCGGCGCTGGTCCTCGACGAGCCGACGAGCGGGCTCGACCTCGCGGCGACGTTTCATTATCTGGAGCTCGTGCGCCGGCTGATGCGGAAAGGCAAGACCCTGCTGCTCGTCACTCACCATATTCATGAGATTCCCCCGGAGATTCAGCGCATCGTGTTGTTGAAGAAAGGGAGGATCTTGGAGGACGGACCGAAGAAGACCGTCTTGACCGAGGCCGCTCTCAGCGGGCTCTTCGAATGCTCCGTGGCGCTGGTGGAAAAGAACGGCTGGTATCAGGCGGTGCCTCGCTGACGGACGGGCGCGCCGCAGGCAGTACGCGTGCCGCTTCGACGGACGGCCGCCACGCCGGAAGACGGCGGCGGTCTCATCCCCCGGTCAGCACGACGTGAAAGGTGAGATCGGCATCGATCCGCCGGACTTTGACGGCCACGCGCTGGCCCGGCGTCGTCCGTTCGATCAAATAATTCTTCAATTGGGCGGCGTCCTGGATGTCGGTATCGTCGATCGCGAGCAGGATATCGTGCTTCTGAATGCCGGCGGCCTTGGCCGGCTCTCCCACGTCCTTCACCGCAACGCGCCACTTGGTTCCGTCCTTCACCGCGGTCATCTGGATGCCGAGCTTTGAAAAGGTCAACGGTGTGCCGCTGACGGCGGCGCGGACGATGCGCTCCGCCAGGGTGCTCGGGATGGCGAAGGCCAAGCGGCTGCAATGCGCCTGGCCGTCTTCCTTTTCCGTCTGGATGATGGCATGCATCACGCCGACGACCTCGCCGGCTCCGTTGAAGAGGGCGCCGCCTGAATTGCCGCTGCAGGCCGAGAGGTCGGCTTGCAACAGGCGGGAATCGACGGTTTGCAGGAAGGTGTTGGCGTTGCCGATCCGGCCGAAGGCCATCGTCGGTCCCCAGCCGAGCGGATAGCCGATCGTGAAGACTTCCGTGCCTGCGGGGACGTCTCCGGCGACAAAGGGCGCGGATGCGGGAAGAAGGGGACGATCCCGCTCGTTGACCCGGTACACGACGACGTCGGCGTACGCGCTGTCCCCGATCAGCTGGGCCACGAGCTCGTGGAGATTCGTGGTGACGACATGGATCATTTTGGGCAGCACTTGGCCTGACGGGCTGTGTTTTTCAACGGCATGGCGGGCGGTCACGATATAGCCGTCTCGGAGATGAAAGCCTGTTCCTCGCACGGCAATCTTTCCCGGTTTTTCGGGGGTGCGCGGGTCTTGCGTGTCCTCGAGGATGCCCACCGTCGCGTGCTTGGCCCGTTCCAGGGCGTCGGGCTGAACGGCGGACTCAGCCGACACGAGGGCCGGCCTGTTCACCAGCCCGAGACACACCCACAACAGCACGAGCGCCACCAGAAGTTTGCACGATGCGGGCATCCACCAATCCTTTCGCCGTACCGCACGAGACGTGTCGACAGTATAATGAGCTTTCTCGGTCAATGACAGAGGCAACCCCTTCAGCGGAGGTCATCGATGCGTCAAGCTTGTTACGGGGCAGCGCTTGCGGCCGTTCTGTTCTGCCAAGCGGTGACGGAGATCAACGGGTCGACCGCCGAGCCGTCGCCGGAACCTGGACCGATCCAACGGCTCGAGGAGACGGTGAAGCGGGCGGGCAAGAGTCTCGAAGAGACGATGAAGACGACCGGCAAGAAGATCGAAGAAGAGAAGATACCGGAGAAGGTCGAGAAGAAGGCCAAAGAGATCATGAACGATGCGGTGGACGCGGTGGAGAAGACCGGAAAGCACCTTGAAAACACATTCAAGTGATTCGTGCTACCTCTTGCGAAATCCGAAGAAGACCCCGGCGGCCGCGGCGCCGGCTGACGGCAGGTAGCCGGAGAGCGTCTGCTTGAGTCCTTCGACGCCCTGGTGGAGCAGGGCGAGTCCGTGAGTGATCTGGGTCTCCACTCCGGCCCAGTCAATGTCGATCCAGCCGGTGTTCTTGAGCATGGCGACGGCGACGAGCAGCCCTCCAGTGAGGAGTGCCGCGGCTCGGACGAAGCGGCGAAACGCCCATCCGAGAAAATAGCCTCCCAGATAGCTTCCGGCGAACCGCGCGACGGCCGGTGAGGACAGATCGGCGATCCACGAGGCAAGTCCCGCGACCATCGTGGCAGAGGCGGCCACGAACGATTTGGCGTGCCACGGCGCATCGGCCAACAGGGAATCACACCAGCCGGGTGAGTGGGCCTGTTCGAGTTGATCCTGTTCCATGAGGCGGGTTAGAGCCGATCGGCGGTGAACGTGTCGCAGGATTGAGGGTCGCCGGTTTCCAGCCCTTTTCGCAGCCAGCCGGTGCGCTGCGCGGAGGAACCATGGGTCCAGGATTCGGGCCTCACGTCACCTTGCGACATGCGCTGCAGTTGGTCGTCGCCGATGGCGGATGCCGCGCGCAAGCCCTCTTCAAAATCTCCTGGTTCGATCAAATTCCGGTCTCGTTTGGCATGGTAGCCCCAGACGCCGGCAAAGCAGTCGGCCTGGAGCTCCATTTTGACCGAGAGGGCATTGCCTTCCGTCCGGCTCGCCTGCCGTTGGAGCTTCCCGACGCGGTCCGCAATGCCGAGGAGATTCTGCACATGGTGACCCACTTCATGGGCGATGACGTAGGCTTGCGCAAAATCCCCGGAGGCGCCAAGCCGCTGCGAGAGTTCCTGGAAGAAGGACAAGTCGAGGTACAGTTTCCGGTCGCCCGGACAATAGAAGGGGCCGACCGCGGCGGAACCGGTGCCGCAAGCGGACCGGACGGCGCCGGTGAACAGGACCAGACGAGGCTCGTCATAGCGACCGCCCATCGCCGGCAGCAAGGCATTCCACGTATCTTCCGTATCCGCCAGGACGACTGACGCGAATCTGCCCAGCGTATCGGTAACTGGACCGGTCGGGCCTGACTCCTGTGACGAATCCCCGGGAATGGTTTGCTCCGTGTTCAGCATTTCGAACAGCGTGAGCGGATTCATGCCCGTGAAGTAGCTGATCGCAAGAACGAGGACAATGCCTCCGATCCCGACCCCGCCGATCCCCGCCGGTCCCATGCCGCGGCGATCCTCGACATTGCCGCTTTCCCGCTGTCCTTGCCACCGCATGCGCGCACTGTTCCTCTC
>DASTSI010000163.1:0-17882 GCA_035760745.1 Nitrospira sp. | reverse complement strand
GGACGTGACGAACCGGCCTCCGGGGGATCAGACCTATCCCTCTGCGTTGCGCGTCACGGCCGCGCTCCCCGACAGAGCGAAGCTCGAGGTCGAGGGCCGTGCCGACTTTCTCGCGAAGCCGGGCCCCCGGGTCGAGGCTCACGTCAAAATGGAACAACTCTCCCTGGAGCGCCTGCTGCCGGTAGTTCAACAGTACAATGTCCAACTTCGCGGAGGGTCATTGGATTTAGAGGGTGAGGTGCAACATACCGGTGGCACGACCGTCGTCGATATCCGGAATTTTGTCCTGGACCGCGCCAGGGTGGACTATGTCCACAAGCCGGGCACGACCAGGAAGGACGTGCACCAGGCTGCAAGCGGGTCGCAAGCCGAGAAGCTCGTGAAGCCGAACCCCTCCCTTGTCGTGAGGGTTCAGCATGGCAAGATCCTTCACAGCGACATGGGATTCGTGAATAAGGTCGCATCGCCGGAGTATCGTGTCTTCATCGCGGACCTCAATCTCGACATGGAGAATTTCAGCAACAGGCCGGAAGAGGGCCTGGGCAACATCAAATTGACCGGTAACTTCATGGGGAGCGGACCTACCGTGGTGACCGGCTCCTTCCGTCCGGAACGGCCGGCTCCGGATTTCAACGTGCAAGTGCGCATCGTGAAGACCAAGGTCCAGGCGCTGAACGACTTGCTGCGTGCCTACGGAAAACTGGACGTCAAGGACGGCACCTTCGCCTTCTTCAGCGACATGACGGTCAAGGGCAACCGGATACAGGGCTACGCCAAGCCGTTCCTGAAAGACGTCAAGGTGTATGATCCGCAGCAGGATCAGGACAAGGGCGCTGGCCAGAAACTCTACGAGGCCATCGTCGGAGGGGTGCTTGACCTCTTTTCGAACACCAACACGGACGAAGCGGCGACGAGGACCGACATTTCCGGTCCGGTGCAAAATCCGCGCGCCAATACCTGGCAGGTACTCGAAAAGCTGATTCAGAACGCCTTCTTCAAAGCCATCCTTCCCGGGTTCGAACGGGAATCCGGAAGGGCGTGAAGGCCCAAGCGAGGCCTGGCTCAGGGTTGGCTCGCCCCGGCCGCCGCCAGTCGCCAGGTTCGCGCGGTGAAAGAGACCTGATGAAGCATCAAGACAGGCGCGATCTGGTGACAGCGTTTCAACGGCTGACAGATATCGCAGAGCAGTATGTGAACCGGTCACCCAAGGTCAAGCGCATTCAGGCGGAGCGTGGAGCGTTGCTCGACGCGATCGCCGAGGCCCAACTGCTCCTGTCCGTCCAACGTCTGCCGAAAGACCCGCCCGCGGCCCACGGTCCAGAACCGAACGAGTCTTCGAAAATCCGCAGCCTAGAAGAGAAGCTCAAAGAATCCGAGGGAGCATTCCGACAGCTTCGAAGTCGGCTTGGTCCCATCGCCACCGCCTTGGGACAGCTCCAAATGAGCGCGCAGGACGCCAAGAATCTATTGGATACCGCGATATCGGATGCCGAACTGAGCCCGGCCGACGCCATCCCTTTGAAGACCCGCCGGGAGGCCGCCTGACGGGGGCTGCCGCTCGATCACCATCCAGGTGGACGGCTAGCGCCGGCTTACGAAGGTTTTCCGTGAGCGGTGATTGACAGCACCGCGCAAACTACTTACACTCCCCCGCCAAATCGACTAGGGGTTTTCATGCCGAGAACCGGCCGCTGCTCGACTTCGCGCATGAGGATGGTGACCCTTCTGTTTCTCTGCCTCTGCGTCCTGATGCAGATGTTGGGCACCACGATGACCCTGTGGGACTTCCAGCTTCAGTTGGAGCCGGTCAATGGCTTGCTCCTCGAAGGGCTGTCTCTTCCGGCCGGCGTCTCCGACGTGACGTCCCTCGTCGTGACCACCGTTCTCGATGAGGACTCGCCCCACGTTCCGCGGCACCTCCACGATACCCGGCTGCTTCATCCTCCAATCCTGTCTTCCTGATTGGCGGCTGTCCTGACCACCTGGTTGCACGTCGTTGCTGCAGCCGTGCGGGATGACGTTGTGCTGGGTGCTTGCTTCATCACGCCAGGAATCGAGCTGCGAGGAGGACGGGGCCCGCAGTAACAAGAGGCTTGCGGATGCATGAATCAGAGAGGAGCACCTATGTCAGAGGCTGACATGACGTTCTGTTGCGCCGTCTGCCGAAAGGTGAAGGACGATGGCGGGGACGAATCGGGCGGGCGTCCTTGGTGTACGATGAGCGAGTATGCCAGGCGGCATCTCCTCCGGGCGGACGCGACGCTGCTCTCGGAAACGTACTGTCCGGATTGCACGATCTTCTATGACCGGCTCGTCCGCTACAGCGGTCCTGAAGCTCGTCCGTCCGCATGACGCCGCGGACCGCATGTAGAGATCGGTCGGCCGCTACCGAAGAAAGAGGAGCCAAAGATAGCAGGAGCTGAGCAGGATCGACCCGGCCACAACCACCACGCCGATCTTCGCGAACTGCCAAAAGGTGATACGGTATCCGGCCTTCCGCGCCATGTCGACGATGACGACATTGGCGCTGGCGCCGATGATCGTCCCGTTCCCCCCAAGGCAGGCCCCCAGCGCCAACGCCCACCACAAGGGCATCACGTCCGGCTGGTGTACCAAGTCGCGATACTCGGCCACGTCCGGGTGCAGTGACCGGGCCAGGTCGACGATCAAGGGATTCATTGCGGCGACATAGGGAATATTGTCGACCAAGGCTGACAGAATCGCCGAGCCCCAAAGGACGGCCAGCGTGGATGCCGCGAGATTGCCTTGAGTGAGAAAAACCAATTCCTCGGCGACATGGCGTATGACTCCCACCTTGACGAGCCCGCCGACGAGAATGAACAGTCCAATGAAGAAGAAGATCGTCTTCCATTCCACGTCGGTGAGGTACGACAGTTCTGCCTCACTGCCGTCCCGATGACCGGTCGGCGCGAGCAACATGAACAGACTCGCGCCGAGCAAGGCCACTGTTGCCGGCTCGAGATGAAGCAGGCCATGCAGGCAAAAGGCGAGATTCACCGCGGCGAGCAGCCAGACGCACCGGCGCAGCAAGGCCGGGTTCTGCACGACGTCGCCCGGCCGTAGGGCCAGAATCTCCTCCTGAAGCTCCGGGCGGACGGTCATCGAACGCCCGAAGGCAAACCAGAGCCCGGCGAGAAAAACCACCATGATCAGGAGCACGATCGGCCCCAGCACGATGAGGAAATCCAAATAGCCGAGTTCGGCTTTGCTCGCGATCATAATGTTGGGAGGGTCCCCGACCAAGGTCGCCGTGCCTCCGATGTTTGAAGCCAGGGCCTCGACAATCAGAAAGGGTACCGGGTTGAGCTGAAGCCGCTTCGTGATGGACAACGTGACAGGCGCCATCAACAGCACGGTGGTCACGTTGTCCAGCATGGCCGACAAGGCAGCGGTCAGCAGGGCCAGGAGCACGACCGTGTGAAAGGGGCGGGCTTTGGCCCGTTGCGCCGCCCAAATGGCCAAAACCTCGAAGAGCCCCGTGTCCCTGACGATGTTGACGATCACCATCATCCCGATCAAAAGGAAGATCACGTTGTAGTCGACGCCGAAGCCCTGACTATAGAAGGCCTCGTCTTGCGTGAGAACCCCGCACGCGATCATCAATGCCGCGCCGGCAATCGCGACGATGGTCTTGTGAATTCGCTCGCTGATGATCAATAGGTAGCAGACGGCGAAGATCAGGAGCGCTAGCGAGAGATCAGACATCGCTTTTGTCGCAGGTCAGTGATGAAGGTCTGTGCATTGAATCCGGCGGCGCTGAAGTCGCGCGCGGTTGCGGATTGATTGGCCGTGCACGTCACGATACAGTGTTTCTGCTTTCCCAATTCGGGCCGCCCGTACGATAATCCGAGGCGGCCGTGGCCATCATGACGAGGTCATTTCATTATGTCCAGTGTCTCTCCCGAGCAGCTTGACGAACTCATCAAGGGCAGGGTCTGGGATCCGCTCTCGCTCCTGGGACCGCATCAGCCGGCTTGTGATGGCGATTCCACCGTCATTCGCTGTTTTCTTCCCCATGCCAAAGAGGCGTCGGTCGTGTTCGATGAATCGAGCACCATGTCCGTGCCCATGACGCGCATTCATAGTGCCGGCCTGTTCGCATCGACGATCGCAGGCCCCCTGCCCATGCGCCACTATCGTGTGCGCCTCGTGGATGAGCGGGGGCGAGTCGAGGAACGGCATGACCCCTACTCGTTCGCGCCGCTTTTGACCGATTTCGAATTGCACTTGTTCGCCGAAGGCACATTCTACCGGGCGTACCAAACGATGGGCGCTCATTTGCGTATCGTCGATGGGATCGCCGGCGTTCATTTCGTCGTCTGGGCGCCCAATGCCGGCCGGGTGAGCGTGGTTGGAGACTTCAATCACTGGGATGGGCGCTGCCACCCGATGACCAGCCGGGGAGCGACCGGACTGTGGGAACTGTTCATTCCGGATCTCCCGGAGGGAACGCTGTACAAGTATGAGGTCCGTCCGCGCGATCGGGATACGGTCCTGCTTAAAGCCGATCCGTACGCCTTCGCATCTGAATTACGGCCGAAAACCGCCTCCGTGGTCCGCGACCTGTCCCGCTATGCCTGGAACGACTGGGCATGGATGGATCAACGGAAGCGACGCGATCCGCTCAGCGCTCCCCTGTCGGTCTACGAAGTGCATCTTGGTTCCTGGATGCGCGTTCCCGAAGAGGAGAACCGCTGGCTGACGTACCGGGAACTGACCGAGAGGCTCATTCCCTACGTCAAAGACATGGGCTTCACCCACATTGAATTGATGCCCGTCACCGAGCACCCCTTTGACGGCTCGTGGGGATACCAAGCCACCGGGTACTTCGCCGCTACGAGTCGCTACGGTTCCCCGGAAGACTTCATGGCCTTCGTTGACACGGCGCATCAAGCCGGTGTCGGCGTCCTAATGGATTGGGCTCCGGCGCATTTTCCTGACGACGGTCACGGCCTGTCGCAGTTCGACGGGACGCATCTCTATGACCATGCCGACCCGCGGCTCGGCTATCACCCCGACTGGCACAGCCGCATCTTCAACTACGGCCGGGTCGAAGTCCGGAACTTTCTTCTGAACAGCGCGCTCTTCTGGCTGGATCGCTATCACATCGACGGCTTACGGGTGGATGCCGTCGCGTCCATGCTGTACCTCGACTACGGCCGCAAGCCGGGCGAGTGGATCCCCAACCGGTTCGGCGGACACGAGAATCTCGATGCGGTCAGCTTCTTGAAAGATCTGAACGTGCTCGTGCATCGAGATTTCCCGGGTGCCATGATGCTGGCGGAAGAATCGACTTCATGGCCCGGCGTGTCGCGTCCCACCTACACCGGCGGGCTGGGTTTCACGTTCAAGTGGAACATGGGATGGATGCACGACACGCTCGATTACTTTCACCATGAGCCGATTCACCGCACGTATCACCAGAATCAACTCACGTTCAGCCTGCTGTATGCCTTCAACGAAAACTTCGTGTTGCCCTTGTCTCACGACGAAGTGGTCCACGGCAAACGCGCCCTTCTCGACAAGATGCCCGGAGACGACTGGCAGCGTTTTGCCAACCTCCGCGCGCTCTTCGGCTACATGTATGCGCATCCCGGAAAGAAAATGCTCTTCATGGGTGGAGAGTTCGGTCAATGGCGGGAATGGAACCACGATAGCAGCCTGGATTGGCACCTCCGGGAATATCCCCTTCATGCCGGCCTGCAGCGGTTGGTGCGCGACCTGAACTGGCTCTACGCCACCCATCCGGCTCTGTACGAGATCGATCACGATTGGCCCGGATTTCAATGGGTCGACTTTCATGACGCCGCCCACTCCGTCCTGGCATTCTTGCGAAGGGGAAAAGATCCGCACAGCCAAATCCTGTGCGTGTGCAATTTCACGCCGGTTCCCCGCCACGACTATCGAATCGGCGTGCCGCAAGAGGGGTACTATCGCGAGCTATTGAACACGGACTCCTCTGTGTACGGGGGCAGCAATCTCGGCAATGCCGGCGGGCTTCAATCGCAAACTATCCCCAGTCACGGCCTTCCCGCCTCCCTGAACTTGACTCTTCCCCCGCTGTCCGTGCTCTATTTGAAGCCCGAATTGGGTTGGTAGGCGAGACGCGGAAGCGGAGGTTGAGCGGGAAGCGTCGAGGAATTACGGTTTTCCGCTGGGTCGGACGTCGAGGACCGTGACGTCGAAGACCAATGTCTTCCCCGCGAGCGGATGGTTGAAGTCCAGAACGATCGTATCCTGCTTCACCTCTTTGACTCTGGGGAATGACGACTGTCCGTCCGGGCTTTTGGCTTCGAGCTGCGTGCCGACCTTCCACGCCGCCTCCGGAATGAGGGATTTCTTCACCTCTTGGACCGCGTTCGGATCCACTTCTCCGTACCCCTCGGCCGGCTTCACGACGACATGTTTCTTGTCGCCTTTTGACAGCCCTTCCAGAGACTGCTCCAACCCGGGAACGATTTCGTGGGCCCCCTGGCGGTAGGTCATCGGCTCCTTCCCCACGTTGGACTCCAGAACGGAGCCGTCGAGCTTCAGCGTGTACTCCAGGCTCACTTGCGCGCCGTCCTTGACCGTCGGCGTGGCGGTGCTAGGGGCACGGTCGGCTGCCATCACCGTTGAACTGACGAGCATCACGAGCGCAACGGTCAACGCCTGCATGCTGATGGTGTGACGTGTCACGAGATCCTCCGGTCCGAAAAGCTGAACGGACTTACCAAAATCTGAACGGACCGCAATCCAGATGAACGAACGCGGCGCGGGGATAATATCCGACTCCCCCGTAACGCAGTTTGAGCGCCGCATGGCGGATCACGGAGGGTTTTACGCCGGGGATAAAGAAGTCGAGCGCCTGCCCTTCGACGTGGTAGCTATGCTGTGCGGCCCGTCGCATCCGTTTCACCAGGAGGGCGTTGTATTGGGGAGAGCGGTAGCCCGAAATGACATGAATCTCCCCGCCTCCACCAAGCGATTTCTGCACGAGATTGACATGTTCGAGCAGGCGCGGGTCGATGGCGGCCACTTCCCCCGTATGGTGGCACCTCAGGATATGATTCACCTCGTCCAGAGCCGCCAGATCGTATGCACCCGCCTCGTTCCTGTAACGGACGTGCAGGCGTTCGTCTGTATGGACGTTATAGAAGGACAATTGCCCATCCGGGAATTGATCCGCGCGGACGGGAATGGGACGCAGCCATCCTCCGGTCAAGAGCAACACTCCGGCAATCGAACTCTTTAGCAGAGTTCTACGTGTCCAGGGCTGTTGTAGTGCGGACATGAGAGGCTCCCGACCGGAAGGCGGAGACAGTACGTAGGCTCTCTTTCGGCTTGTACCAAACCCTGGCCATCGTGGTCAACGATTTTCTTTTCACATCGCCGGTTCACCTATCCGGCCGGCCGTTCCCACGAAGGCGTGAGGTGATGGTACAATGTCGAATGAAGCGGTCGGCCATGGCACTGAGACATCTCGCACATATCGCTTGCTGGCTGGTGGTGGTGTTCGCCGGATCCGTCACGACGGCATCGGCGCTGACGGGTCGCATCGTCGTGGCCGGATACGGACCCGAGCAGCCGCTGATACAAGATCTCGCCCGAGCCTATGAAAAACTGCACCCTGGGACGGCGATCGATTTGGAATGGGAACGGACATTGCGGGCGACCAAGATGGTGAAAGAGGGCGAGGCACAGATCGCCGTGAGCGACCATCCGGAGGACATGCTGAATTCTATCCCGGTCGCGTGGGACGGCATTGCCGTCATCGTGAATTTCGCCAATCCGATCACGGAACTATCGACTGCTCAAGTTCGAGGCCTGTTCTCGGGAACCATCGCGAAGTGGTCGGAGCTCGATGGCGCGGACAGGCCGGTGGAGATCATCAGCCGCGCGGCGAAGGACAATGTGACCATCGGGTTTCAGGCGTCGCTTGGCTTGAACGGAAACATGGTCACAGGCACCCAGGCCAAATCGGACCAGCAGACGCTGAGGCTCGTGTCGGGCCGGGACGCGGCAGTCAGTTACCTCTCACTGCGGGCGGCTTTGAAGGCCCAGGAAGACGGAATCCCGATCCGTGTGCTGAGCATCGATCACGTGGAACCCGGGGACCCGACTGTCGCCAGCGGACAGTACCCTCTTCGACGTCCCGTCCTCTTGTTGACATCGAAGGAAACGGAGCCCCTCAGGGATTCGTTCGTTTCGTTCGTCCAATCCGCGGAGGCGCGCCCGCTCATCAAGACCATGTACACGCCGGTCGGACCCTCGGCGACGCGCTCGACATCAGAGGAGGTCGCTTCTCCGAGGCCCGAGCGCTCGACCTTCTGAGGCTCGTCGTCACCAGCCGGACATAATCGATTCTTCCTAGACAGGCGCTGGAATTGCAGGTAGTATCCGTACGATTCAAGGAGAACGTACGGCTATGGCGACTATTCTGGTGATCGACGACGAAGATTCCATTCGTCATCTGCTAAAAGACGTCCTGCAAAAAGCCAACTATAAGGTCATCGAAGCACGTGACGGACGCGAAGGATTGCAGGCCTACCAGCAGAACCGCATCGACCTCGTCATCATGGACATCCTCATGCCCGGAACCGACGGGTTGGAGGCGACGCTTCAGCTCACGCGGGAATATGTCGATGCAAAAATCATCGCGATGACCGGGGCGCAGGGCGACAGGAATTTCCTCGATGTCGCGAAGCTCTTTGGAGCGAGGCGTGTTTTCGAGAAGCCGTTCGATCTCGACAAGCTCGTGTCCGCGGTGAAAGAAGAGTTGACGCGCTAGCAGTCCCCTCTTCATTCCGCCCTGCCTCCACGGCCTCCTCCACCCTCATCTGGACAAGCGAGCCATCTCGAGGAGTTTCTGTCATAATCAATTCGACGCCAGACCGCACGGCATGCGAGAGAGCGCCTTCAACGGAAAGCAACTTGCCCTTTGGTGCCTTGGAGGGTGAATGACTGTGATCGTCTTGGTCGGAATCCTTCCCCTCAGCAACTTCGTCGGGCATTCCCATTGGGAATACATCAAATGGATGCCTACCGCCGAGGATCTCCGGTCCCCGAAATACCTGCTGGATATCGGGTCGGATCTCATCGGGAACGCGCTGCTCTTTATGCCGCTCGGGTTTTTCCTGAGCCGTTTGCTCGGCTCATGGCCGATATCGCGACAGCTGGTGGCGGGCTTCGGACTCGCGGGCGTGCTCTCGGTGGGAATCGAATGGTACCAAGTCTATTGCCACAACAGATTTCCCTCCGTCTTCGATCTCATCACGAATATCGGCGGCGCCATGGCGGGAGTCAAATCATCGGTGCGCAGGCCGGGCTTTATGATGAAGATCGGCAGCACGACGCTCATTCCCAGCCGACAGGATCGTAGCCCCGCTCCTTGAGACAACGGTTGACAAACTGCTTGTACGCCTGGCTCGGCGGCGAACGACGGAACAACCCTCGGAGGAATCCGCCCGTGGCGCCGGCGGCCGCCCCGATCATCGCCCCTCGTCCCGGATGGCCGACAACTGCGCCGCCCACCGCCCCCGCCGCGGAGCCGATGGCTCCACCCGCCGCCGTGCTGCCGGCCATGTGTCCTCCTTTTCCCCGGCTCGGGGTGGCACCAGCCTCTTGAGCCATGGCACGGCATTCCTCGATGTCCCGGTCGGCTGCATCTTGCCCAACCTCCTTGAGGTGCTCGTTCGGATACAAAATCGGCTTGGGAGCGCAGGCCGACATGCCAAGCCACGCGACAACGACGAGGATCTCGAGCATCCGGCAAAGCTGACCAGAGGACCGGGCACCTGGCTTTCCGCCGACCGATCGCTCAGCGACCACCGCTCAGTTCCTTGCGCGCCAGCGCTCGCATCATGACGGGATCGTTGTAGCCGACTTCACTTAATGCATCCATCAGATGAAGTCCCTTTTCGCTGACCAGTACTTTCGCCGCCGCGTAATTCTTTGCGCTGAAGCGGGCGACGGATGGTTGCCCGTTCACAATCTGGCAGGCCAGGACTTCGTCTCCGATGTCCAATGTTCCTCCTTGCTCGATCAGATTCTTGGCGTCCGCGATCGAAATGCCATGAAGCGCGGCAAATTCCTCCAATCCTCCCGTTTCCACGAGCCGTCCATCCGGCATGATGCACAGCCGTTTGAAGTGCGGGGACCAATCTTTCCGGAAATCGATGTATTTGATGTTCCCTCCCTTGGCAACCGCGCGATCCAGAGTTCGGTAATCGAGTCCCAGGTTTTTTTGCTCCAACTTCGTCCGCAATGCCTCAGGCAGCGTACGGTAAAACACCTGCCAGGCGGCCTCGGCCAACGAAATTGGCCGCGCCTTGACCAATTGCTCGGCTTCCGCGAATTGCATGACGTCCAGCACGAACGTGTATTTTGGGGCCGCCCCCTGTTCGTCCAGGCGGCAGGCGAAAAGTCCTCGAGTAAGGAGACCCCGCTCCTGATACACGTACACCCCTCCGGTGGTCAGCAATGACACCATGGTGTCTCGAGGCACGCTGTAGCTTTCAGCGAGGATCCTGGCGTGTTCGGCAAGATCTTCGGACAATGTCATGCCGCAGAGTGTGACGTTGCCGGGAGCATCGAATTCGGAATAGTCCTCGATGATGTTGTAGAGAATCGTCGGCTTCGGCTTCTCGAGTTTCTTCTTGATCTTAAACATGCGCCTCTCGCTTGATGACGGTCGATGCCGTCGCTCGGTTCATGCCTGTTTATGGAAATATGGCGGCAAGGTCATCAGTCTGTGGTCTTCCACCGGCCCTCCGATGGTGAAGTGGTAGAGCGATTGCAGAGCCAAACCGTTGATCGCCACGATTTCATGGACCGGGTCATCGAAAAAACATCCGATGCCGGTCGCTCGCACGCCGGCCGCTTCCGCCTCCAGGTACAACACCTGTCCGAGCAAGCCTGACTCCCAGAACAAACGGGGATACCACCAGGCGCCTCGTTCCCGCAACAGGCTCTCGAATTCGGCCAGCATGCCGAAGGAAAATGCACTGTCGCCCGCAATGTCCTGATGACAACTGACCTGCACCGCCAGCCTCCGGGCATCGCCTTCGAGGAGCCAGAAGAGCGCCATATCGTCCGGACAACCGGGTGCGGGAACCCAATTGATCCCGGGGTTCATCGACTGTTGGATGAACGGCAGTTTGCGACGGTCTCGGACGAGGAAGTACAGCCCGGGCGTGAATCCGTCGATGCGATGTACAAATATCAGCAAATGAATCGCGGGATCATACGGCCAGACGTCCCAGGGCATGGGCCGCGCGAGCAACGCACGATCCTGCTGCGGCAAGACACGGTGCATCATCTTGTAAAAGGTCGCCGCCGTAATCGACGTCTTCGCATCGAAGGAGACCGCGCTGCGGCGTTGACGGATGATCGTTCCTGCCTCGCTCACCGTCGGGGAGCCCGGTTCGCTCTTCCGATGTGGCTGAGAGGGAATCGGAATCGCCGCGCGTTCCGCCTGTGTCGTTTCTTTCCACGAGGCCGTCGCGGCTTCATCGATGAGATCCCAGTGAACCGCATGCTCCCGGCTCAATCGGTTCGCCGAGCCGTGCCATGCTGCGCTTCTCGCGAGATTGTGTACGAGTTGGGCATCCAAGAACAGGGGAATGTCGGTCGCCGTCACACCGGTATCGGGCCACACGGCGGCGACGCAGTCCGGATGTTCCGATTCGGCACCGGAGAAATCCTGGAGGCGGTCCGTGCCGAGGAGTGCCGCCACCACGTTCTGGGCCGTGCCGTCCAACAGCACCATTCGCCAGCCCAAGGTCGCCGCTGCGATCCGGGCGGCTCCGATCGCATGACCGACGTCGTGGTTGCAGTATCGAAAGGCCCGCTCCCCGTATTTCCAAGCTTCCCGCCAGTGCACCGAGGTCAAGGCGAACAGGAAGGTCCATTGAGGAAAGGGAGAGAGCAGGTCCGCAAGCAGGTCGGCGCGGAATTCCGCCCGCAATTCCAACCCGTGTTCTTTGGGAGCATAGTGAAAGAGGCCGGGATTCAGTGTCGTGTCGTTCCATTGCGGCAGGATCAGATACCCCTCCGTCGGATGGAGATTGCCGGATGAAGGATTGCTCCGCAGCGCCCACTGAGTCTCTCCGACCTTCTTCCAGGCGGAGAGCGCGAGCGAGAATTCGAGAAATCGCGACAGGGTGCGCAGGGAGGGCGGTTGAGCGGGAACCCCGTGCGGCTCATACATAGTGTCATAGGAGGGGGACAGGGGTTCTTCGCCTGGCCCCAACAACGAGAGCGGGAACAAGCGGGTTCCGTGATAGCGGCGAAAGGGATCCGGTTGAGTGGCCCAATCGAGGAATCCCAACGATCGCGCGTAACGGTGGAAATGGTGCTTCGTCTCGATGTGGTAACGGATGATCCGTTCAACCAAGTCAGGCGAAGTGATGGCGGAATTCGTGTGAGTCATGCACGCTGTCGCAGTCTACCGACTCGGTGAAAAGAAAGTAAACCGAGCACGTGGTCATCCTGACATTGACGGACGATCCTCTCAGTTCGTATCCTGCGCGAGGGGAAAGGCGCCATGCGATTCGATGCGGCCCTCGCCGCCCAAGAAGCGTTCCAGCGCGCCCAAGTCGAGCTCGGGCCGGATTGGCATCAGGCCGTCGAGTTGGAGGAACTGTTCTCGTCGAATGCCGGTGCCCCCGCACGGCGCGCGTACGAATCGCTGCTGACGATCGCGGGCCACCATCCATCCGCGTCCTCCTACCACGCGTTCTGTATCTATATCACCTGGCAGCAAGCAGCGGAGGAGACGGTTCCCCGGCACTTTCATACCGGAATGAAGTTGTGCGAGTCCTATCTCGCCAATCGTGACGGCAAGGACGCCCTCGATGTGGAACGGGTGGTGGATTTGTACGCCTCGTTCCGGGCAGGACTCGGGCTCGACGAAGAGAATGAGATTGAGGCGGAATACAGACGGGACACGCCCAAGGGCGGCGATTAAAAGTCTGGCGTGACACGGACCCCCGTCTCGCACGCTGGAACGTCAGTCCGCGCTCCTCTCCGGCCCGCGTCCCGTAAACGAGACCTGCATGTCGGATGAGCACAAACATCGAGCCAGGATCTTTCTTCACCGCGGTCATCTGTCGGAGGCGCGAACCCAATGGGAATCGGCGGTCGCCGATGATCGAGCCTGCGGCGAGCGGGCTCAGCTGTCCGACTCGCTCGGCAATCTCGGCAATGTCTGCGCACTCATGGAGGACTTCTCGAGCGCCGCGGCCTGCTACCGCGAAGTGCTCGACATCCAGCGGGTCGAGGGCAGCACACATGCGGTCGCGTACACCTTGGTCAACCTCGGGAACCTCCACGTCGGCGCCGGCACTCCGGAGAAGGCAACCCCATACTATCTCGAGGCCCTCGACATTCTGCGCAGGCTGAACGAGCAGCGCGGCCTCGGCATTGTCCATCACAATCTGGCCCTTCAACAGGTACGCGAGGGATCCGTTGAGCAGGCGGTTCAGTCGTTTCACCAGGCCCTCGACTGTCATCGCGTCGTGGGGAATGAGGAGGGCTTGGCCCTGACCTACAGCCACATGGGCAAGATGTTCTTCGAGAGCGGCGATCTGACGCGGGCCGAACGTTGCCTGAACAATGCGACGGAGCATTACATCAAGCTGGGCCAGGAACCGGCGGAAGCGGCGGTGCTTCGATTGCTGGCTGCGCTGTATGAACGCCGTCAGGACAACATCTCAGCGGGCCGATGCCTCGAGCGTGTCCTCCTCATCGACCGACGATACGGCTTACACGAGGGGGACGAGGATGCACGCCGATTGGCACTGCTGCGCGAGACGTAAGGAAGCGTCCGACCCGACCCGACCCGCACTTTTACGTATTCTTCTAGACATCCTATCAGCCTCTGCTACCGTAAGCACCGTGCCGGCTCTGTGATGCCTCGCTTCTGCAGCGGTCATGCCGACACCGGTTCACGGATGCTGAATGACGGAACAAAGACGAGTTCTGATCCTTTTAGTCCTCCTCTCCTGTCTCATGCGATCAATCGGACATGCGGAGGAGTCCCGCCCGTCCCTGCCCTTCGGTACTCAGGAAATCGGCCTGACGGCCGGGTATCTGCTGCCACACCGCTTGACGACGCACCATACGACGAAACAGAGCGGGCCGGCGATCATGCCCTCCTGGGGAATGGTGTTGACGGATCCGGTCGGAACCGGCTGGTATGCGGGCCAAGTCATCTTGGGAGCCGAGATTGTCTATATCGAATTCGAGCGGCCGGTGTTGACGCACGGCGTCGGCTTTACCCCGAAGATCAAATATCTGTTCCAAGGGGCCTATTCGATTCGCCCGTATGTGGAATTCGCCGGCGGCCCCTTCTATACCGATCTCGCCGGACGCATTCCGGAAGAATCGGCCCGATTCAATTTCGTGTTGACGGCCGGAGGCGGCCTGTCCTGGTTCATCACTCCCCGGTTCGCGCTCAACGCCGGCTACCGTTTTCATCACATCTCGAACGCGGGTACCCGTTTTCCGAACCTGGGACTGAACTCCAGTCTGCCGTTCGGAGGCTTTTCCTTTTTCTTCTAGGAGGACCAGGTGGTGAATGATTTCTCACGCGCCTCTGTCATGGCAGCCTGCGGCCTGGTCCTCGCTGCGACAACCGGCTGCTCGCGATGGATCGAATTGATGACACCGGCTTCCACACCCGGCGCGCCGGTTCAGTTGATCGCGCAGCAGGAACAAGTGCCGCTCATCCTCGATCGCATTACAGTCACCCGGAACGGGGCGAATCAACCCGTGTCGCTCGACACCGAGCGCGGCGTATTGGCCAGCATCCGAGACATCGGATTGTTCGCTCGTCTCGGTGCGCCAGGCAGCGCCGATCTGTCGGCGAACGAAAAAGTCATTCGCGCCCACGTTTTCGTCGATGAGGCATTGGACCCTCATCCCGGCGCGGCTGCGTTGAAAGGCTTCGCGATTGGCGCATCCATGTTTCTCTTGGCGCCGGTCGTTTCGCTGGAATACGACTATGCCGCGCACGTCGCGCTCGAGTTGGTGCGCTGGGACGGACAGGTCAAGCGGTATGAAAGTCAGTCGGCCGGAACGGCACGCTATCATTTGTTCGGCGCCACGCCGGTGCTGATCGATGAATTGAAAGGTCATGTGACGGACGCCTGCTGGACCGCGCTGATGCGGCAAGTCGTGCAGGACACGCCGTTCTATCTGGCGAGCAGCGCGCCATTGTCCGACAGCCCGATCCGCTCGGTATCGGTCAAGGGACGGCGCCCGGATGTATCCGTCACGTCGATCGTCCCGATCTCCGCCACAGCGAACAAATAATTCCTCGCTGAAGCTCAAACCTTCGCGTCCCGTCCATATGGTCTTCTCGACTTGATCGGTGCTATCATGGTCTCGCTTTGAGAGGACACTTCATGGATATCGAAGCATTCCGCCAAATGGTTGTGAAGAATCCCAAAGGATTCTTGGGCCGCTATGGACTGGGCAACAAAATCCTCCAAGAAGGAGGCCAACTCGAAGAGGCCGTGGAGCATCTCCGAGTTGCCGTTCAACTGGATCCCTTTCATGTGGCCTCGCATCTGGCGCTGGGAAAGGCGTTGATTGGCCTGGAGCGTCCGCATGAAGCGAAGCCGGTGTTCCAAGCCGGGATCGAAGCCGCTTTGTCCGGTCGCTCCAACGGAGGGCATGATTTGGTGCCCGAGATGCAGTCGCTCCTCCGGACGGTGACGTGACGCCGCACTCCCTCTGCGAGGGACTGACGATGACGCTCGATGACGCGAGAAAACGAATTGAAACGGCCGTAGCACAATATGGGCATCAGGCCGCTCCGATGATCGATCTCGTCATGAATGAGGTGCGTTCCGATATGGGTGCGAAGGCCTTCAATCTGTTAATAGAAGAATTCGACCTCGAGCTGGAATACAACATCGCTCCCCTCGACTCCGACGTGTCGAACAGCTGACCCGCGTGACACCCACCGTGCCAGTGATTTGGGCTGCCATTTCCGGTCATGGATTCGGTCATGCGGCCCAGGTGGTTCCCGTCCTCAACGCCCTCCAGAAACTGGTACCCGGCCTCAGCGTCGTGCTGCGGACCAGTGTTCCCGCGTCATTCTTTCAGGACCGACTGGCGGTGCCCTGGTCGCTTCAGGCCGTACAGCAGGACGTGGGCTGCATTCAGCGGGGACCGCTGCGCATCGACGTGCCGGCGACATGGAGTGCGCACGACGCATTTCACGAAAGTTGGGAGGCCCGCGTCCAGGCAGAACAGGATGCGATGCGGGAGGTCCGTCCCTGCGTCGTGATCGCCGATACTCCGTACCTCGCCTTGTATGCCGGGGCGCAGGCCGGTTTCCGAACCGTTGGCCTCGCCAATTTCACATGGGATGAAGTGCTCGCAGCCTTTGAGCCCGACAGCCGCCGCAACGCCCTGCTCGCTCGCATACGAGCCTATTACGGCGCGGCCGAGCTGGGGATTCGTCTGGCACCCGGCCTTTCGCTTTCCGCGTTTCGTCGGGTATGTAATGTGGGCCCCATTGCGGATCCCGCGCGCCCGCGTCGCGCAGAACTACGAGCGATGCTCAAGACCTCGGATGCCGAGCGACTCGTCCTGGTCGCCTTCGGCGGGATCCCGCTCAACTCGCTGCCCTGGAAGGCTATCGAAGGGATGGAGGGATATCACTTCATCGTGGACGGCATCGTTCCGCCGTCAGTGTCCAACGTGACGGGGTTAGCCAGCTTGCCCTACTCCTTCAAAACGATCCTGGCTTCGGTTGACGTCGTCATGACGAAACCGGGCTATGGCACCGTAGTGGAAGCCGTCGCAGCAGGGCTCGCCGTCCTTTACGTACGCCGATACAATTTCGCCGATGAGGCGTCCCTGGTGGACTATCTTCACCGACACGGAAACGCTGCTGAACTCCTCCTTGACGATTTCGAGGCAGGACGTTGGAAGGCGATGTTGGCGAAGATTACCCAGGCGTCCAGGGTCGCTCCTCCCCCCCGTTCCGAAGGTGCACAGGAAGCCGCGGCTGCGTTGGCGGAATATTTCTAGCCAGGGTCCTCGGATTGAGCTGAATCGCCAATATTCTTAGGCACTTAAACGCAGATCTTTTTGGTGAATTCCATCGTAGGTGTTATAGTGGTGGCGGACCAGAGGTGATTCCATCTCCGGCCTTTGCTCGCACCGTATGGATACACCTGCCAGACGTACGACGACCGCCACGATTGATCCAAGTCTGCTCGCTCGGATCGTCAAAGGAGATCAGCAGGCCTTTAGCCAACTGTACGACCATACGAGCACGCTCCTCTATACCCTGGCTCTGAGGATTTTGGGCAGCCGGGAAGAGGCCGATGAATTGCTCCAGGACGTCTACTTGGAAGTCTGGAGGAAGATCGCGCGCTACGACGTCGGGCGAGGGACGCCGATTGCCTGGCTGATCACCTTGACGCGAAGTCGAGCCATCGATCGTCTCAGAGCAAGAGCGGCCCGTGGCCACCAGGAGACGACATCACTCGATGATCACCCCAGCCGCGCCAGAGATTTGGGACCGAGCCCCTTCGAAACTCAAGCCGACCAGGAGCTGCGAATGGCGGTCGCGACGGCGATCGCCGGCTTGCCTCCGGCTCAGCAGCAAGCGATCGAGTTGGCGTATTATGAAGGGCTCTCTCATATGGAGATTGCCGCTCGACTGAATCAACCGCTCGGTACGGTGAAAACCCGGATCAAGCTCGGAATGTCGAAGTTGCGGGAATCGCTGCGCCACTGTTGGGACCATAGCGGGTTCGAATGACACACGACGAATTGGAAGAAGCGGTTCCCCTGTACGCCACCGGAGCCCTGGACCGGACCGAGCGACAGGCATTGGAAGCGCATTTGTTGTCCGG
>DASTSI010000162.1:0-10556 GCA_035760745.1 Nitrospira sp. | reverse complement strand
GCCGAGAAACCCGCGAAGATCCAGATCGCCTTCGACGCGGGACTCCACCGAGTGAACCCGGATCCCTCGCGCCGCCGCATGGTAGATCAGCGAGGTCGTGAGGCAGGCCGCCAACGCATGCAGCACGTATTCTGCGGGATTCGGCGCGTGATCGTGCCCGAAGAGCACCGGCGGCTCGTCGGCCCCGATCGCGAACGGTGCTTTGCGGGCGGTATCCTCCTGGCCCGCTCCATAGAAACCATGAATCGTGGACTCGTTGTGTCCGCCGGTCTTCCAGCGGTTGGCCGCCCGGAACTGGAAGGTGGCGACATGAGGATGGTTCTGTATGGCCTTCACGGTTTGTCCCATACGGTGCACATCGACTCCGTTGATCGTCGTCAGCTCCGCACTCTGGGACATCGTCCGACCTCCTTGTTCAAGGCGACGCTGCATCAACTGAAGAAACAACAGCCGGTCGGCATTCCGGCACAGCGCTTCCCACTGCATGTCATGCCCCCTCGAGCACGACCCGCCGGAACCCGGCTTCGCACGGACGAACGGCAGCGGACGAAGCCAGATAGGTGTCCCGGATGACCGGCCATGTGAGCGGCTGACTGCGGTTCCACGGAGCCAGCGACAAGGTCCGCGCCAGGAAGCAGTAGCCAACCAGGACCCGGGCGGCCGTGGCCACGAGTTGGGCCCAGTGGAACCACGTCAGCGGACCGTACAAACCGGCAATCAGGATGGCGAGGTAGACGAGCCGGACTTGCAGGGCCATCGCCGCCGGGTTTCGCGTGATCCACAAGACGTGACCGATCTGAACCAGGCCCAGCACGATCGCCAACGGCAGCCCCCAGGCCCAACCGAACAATCCGGCGCCCAACAAGCTCCCGGTGAAGAGCCAGTACCACCACACAAGATCCCGTTTCATGTTCGTCCTCCGTCCTCTCATCCGGCACCGCACGCGACTGGTCCTGGAGCAGCATCAATGCCACTGCGAACACGGATGAAGTGCGAAGGAAATTCAGCGACTTAGCGAGAAGGACCCGGCAGAGGGCATTCGTGAAAACTCATGAGTCATGAATTTTCACAAGCAGGCTTGCGAGATTTCAGGAGCGAGATCAGGAGAGGAGAGCGGCGAGACGGATGCGGCCCGACCTTTATTGAGGTTTTGTGATGCGGAGGGCTTTCATGCGTGACGCGAGCGTCGAGGGATTCATGCCGAGCAGACGAGCCGCCCCCTGGTCGCCTGAGACTTTCCAGTTGGCGGATTGCAGCGCTCGCAGGATGTTCGCACGTTCGAACTCTTCAAGCTCCCGGGCCGTTCGAATCGGGCCGGACATCGATGCGGCCGGATGCTCGGCCACGATCATGGCCGCCTCTGCCTCGGGCAGGGCCCGGGCCAAGTTCAACGTGTCCTCGGTCGCCGTGATGACGGCGCGCTCGATGACATTCTGCAGCTCACGGACGTTTCCAGGCCAATGGTAGCTCTTGAGGCGGCGGACGGCATCGCCGGACAAGGCCGGGACGGTCCGGCCGAGTTTTGCCGCGTAGCGTTCGGCAAATGCCGCCGCGAGGGTGATCACGTCGTCGCCGCGCTCCCGCAACGGGGGAACATGAATCGGAAACACGTTGAGCCGGTAAAACAGATCTTGGCGAAATCGCCCTTCCTTGACGGCCTTGGCCAGATCGCGATTGGTCGCCGCCAACACACGCACATCCGCTTTGCGGGTGGTCGAACCGCCGACGGAGTCGTATTCGCCTTCTTGCAGGACGCGGAGCAGCTTGGGTTGGAGATCGAGCGGCAATTCGCCGATCTCGTCGAGGAAGATGGTGCCCTTGTCGGCCAGGGCAAAGCGGCCTTCGCGTTTTTTCGTGGCGCCGGTGAAGGCGCCCGGCTCATGGCCGAAGAACTCGCTTTCGATCAACGTGGCGGGGATCGCCGCGCAATTCACCGTGATCAACGGGCGGTGGGACCTTCGGCTTGCGGCATGGATCGCGCGGGCCACCAGCTCCTTCCCCGTGCCGGTTTCGCCGATGATCAGCACCGTGGCATCGGTCGTTGCCACCTGGTTGATGTCCCGCAACACGTGCGTGAGCGCCAGACTGTCCCCGATCAGCGCGCTGTCTTTATGGAGCGCTTCCAGCTCTTCTCGAAGGATTTCGCGCTCCTCCCGCAGCGACTGGATCTGCTGCTCCGCCTCGATCCGGTCTCGCACGTTCCGCAGGATCATCGTGGTAAAGCGCTGATGATGGGCTTCATAGCGCGCCAGGGTCGCCTCGGCGGGAAACGACCCCCCGCCGCGACAGCGCGCCGTCAGCCCGCCGCTCACCCAGCACGAGCGACGGCCCTCGGGGCGTTCATCGAGGTCGGCAATCAGCGAGGCCAGGCGGCGGGCATCGTGCTCGGTCAGAAACTGGCGGAAGTCCTGACCGATCATCTTGTCGGCGGTACAGAGAAAGATCTTTTCACTGGCCGGATTGGCGCTGGTCACCCGCATGGAGTCGTCCAACTCGATGATGGCGTCCATGGCGCTGCCGAGCAAGCGGCCGACTTTTTCTTCCCGTGCGCGCACTTCCTCCTCCGCCCGCAGACGCCGAAGCTCGGCCGCCGCACGGGCGGCGAAGATTTTGAAAATCGCATGGACCCGCGGGTCCTCCGGGATCGGCCGACGATCGATCACCGCCACGTGGCCAAGAATTGATCCCTCTTCGCTGAACAGCGGCACGCCCATGTAGCTCACGGCGCCGATCGCCGTCACATCCGTGCCGTTGGGATACAGGTCGAGCAATCGATCCGGAAAATGGACCAGCTGGCGTGTATCGATGACCTTTTCACAGGGCGATCCGGTGATGTCCACTTCATAATCCTTGACCCATTGGCCGTCCATCCAAAACGCCAGCGCGCGCAGTCGGCGTGTGGCGGGGAAATACTCGGTCACCCAGGCGCCATGCGTGCACAGAGCTTTGGCGAGATTCTGGACCAGTGCCGCAAAAAACCTGTGCCCGGTTTCGGTTGCCGTGCCTTCGAGGATGGCCCGCAGTGCGGCGTCCGTTTCGAGGTCGGCCAACGGCTGCATATCCATAGTGGAGAAGTATGTAAGGGGTCGGCAGGCAAGTGCAAGGCCCTTCCTCTTGCGTTGCCTTGACCTCCCCGCACATTCCGGCGTACAAGCCCGGACACGCAGTTCGCGCCCTTGTCAGCAGGAGCGGCCGTGCGGAAAAAGAATCTCAAGGCGTATGCCCGCATCACTCAGAAGGCGGGGAAGGTGTGGCGCGAGCACGGCGCGCTTGACTACAAGGAGTGCGCCGGCGATGACCTCAATGTGAAATGCGGCGTGCCGTTTCCCCGCCAAGTGAAGCTCAAGCCGGGTGAGACAGTCGTCTTTTCGTATATCGTGTTCAAGTCGCGCGCGCATCGCGATCGTGTGAATGCCAAGGTGATGAAGGATCCGCGCCTTCAGAACATCTGTGATCCAAACACGATGCCGTTTGATGTGAAGCGCATGGTCTACGGAGGCTTCCGAGTGTTGGTCGATGTCTGACGCCCCGGCGCGGCAAAAAGAGAGGCGTTGAACAATCCTCCGTTGACCCCGCCCAAACGCGCGAGCGTGTTCGATGGACGGGTATCGGAAATAGCGCCTCTCAGTTGGCGATCATGATTGCCCGATCGATTGTTGTCGGTATCGACGTCGGCGGCGAGAAGAAAGGCTTTCACGCCGTGGCGCTGTGCGGAGGCAGATTCTACGGGAAGTCCGCGAGCTGCGATCCCGCGAAGCTTGCGGGTTGGTGCCGCGCCGTCGGCGCCGTCGCGGTCGGGATCGATGCGCCGTGCACATGGAGCCGCACCGGAAGGCGGCGGCCCTGCGAACGCGAGCTTGCCGCGGTCGGGATCCAAGCCTTTGCCACCCCGTGCCTGGAAGTCGGCCTCCGCAATCCCTTTCATCGCTGGATGGTGAACGGCGCCGAGCTGTTTCGAATGATCGGCAAGCGGTATGAGCTGTTCGATGGCCGCCGGCGTCCCGGACGGTTGTATTGCTTCGAAACGTTTCCTCATGCCGTTGCGTGCGCACTTGGAGGCCGCGTGGTCTCGGCCAAGCATAAGCGCACGCTTCGGAGGAAGCTGCTGGCTCGGGCGGGGGTAGAGACGGAGCCATTGAAGAACATCGACGAGGTGGATGCGGCGCTCTGCGCCCTCACGGCGCACTACTTCGTGAACGGTGGGATACGATCCTACGGTGATGCGGACGAGGGATTGATCATCGTGCCGGGCCGCCCGCTGTCTGCCGTCACACCTGATTGACAACGAACTAAATATTGGGTGGGTCTTCGTGATCTTCGCCGGTGAGCATCGTGACTTCCTTCGATTCCATGTCCGCCATTTCCGTCAAAATGCCGAGCAACACCTGTCGGCGCTGCTGCACGGCGGTTTTGGGGAGATCCTTCGTCATCGGCTCCTGCGCTGATTCCGGCAGATTCACCATGGCCTCGGTTTCCCCCAACATCGCGTACCTGTAGAGTTCGACGTACCGATGGCTTTGCCCGTAGAGGCGGCCGAGCAGGGCTTCCGTTTCTCCATCGAACCGCTCCAACATCGGCAGCACCGGCGCCCGATGCTCCAAGGCCTCCAGTTTCTCGATTTGTGCCTTCAACTCGTCGCTGCGCATCCGCGGGGAAAAAGACGCATTCGTATTGGGCATGGGCTCCTCTATGTAGGTGAAGAATCCACCATGTCCCAGCCGGCCGCATCGGCGTAACTGGGAAGATTCCCGGCTTCGGCGCGACAACCAGTCGCTAGGGAAACCCCTAGTGTATAGGCGTCCCGAATCCAATCATGCTAGCCCCGCGCCCCAATGGCAGGCCGACAGATCTCGCTCCGCATGTTCTGTGTCGGAGAGGAAGACCGTCGGGGCGCGTACGCATGCTGTGGACCCCAACAAGAGGAGGGAAGATGATGCGAGCGAGAATGACGTCCGGCGCGGTGACATTCGTGTTGAGCCTCTGTCTGTCGGTGCCCTATGGCCTGGCTGATGAAGGCGGCTCCCGGGGAACGAAATCTTCACACATGCACGTCACCGGTGTCGTCTCCAAGGTCGAAAGCGGGGTGACGACCGTGAAGACTCCGTGGGGCATCATGCGGATTGCCTCGGCCGTCACGCCGAAAGGCTTGGAAGTGGGGGAAGAAGTGGCCATGACGGTGAACGAGAACAATGCGGTGATCGACGTCCACCGCAAAGGCGACAAGAGCCATGCGCACCGGTTCGTGACCGGTGACCTGAAGTACACGTCGCCGGACCACAAAGAGATCAAGCTGTGGACGCCGGAAGGAGAGAAGACGTTCGACGTCCAAACCGGCCGATCGAAGCTCTCCAACTTTCAAGAGGGCGAACCGGTGACTCTCGAGATCAACGAAGCGGGAAAGGTCATCGATATCCATAAGTTCACCGTGGAAATGGAATTCGACGAGCACCCGCGCACCAAGCCCGGGTATGTCATCCAAGTCGATGGGAAGGTCACGAAGATGGATGCGGCGTTGGTCTATGTCACGACGCCGACCGCCCAGTACAAGCTCATGAAGAAATACGCGCCTGCCGACGCCGCGGTCGGGGACCATGTCTCCCTTTGGATCAATGACGAGGGCATGGTCATCGACGTGCACGGCAAAGACAAAGCGAAGGCCGGGACGCACCGCCTGATTTTCGGCAAGCTGATTCGAACGGGGCCCAACAAGAATCTGGTCAGGCTCTCGACGCCGGAAGGGGTGAAAGAGTTTCCGTTGGAGCGGATGGAAGTCAAGACCAAGCCGATCCCGGACGGCTCCAACATCGTGGTCGAACTGAACGAGCAGGGCACGGTCATCGATGTGAGGCTGGCGCAATAATCTCGTGACGTGAGAGGAGGCACGGCCGGCGGCCGACGGTGCGTCGGCCGCCGACCTTCCCCGCGGACATACGAAGTTCACGAGCATTGTGACGGAAAAGCCGGGGCGCTCGTGGTCACGACGTCGAAGGGCGCGACGCATCAGCTCAACGCCAACATGGCTCGGCGCCACGGGCAGGAGCCGTTCAAAGCTGGGGAAGCGGATCGTGGCGCTGGGCGAAAATAATTATCTCGTCGATATGCACCTGATCCACCTCGGCATGACGAAGAACCGCATCAAGCTGCACAGGCCTGGCGGCGACACAGTATTTCCGCTGACGGAACAAGCCCAAAAAACGAAAGAGATTCGCGGAGGGCACTCTTGTCATCCTGGAACTGAATGAAGCCGGCGCGGGGTGATCGATCTTTATCGTACCGACGTCGGCCGCAGCGGACGCTAAGCACAATAGGGAGAACAGTGTTCAGGCAAGGCCAAGGAGAGGACCTTCATGAAGCTCGGAATCATCGGTTCGGGAAACATTGGAAAGAGCATCGGAAGTTGGGCCGCCAAGCTGGGCTACGACGTCACCTTTTCCGCCAAAACTGAGGCCAGCGCCCAGGCGGCTGCGCAAGCGGCCGGTCATGGTGCGAAAGCGTCGCGGGTCCGAGAAGCCGTGCAGTCGGCGGATCTGGTGCTCCTGGCGGTTCCGTATGCGGCGGTCAAAGACGTCCTGCCGCCGCTCGCGCCCCTGCTTCGGGGGAAGACGGTGATCGATGTGACGAACCCGCTTTCCTCGGATTACAGTTCGTTGACGGTCGGGTTCACGACTTCCGCCGCCGAGGAAATCGCCAAACTCGTACCGGAGGCGCACGTCGTGAAAGCGTTCAACACGGTGTTTGCCCAGATCTATGCGTCGCAAAATCCCAAGATTCACGGCACGGCTATTTCGGTCTTTGTGGCGGGCGACAACAAGGAGGCGACCGAACAGGTGCGGACCCTCGTTGCCAAAATGGGGTTTGACGCGGTCAATGCTGGCCCGCTGAAGAGCGCTCGAAACATCGAACCTCTGGCGATGCTGAATATTTCTCTTGCCTATGGACAAGGCTTGGGGACCGGCATCGGCTTCGCGCTTCTGAAGTGAGGATATAAGCGTAAGGGGATGCTCGCGACCAAAGAGGGGCAGACCATGTCGCGTCACACAAGCATCACCGTCACGAAAGACGGGCCGTATCTGGTCTCCGGATCGGTTCCGGTTGCATTTCAGATCATCGCAGTCAACGACGAGGGCGAATCGATCACGTGGGTGGAGAGTGACACGCTTCAGACTGGCGAGCACTACGCCCTCTGTCGGTGCGGCGCATCGAGCACGAAACCATTTTGTGACGGCGCGCACGCCAAAATCGGCTTCGATGGCACCGAAACGGCCAGCCGTCAGCCGGTCATGGATCAGGCCGAGGTGATCGATGGACCGACCGTGCAGCTCGCGGACGCCGAGGGTTTATGCGCGTTCGCGCGTTTCTGCGATCCCCAGGGCCGTGTGTGGAACCAGGCGGCGGCCACCCATGATGCCAAGGTGCGGGCGCAGTTCATTCAGCAGGTCGGCGATTGCCCGGCCGGCCGGCTGGTGGCGATCGATAAAGCCACCGGCGACCCGATTGAGCGGGAATTCTCCCAGTCAATCGGCATCGTTGAAGATCCCGCGCTTCAGTGCAGCGGGCCCTTGTGGGTGCGTGGCGCAATCAGGCTCATCGGCGTTGACGGCCAGACCTATGAACTTCGCAATCGTATGACTCTCTGCCGGTGCGGGCGGTCGGAAAATAAACCGTTCTGCGACGGTGCGCACGCGGCTGATCCAAAGTTTCGCGATGGACTCACGTAATACCGATCCGAATTCTTTCCCGCCGGCGACCGGGTACCCGTCAAGATAGCGAAGCGGAGCGCCGGCAATCTCGCCTTTTGGCGGCGATGTCTCTCAAGGTGTCCTCGCGAACGCGAGCATCACCGGGGAGGAGCGAGGCATCAGCCGAGGGCTGGCCTCGAGGAGAGTCTCTCCGCCATCAGCTTGGTATGCGAGATGACTTAGGTTGCCGGAGGGAGTTTTATCTTGAGACGGACTTCGGCTCCCAATCTCGCGAGCAGATCGATGAGCGCGTCCGTGCTGAACAGGTCGATACGCCCGCGCAGGAGGTCGCTGACCCGGGGTTGGGTAACGCCGAGCATTTTCGCTGCGGCTCTTTGTTTCAGACGGCGGCTGGTGATGAGTTTCTGCAACTGAATCAAGAGGTCCGCGCGTACCAAGAGATGTTCGGCTTCTGTACGGGTGAAGCCGACGTCTCGGAAGACATTTCCGCTCGATCTTGTCACCTCGAGTTTCATGATGCGTTTCTCCATGTGTTAATCCTCACAGCGCACGGCTAGCAGGGCATGATAACGCTGCCTCGCGATTTCCAGGTCACGCAGGGATGTTTTTCTGGTCCGTTTTGGAAACGCATGGAGCACATACATAGATGGCTTCCGCAAATTTCGCCACATAGCAGACACGGTGTTCCACGGCGGTATGCACCCTGATCTCGTACACACCCGAGGCAATGGTCGGCATCGGTTTGAAATCGGTCGGCTCCAAGCCCTGCTGGATCTGCCTGAGCTGAAAACCGGCCGACCGCCTGGCATCCTGCGGGAACGCCTGAACGTCGGTTCGAGACGATCCGAGCCAGACAATCGGTTTCGGGCTCACGAGGAAAATAATATGCGAGTTTTAGTATATCACTGTCAAGGCAGTGACGAGCAGACCAAGGTAGCTCGTGCTTATGCTTTCTCGGGAAAATGGTCTTCAATGAGATCGCCGGCACGCATGCCTCACGAGAAGCCGAGGGGCCGCTGTCGATTTTGGCCTTCCCATACGACTATCTTCTGACAATCGCAGACCCGCCGTTGTGCTCATCGATGGAGGGGGCCATGAAGTACATGCTGCTGATTTACGCCGAAGAGAAGACGGGACGGAGCGAGAAGGAGCGGGCGGAGTGTAAGCAGGAAGCGGTGAAGCTCGCGGAGGACTTGCGCGCGAGGGGGCAATATGTCTCCGCGAATCCGCTGCATCCGGCTGCCACGGCCAAGAGCGTCCGCGTTCGGGACGGCAAACGGCTCGTGACCGACGGGCCGTTCGCCGAGACGCGCGAGCAGTTGGGCGGCTACTTCCTTATCGAGGCCAAGAGTGAAGAGGAGGCGGTGGCGGTCGCTCAGAAAATTCCCATGGCGAGCAACGGTACGGTGGAAGTGCGGGCGGTGGTGGAGTTCCCCTAAAAAGAGGGGGAGAGCAGCCTGGTTAGTCCTTGTGCTCGCGGAACGCGCGCCCTCAGAAGGGCCTCGTTCGACGCGCGCACTTTTGGACTAATCCAGGCTGCTCTCTTAAGAGGAACAGAAAAGAGGCAAGCAAGAGAGAACAGTGAGGGAGCCGGCGCGGCGGCGGCGACCAGCGCCACCCGACTGAGACTGCCGGCCGCACGGTTGAGACAGCTCCGGCCCCCGCTAATGGGACACGAGCAAGCTTGGAATGATCTTTTCTCGACGCGCGCACGTTTGAGGCTGATCGGGCCCCTGCTAAAGAGAAGGAGGAGGCAGCGCAGGCTGATTGCTGTTGCAGACGCAAGCAGAGGTTACGGCGCTGAAGCAAGACGGAGGTGGCGAGGGTGAACATTGAGAAGCTGGTTCGGACGGCGGCGTGCATCGGGCTCGCGCCGGGTGCGGCTCTCTAATCCATGGCAGCAGACAAACGGTCTCCTTCGATACGGTTCCTCCTGGCGCGACAATCCAACTCGAGAACGGCTTGCGGTTCACCACGCCTCATACCATGGAGCTGCGGCGGGCGGAGGATCACGTCGTGACGATCGAAAAGGAGGGTTATGAACCGGAGAGGATTACGCTCAAGCGGGACTTCAACGCCGTGGCCACTGTTCTCGGGAACATCCTCTGGCTCGTTCCCGGCGTGTTAGTAGATGTTCTCGTCGGGGGAGCTTGGACATTGGATCCCGAGAAGATCAACGTGCAATTGGTTCCCCAAAAATCCAAGTCCGAATAGGTCGGTCCCTCCTCCAGCCCGCGCGGCGCCGTCCTTTTGCGCGAATTCTCGCGCACAGTTCTTCCATAACAGGAATGGGATGCCGGGCATACCACTTGGCCGAGGCTCAGGCACCGTACTGCTGAGCTAGTGCGATCGCCTCCCGCGACGGCGATGACTTAAGCGACATTCCGACCACCACATCCGTCACGCGGAGCAGTGCTCTGCGATTCGTTTGTCCTACTTATCTCTTTCCCCCCGGCCTGAAAGCAGCAGGATGAGTCCGGCTGTACACATTTCAGTGTGCTCGCGTAGTCAGAATTCGGGTGGCGCTGGTCGCCGCTCGCTCGCAGCGGGGTCCCCACACCGGGCGGGGTGCGAGGCCGAGCGGGACCAGCGACAGACCCCACCGCTAGCCGCGGTGCGGCGGCGCAAGAGCCACCCGGCCGCCGCGTCCTTCTTCCTCAAGCTCAGGCTATTTTTCGTGCTTCAGTTCCTCCGCGGCTTGCGCCGTCTTCCCTTCGCGCAGCTCCTCCGGCACCTGAGAGAGATTCGGCTTGTCCGGCGTCTGCTGCCGCTCGGTGGATTTCTTGGTCTGGCCGGTGCCTTTCTCCCCGATCCCGGGCGGCTCGGTGACAGGCCCTCGCAGCGTTCGTTCCTCTT